>DJQW01000001.1:0-257480 GCA_002437665.1 Alphaproteobacteria bacterium UBA6376
TCAGTGCAGACGGATCACTTTATCACTATATCACTTTGTCACTTGCCCACTAAATGCGGGCGTTGGGTTTTATTTGCATTCTGCAATCAGTTGATTGATTTGTGCAGCCAATACCAAATCGCCCTGCTTTTGCTTTTCAACCTGCGCAATCGCATATACGACCGTTGCATGATCACGACCGCCAACATACTGGCCAATTTCGGACAAAGACAAGTTTGTTGCACCCTTTAATACCGCCATCATTGTCTGGCGCGCCATAACCAATGCGCGTGCACGACCACGGTCACAGATTGCATCATAAGAAACGCCCAATTTTTCGCACATATTGCGAACCATTGCGATTGGTGTTTTTGCGCGCTGCAATGTGTCCGCCAACAAACGTGATGCAACCGTCATATCAACCGCCGCACCCATCAATTCTGTATACGCCTTGATTTTTGTGGCAATGCCGTGTACCAAGTGACCGTCCGCCGCGGTGCGTGATGCCAATTCTGTGGCAACGTCTGATGCAACACCCGCACGCATCAAGATTACGCGACGTGCATTCGCGCTTGGCGCGACAACATCAGCGACCAAGCCAGACGCCAACAATGATTTTGCACGATGATCAAAACCTGTCAGGTTGCTGGGCGCGGCGTTCGCTGTCAAAACAACGTTCTTGCCGGCGTTGCGCAAATCAACAACCAGTTGCAAAAATTCTTCGCATGTTGCACGCTTGCCCGCCAACATCTGGACATCGTCCATGATAAATGTATCACATTTGCGGCAGTAATCTTTGAATGCAAAGATTGTACGATCATGCAATGCGCGTGTAAATTCAGAAACAAATTCACCACCAGACATCATAACCACGCGACCCGCCGTTGCATTCGCCACGCAACGCGCCAACAATGATTTACCACAACCCGCCGGCCCATAGATAAACAGAGGCGAGAATGCAACCGCGCCCGCCGCCAATTTCTTGCACGCAGACAACACAAACGCGTTTTCATCAGATACAACAAATTCATCAAAGTTTGCCGCCGCATCATCAGATGCCACTGTTGCCGCTGGGGCAAATGACTGAACATTGTTGTCGTTTGCAACTGTGTTTGCCACTGACGCACCACGAACCGCAATACGCACCGCCAAACCAAATTCCGCTGCAACCGCATTCAATGTCGCACCATGCACACCAGAAATAAAGTCAGCCGAGAATTGATTCTGGGCGGTCAAGACCAATGTATCATCAGAAATTTCAAAATTTAATGGGGCAATCCAAGACGAGAACGCAGCAGAATCCATTTTTGCGGCAATGGCCCCCTTGATTGTTTCCAAGTTAGTCATTTTTTTTGTTGCCGCTGCCTGCATGTCGTTTCTCCTTTCCTTTCTCTAAAAGAGTTTCCTGCCAGCGCAAGAGTGTAAAAATCACCTGCACATAAACGCTAAATTTTACTGTTTCATAAAATTTAGTGTTTATGTTAGCCCTACTTTTAACCCTCTCGCTTTGGTGATTGAGTTTCTCGGTCTCAATCGTTTTGGATACGTCAAATAAGTTATAAGATAAATTTCGATTTTCAACTAAATGTTAAACAATTTTTGAACATTTATTTTTTGACAACGATTCGTTTTTTTGCCCGATTTCCGCGGTTTGTATATACATTGTATAGACAAGAAAAGATTCATATCCGAATATATCCACCGTCTACTTTTTGCACCAAACCCTGCAATTCTAGGACAACCAAATCGCGTTTAATTTCCAAAATACTTTTTTGGACAATTTCTGCCAATACAGATTCTGACACTGGAATCGCACCCAATTTATCCAGCAAGGAATTTTCACCCGTATCTTTTTTTGATTTTTTTTGTAACGATTGGGAATCATTTTCCAATTCTGGGAAATCAGATGCGCCCATGCACAATTCTGCCGCGCCTGATTTTATCAGTGAATTTGGGCCGGCGGCGCGGGAATCCGCGGGGTGCGACGGTATTGCATAGATTTTGCGTCCCATATCGGTTGCGAATCGGGCCGTACGCATACTGCCAGATTGCATGTCGGCCTCGCCCAGAATCAATTTTTCCCCGATTCCTGCGACCCAGCGATTGCGCTGAACAAAATTTTGTGCGACCGGCGTAAATCCAACCGGCATTTCACTGACCACCACGCCGCGCGAAACAATGTCCCAATACAACGATTCGTTTTCAACCGGCCATATATAATCCACCCCGCCCGCCAGAACCGCAATCGTCTGGGCGTCCCCAGCCGCGCGCAATGCGCCACGATGCGCCGCGGTATCCGTGCCAATCGCCATACCAGACACAACCACCAAACCGTGCGACGCAAATTCTGTGGCCAAATTTGCCGTAAATTCCATACCCGCCGCCGTCGCGTGACGCGTACCCACCATTGCAACGGCACGCCGACGCAGCGTGTCCAGATTTCCCCGCGCGGTCAATACCGGCGGGTGATTTTTTACCGCACGCAATGCCGCTGGGTACAATTCATCATCATCACATATATAATGTATATTTAACTCGGCCGCACGTGCCATTTCACGCATAACCGCATCACGATGCGCGACGCTTGCATTCAATGCCGCCGCAGCGGCCACCGCATCACCATCGAATCGGCGCAACAGTTCGTTATAACGCGCCGGCCCAATACCAGCACTGCGTAAAATCAATAATTTTTCAAACAGGTTTTTATTCATACCAATCACTATAAAAAAATTCACATATATATTAAAAGTAAAAACGACCCAAAATGTGGGTCGTTTTTCAATTTACGTTATGCAACGCAGAATTATTTCATGGCATTCAAAATGCTTTCGAAATCATATTCTGTGCACGCAGTTGGTCTGGTTTTATCAGTCCAGATATCTTTCTGGCATTCTTTAACCAAGTCACTCAGATTATTCTTAAATTCAGTATACTGCGTTGGGTTCTTTTCTTTCAGTGTCAGCAACTGGCTCTTTAACAATTTATCTTCACTCAGGTTCTTTTGACCTTGAACCTTGCCCCCAATCAGTTTATTACCAAACAGTTCCATGATACCAACACCAACGCCGGCACCACCAACCGCACCGCCAACGGTCGCCCATGTACGCGCGGTCTTCTTGGCATCCAAAATACGTTGTTTCAACGTTCCTTCGTCCGCCCATGCGCCACAGGTTATATTCTGACCCCATTCAAAGTATTTTGCGGGAATATCAGATGTGCTGACGCGGTTATCGGTGGATTTAACCTCTACCCGAACAAAGCATGTGTTGTTTTCAGGATTTTCGGTATCTTCGACCATTGTCGCATAGTTATCACGATTGCTGTAACGTGACGCCCAAACAAACGTATTGCCAATACCAATATTATTATTGATGCATGCGTTCTTTTCCTTTTCGCGGGTATCAACGGTCTTGGTGTCCGTGACCGGTTCAACACGCGCACTGGATTTATTCTCGCTGGTCGTATCAGACGCGGTTGAATTTGCCGCAGACGCCATTGCCGTAATCTGGTTTGTCGACGCGGTTGTCGCACGACGTGGCGCATTTGTGACCATTTGGGTCTGCATAGAGCGACGTGCCTGACCGGCGGGTGATGCCGCCATTGCCGGCATTGCAATCAAACCACACATAACAAAGTATAGAATTTTATTCATTCTGTCCCTTCCCTAATTCTTTCCCGCATTATATCACAAATCGCATAAAAAATAAAGACCAAATACAAAAGAAAAAGGGGCGCACGCGCCCCAATAAAAACTATTTTTTCCATTTCCATTTGATGGTGGATTCTGTGCCATGCACCAGACGGCTGATATTTTCACGATGCCGCCACAGACACAACAACCCCATGGCCAAGAATGCCAATCCCGTCTGCGTTCCGATAACGAAACCAAATATCGGCATCAGGCAAAATACAACCACCGCACCCAGCGACGAATACCCCGATGTCAACGCCACAATCAGCCATTCAATACCGCATATCACAAATGCCGCCGGACTGATTGCCAATATAGTACCAAACAGCGACGAAATCCCCTTGCCACCATGAAAACGCAACCATACGGGATAACAATGCCCAACAATCGCTGCAAAACCACACCATGCGGCAAACGCGTCACCACCAACGGCGCGCCCGATAAAAACCGCCGCAATGGCCTTGGCCATGTCCAACAACCATACCGCGCCCGCCATACGCAGGCCACCCACGCGCATAACGTTTGTTGCGCCGATGTTACCACTGCCCACTTGACGCAAATCCCCCTTGCCCATCAGGCGTGTGAACACCAATCCCATTGGAATCGAACCCAATAAATAAGAAATAATTATCGCAAATACATACATCATTTTATTTTTCCTTGATTTTATGTTTGTTTTTTATAGAATAGCAGGAAACTTGACTAAATAAAAGGAAAATAAAGTGGCAAATCATAAGTCATCTGAAAAAAGAATTTTGGTCACGGAAAAGAAAAACGCCGTGAATACCGCCCGTCGCAGTGCTGTTAAAACAGCCACGAAAAAGGCATTGGTTGCAATCGAATCTGGGGACAAGGCCGCCGCAACAGCCGCCGCCCGCGCCGCAGAAAGCAAAATTATGAAATCCGCCGGCAAGGTTATGCCAAAACAGCGTGCCGCGCGCAAGATTTCTCGTCTGGCGAAAAAAGTTTCCAAGATGGCATAATGCCATTATGGTCTGGTACACCGGCGCACATTTTCTGTGCGCCTTTTGCTGTATAAAAAATCCGCCCCAATCGGCGGATTTTTTTCAAAGCAGCCCTCCCGCCGGATGCTAACACCACAGGTATAGTGCAACCAATCAAAACAAAACACAGATGGAACAAGAACTCAGTACACAGACAACACACCGTTAGCGTAACATTACTTACAGAATTCTGACCTGTATGCTGTTTGCGAACCGCATTTTGCTGCAATTCGTTTTCTATACTCTGCTGGCACATTTGTCATTGCGAGTGTAACGAAGCAATCCAGTAAATAAAACGTGCACTTTCTAAAAATAAAACCGGCGATTGCCGGTTTTATTTCTTAATTCAGTGGTGCGCCCCAATGTTGTTGGATACTGCGTTCTGCATCCATCGGGCTGACCAATACCTGTGGTGTCAAGATAACCACCAATGTATCACGCGTCGCCGATGTTTCACGCGAACCAGACAACGCCATAAAGTCCGGATCACCCAAGCCATAACGTGTATCATTATTGGTCTGCTTTTCAAACCCAGACACAACCAACATCTGGCCGGATTCCATGATAACTTCTTGCATGAAACTGCGCTCTTCAACCTCTGGCAACTGCAATGTAACCTCGCCAATGGTCTGGGTTGACATTTTCAGCAATTCACGAACCGACATACGGAACAGCAACAGAATCTTGCCATTTTCCAAAACGTTCGGCAACAACTGCATCGAGAACCCAGTTTCCAAATCGTCCTGATCAACCGTACTGGATTCAACCGTTGTAAAGTTACGTGATTCAAAACGTTTGATGTAACCTGTGGTCTTGGTGTTATTCACCGGCGCAACACGGTTGCTGCGGGTTGTAACACCAACGTTTGTTACCAACGATACCTTGCCCTGCTTTGCCAATGCCTCAATCAATGCGGCACTGCCCGCGGCACGCGCCAACGAACCGTTTTTAATTTGGTCTGCGGTGTACGCACCGGAAACTTCCTTGCCACCTTCGGTATGTGTTGCACCCGTCAACGCCGATACAGTATTCGACAGCACGGCGATGTTCATGGAACTGGCCTCGGTCGTGGCCAAATTATTCTTTGGATTCGCAACGATGTTCAGCCCCGACGCGCTGTTGATTGCCGCCGCCAAGTTCAAACCAAACGCCGAATCATTCGAAATTGATACCTGCAAAACCTTGACATCAATGGTCACCAACTGGGACAGACGTTTATTCTGTCTGTTGATATAATCACTGACACGTGCCAGAACCGATGGTGGTGCGGTAACAGTGATTGTACCCAAACTGCGCGATACGGTGAAATCTGCATTCTGGGCCTTGCCAATAATACCAGAAATCGCCTTTTCGATTTCGTCCCATTCTTTCAACGTGGATTCCAATGCAACCTGATTACCATCGTCGGTTTGAACCGCGGTCTGGTATGATACATCTGTACCCAAGGCATACAATGTAAATGTCTTGGTTTCTGTTTCATAGAACACAATCGATGTCTTGTCATAATACCACAGCAAATCCAAATCGGTCGCCACCTGTGACAACAGACCCGACAATTTGCCGGTGTACGCAACATTGATTGTCTTTTTTAATTTTTCGGAATTTACCTGACTGTCAATCTTGACCGGAATGCCAGTTATTGAATGCACATCGTTTGCAAAAACCTGCAATGTAACCGGTTCATTCAACAAAATTGTAACGCCGGTATCGGTTTCAAATTGCGATGGCAAATTATTGCGATGTTCCAGAACGGTTGATTTGCTGCCCAACCATACCCCTTCGGACATAGAAACGGTATCGCCACTGGCAACCTTGGCTGTGGGGTTCTTGGCCATTTCAAATGCATCGTATGCATTGATAAAGTTCTGGTCAACGGTCGCCGCAACCTTGGCTGATTCACGTGCCGTACACGCCGCCAGCGCAACGCCCAGCACACTGAACATAAATAACATCTTGAATGATTTCGTCATTATTCTTTCTCCTACGGCAACGCGATTGCGGTTTTATTCTTCGGTTGTAGATATCACCAATACACGGTTTCCCTTGTAGAACTTCGCATATGGAATTGGTGTTGCACGGCCAAAGTTACGAACCAATGCCGACGCCACATCAACAAAACGCCCCTTGAATACCGCGCTGGCTTCAATCGGGTATTCACGTGATGTCGCCCAAACCAAATCCCAACCTTCTTTGTCACACCAGTTTTGCAAAACTTCGCGCAGGGTCTGGCCATTGGCAACAACCCACGAACGAACCTGATCGGTCAGTTTCACAGACGGTTCTGCATCCGCAGATGCGTTGACCGCGATTTCGCTATCTTCATCTGCACCGGCCAAGATATTGCCGTTTTCATCAACCTTGTTCATACCCATCTTGGCTGCGAATGCAGAATACGCATCGGCATTCTTGTTGCAATTCTTGCGACCGCTGCGTGATACGGACAGAACACTGCCCCCGTCATCTTCCAACATTTCACGATGCAGCAATGGCATTTCAGAACCAGAATTGCATTCGTCATCAAAACCAACTGGGATTTGTGTCCCGTGCAGCATATTCGCCCCACCCGACCAATCACCATAGCCGGCATTCGTACCCAGATTGAAATTATTTTCAACAACCAAATCCGTACCAATCTTTGACACGATGCGAATATTGTCGGATTGTTTATCCTTGGCACACATGCCATCTTCGCATGCAACCTCTACGTCTGCATCAGAACCCGCGATTGGCCACACCGGCACAGCCGTTGCTACCTGTGATTCCTCTGTTGTATCGGTCTGAACAGATTGATTTTCATCAACCGTCTTGTCTTGGGAATAAAAAACCTCACTCGTTACAACCTGGGGCAACGATTCTGCGGCAAAGCAATAGCCGGCCGCGGTTGCAAACATTGCGACAATAAAAATCTTGCGGAACATAAAATCTTCCTTTCCTGAATGATTTATCTTATTTATTGTACTTATTATAACAATTTGACCGAATCTGTGCAAGACCAAATCGCACCCGCACAAATTTATATTTGCAAGATAAAATCGCACGAATCGGCAAAAGATGTTATACTGTCTACAACAATATCTAATTTTAGGGGACGAATATGCAAAACATATTGATTTTAAGTGGTATTTCTGTGGTGATTATTATTTCCGTCGTGATTGCAACATTGATTTTTGGCATAAATCGCCGCATGCGCAATCTGGAAAAAACACTGACATACCAATACAACCTGATTGTTAAAATTCAATCTGTTTTGAAAAACAAGTCCGCAACAAACGCCGTCGCCGAACATGCAGAGGTTATTTATCAAGACCTGTTACAACACCTGATTCCAATTATGGCGGCGATTGATGTTATGCCACGCGCAACCCCCGAACATCCATTGTGGCGTGCATTGGGTGGCATTTTGGACGAATACAACAAGAACCCATTTGTACTGGAAAAATTGCGTCGTTGTATTAAACTGGATTCAGAGGTTGCCCGCAGCGTCGACAATTACATGAGCCGCGCAGACGCGTTTTTACAGCACCTGACCACCACTGAACCCGAGGGTATTTTGTCTGCGACATTTACCGACGGTTTGCTGGGCCAGTCGCTGACGTTCTTTGCACAGGCACGCACGCTGGCGGCACAAAGTAACGATTAAATGGCAAAACTGACCGAAAATCTTGTCCGTGAAATTTCCAGTATTCGTGGCGAACCCGCGTGGTTGACCGATTGGCGTGTGGCGGCATTTCATGCATGGACACAGATGCGAGAACCACACTGGGCGGAATTTGAATACGCACCGATTGATTACGACGCCCTGAATTATTATAACGAGCCCACCCCGATTGATAATTCCGACCTGCGCGATACGTACGACAAAATGGGATTACCAGAATCAGAAAAACGCGCCCTGATGGGAATGGCAACCGACACCGTTATCGACAGCCGTTCTGTGCACACATCGTACACCGCCGAACTGGAAAAATTAGGGATTATATTCTTGCCATTTTCAGACGCGGTAAAAAAATACCCCGAATTGGTAAAAAAATATCTGGGCCATGTTGTACCGGCAACCGACAATTTCTTTGCCGCATTGAATGCCGCGGTATTTTCAGACGGTACGTTTGTGTATGTTCCACCACACACAAAGTGTCCCATTGATTTGGCCAGTTATTTCAGAATTGAAACCGCTAAAATTGGTCAGTTTGAACGCACACTGATTATCGCAGACACGGGTGCAGAATTATCGTATATGGAGGGGTGCAGTGCCCCACGCCGTCCGAACCATCAACTGCACAGTGGTGTTGTTGAAATCGTTGCATTGGACGACGCGCGCGTTAAATACGCGACCGTTCAAAACTGGTATGCAGGCACGCCCGCACATGGCAAAAATGTTGGCGGAATATTGAATTTTGTGACCAAACGCGGCCGCGCCGAGAAAAATGCAACCATTGATTGGACACAGGTTGAAATCGGTTCTGCGATGACATGGAAATACCCGTCGACAATTCTGGCGGGCGATGGCGCGCACAGTGATTTTTATTCACTGACCATTACACGGGGCGCGCAACTGGCCGATACGGGGACAAAGATGATTCATATTGGCAACAACACCATTTCGAACATTGTGTCATATGGCGTGGCAACCGATGCATCACAACAAACATTTCGCAGTTTGGTTTCATTTTCAGGGCGCGGCGGTAAAAACGCATCAAAGTGTGACACGCGCATAATTGGCAATGATGCCACGGCAAATACACTGCCCACAATCATTCACACAAACGGCGAAAACACCCAGAGTCACGAGGCCACCACCGGTGCAATCGACGCCGGTCAATTATTGTTCTTGATGCAATCAGGCATTGCAGAGGACGAAGCAACCGCCCTGATTATCGGCGCATCGGCGGCACCGATTATATCACGCCTGCCGATGGAATTTTTGGTGGAATCAAAACAACTGATTCAAATGGCATTGTCAAAAAACTAAGTACAGGAATATAAACATGCTGGAAATAAAAAATTTATCTGTATCACTGGACGGCAAAGAATTATTGCACAACGTAAATATGAACGTCGCGGCGGGCGCGCGACACTTGCTGGCGGGACACAATGGGTCGGGCAAATCAACATTGGCCGCCGTTATTGCCGGCAACCCAATGTACCAGATTGACAGTGGCGAAATTATTTTTGACGGTCGCGACATCACACATGAAAACGCAACAACGCGCGCATTATTGGGCATATTTCTGGGCGCGCAAAATGTTCCTGAAATCCCAGGGCTGACGGTGCTGAGTTTTCTGAAACATTCCGCCGCCGCGCACACGCATTTCAAAACAGGTCGCGATTTATCAATGGGCGAATTTTTGCAGACCTTGGAACGCGTCCGCGCCGAATTAAATATTCCAAAAGAATGGCTGAATCGCAGTATCAACGTCGGTTTTTCCGGTGGCGAACGCAAGCGTTTAATGTTACTGCGCCTGAAAATGATTGCACCCGCGTTTGCAATTCTGGACGAACCGGATTCTGGGGCGGACGCCGATACCCAGAAATTGATTGCACAAACAATCCATGAAATGCCCGACACAACATTTATGTTTATCAGTCACCAACCAACATTTACGTCCATGGTCGGCGCGTCTGATATAACAACTTTGTCCGGCGGCCATATTATGGTAAAATAATAACGACAAATAAAAACAAACAAAAAAGGAAACAAACATGTCTGAAAACAAATCACAATGTCTGATGTCGTGGATTCTGTGGCGTCCACTGAAATTTGCGTTGACGCTGTTGGGATTGGGTATCGCGGTTATGATACCGTATGAAATTGTTTCGGCCACAATCGGTGGCGCGACCGCACTGGCGACACTGTTGATTTTATCGATTGCGGCGATTGTGTTCGCCACCTATTTGCTGTTTCATCGCCTGCCCCACGATAATCTGGACAGATACAGTTTTGTTGCATTGGAAAATGCACAGGCATATGTTCTGGCACTGGCGGTATTTGTTGCAATGCTGGCCATTATGCAGGCGCAATCATTCTTGATATCACTGGCGATGATGGGCACGGCGGGCAATGTGATATTCGTGCTGTTGGCGGCGGTGATGTTCGTCGCATATGCATACTTGGTTGGATTGTCATTGGCAAATGTGTATGCCAAATTCCGCCGTGGCCGCGCAATGAATATTCCAACATGGAAAATCATTTGCAGCATCCCATTTGGATTTAACCTGATTTGGATTCCGGGGTACATTTTGCCGGATGAAAAAGCACCCAAAACGCCTGTTATTCCAATTCATGCAGCATGGTATAAAAACCTGACTAATTGGATTGTATCGCGTCCATCGCATACAATATTGGCATTTGCGATTTTGACATTGTTCACCGGATTTATGTTCGGGATTCAGACAATATTCTGGACATGCGCGGCGACACTGCTGTTTACAATGTGGGCATCGGCCGTTGGTGCAAAGCGTTTCTGCAAAAATATTGGTGGCGCATATGCAACCGTTGCCGTCGTGCTGAACATCATTATGATTTTGGCCGTATCGGTAATTACGTATCGACAAATATCGCAAATCAGTGCATATGAAAATATGGCCATAACGGTAACAGACACAACACAAAATACAAACCAGTAAAAAAACGCGCTATGTGCACAGTATCGCGGCACAGGGAGGGATTTTATGAACGGAATAATTTTACTTGCAGGATTCATTTTTGTTCTGTGGTTGGGACGTGCGATTTTAATTCCACTGTTGGTCGCAACGTTCCTGTGGTATTTGATAAATGCCATATCTGCATATTGTCGCAAGGTATTGCCACTGCATGACGCGGACGCACACCACACACACCCGATTGCAGCGGGCGTGTTTGATTGGATATCTAATATCATTGCACTGTGCGCGATGGCGGGTCTGCTGTATCTGTTTGCATCACAGGTACGCCCAATGTTTTCAGAATTGTTTGTCGCCCTGCCCGCGATTCAACATAAACTGGTTGAAATCGGCGTCACATTATCGGGGACATTGGGCATTCGATTTGATGCATCGTTGCTGCCCAACGTTACCAGAATCGCCAGCAGTGTTGGCTCGTCCTTGGCGGGCATTGCAACATCGGTTGGACTGATTTGCATATACCTGCTATTCATGTTTGTGGAACAAGCAACATTTGATAAAAAATTCTCGGCCTTGTTTCCAAATAAAACGCAATTCAAAAAGATGCGTTATATTTTGAACAGTATTGATACCAACATGAAAAAATACCTGTTTATGAAGACCCTGATTTCAGCGGCGACAGGTCTGCTGTCATACCTGTGGTTGCACGCCATCGGTTTGGAATTTGCAGGCGTGTGGGCATTTATAGTGTTCATTGCAAATTATATTCCAACAATCGGCGCAATCGTGGCGTGCGGTCTGCCCATTATGTTTTCGTTGGCAACCGCCCCAACCTTGCATCAACCAATTCTGGTGGCAATCGGATTGATTGGCCTGCAAATATTACTGGGCAATATTATTGAACCAAAATTGACGGGAAAAACACTGAACCTGTCGACACTGGCGATACTGATAAATTTGGTATTCTGGGGCATGATTTGGGGTGTTGCCGGTATGTTTTTCAGTGTGCCATTATTGGTGGCAACATTCATTATCACCGCACAATTTGATTCCACACGTTGGATTGCGGTACTGCTGTCTGCGGACGGAAAAATTCCGGACAAGCGCGACGAATAAAATCGCGCTATGTACATTGAATCTGGGCTTTTTTGATTATTGCGCACGACGCATCATGGCGATTGCATTTTCCAAAATTACACGTGCAGATTCTGAATCCAGTTTTGTTTTTATGTCCCCGCGGCGCACGCGCCCCATATCATCTTGGGCGGCGGTGCTGGAATAACTCTCGTCAATAAATGCAATGGGAATTTCGGTCAGTTTTTCAATCGCCGCCGCACATTCACGAACGCGCGCGGTTGTATCTGATTCTGTGCCATCACCACGCAATGGTAAACCAATGATGATTCCAACCGCCTGCTCTGTGATGGCAACATCAACGATTTTTGCCGGAATGTCATTTGGATTTTTTACAACAATTTGCGGGCGCACGAATAAAAATTCACGCGTTGCGTCCGACACGGCAACCCCCGTACGCGTTGCCCCCCAATCAATTCCAATTATGCGTCCACTGCGCGGAAAACCCTTGAAATCTGGCAGAATCATTGTATAATTTCCTCTGATTAAATAATAGGATCTGAAATGGCGTTTAGCAAGCAACAATTACAGAAATTTGCCAATCTGATCAGAATCGAAATTTCTGATGAAAAACTGGAACAAATGAACATTGATTCCGTGATTGATTGGCTGGACAAATTACAGAAAATTGATACCCGTGGTGTTGAACCAATGTTGAATCCGGCACAACACAAATTGCCCCAGCGCGCAGACACGGTTACCGATGGAAATATTCGTGACGCGGTCATGGCAAACACCCCTGACAAGGCGGGCGTATCACGTGGATATTTTGCAGTACCCAAGGTTATGGATGGTGAATAAAATGATTGATTTAACGATTACACAGGCATTACAGAAATTAAAATCACGCGCCATCAGCGCAACTGAACTGGCACGTGCATATTTGAACCGAATTGAACAGTTTGGCGAAAAATTGAATTGCTATATCACCACGACGCCTGACCGCGCATTGGCGGACGCCGCCGCGGCCGACGCACGCTATGCCGATGGCACGGCCGGCGCATTGGACGGTATTCCCATTGGGATGAAGGATTTGTTTGCCACCCGCGGTATTCGCACAACAGCGGCATCGCACATGTTGGAAAATTTTGTTCCCGAATACGAATCGACCGTATCCCAAAAATTTATTGATGCAGGCACTGTCTTGTTGGGTAAAACCAACTTGGACGAATTTGCCATGGGCACATTCAGCAAGACCAGTTTCTTTGGCGCACCGGTAAATCCATGGCAACTGTCGCGTCGCCTGACGGCGGGCGGTTCATCGGGCGGTTCAACCAGTGCGGTTGCAGGTGGTCTGGCCATGGCGGCAACCGGTACAGACACGGGTGGTTCAATTCGTTTTCCATCCGCGATTACGGGTCTGGTCGGTATGAAACCAACATACGGGTTGTGCAGTCGTTGGGGTTGCGTCGCATTCGCATCCAGTTTGGATACCCCCGGCCCTATCGCACGCACCGCCGACGATGCGGCATTGATGCTGTCTGTGATGGCGGGTCATGATCCAAAGGATTCCACCAGCGCAGAAAATGGTTTTACATTCAGTGGTGAATTGCAACCAATCGTGGGCAGCGGCAAAAAATTACGCGTTGGGGTCATCAAAGAATTTACGAACGTAAAAATATCACCTGATATGAAACGCCTGTTTGATGCCCGCATCGCAGATTTGAAATCCGCTGGCGCAGAAATCATAGAGGTTTCAATTCCAAACATCTTGGACGCATTGGCGGCATACTACATCATCGCCCCGGCCGAGGCATCATCGAATCTGGCCCGCTATGACGGTATGCGTTACGGTCTGCGCGTCGAAGGGGCTGATTTAATCGACACATATAAAAAGACCCGCGCCGCCGGTTTCGGCACAGAGGTTCAGCGTCGTATGATTGTTGGCACGGCGGTTCTGTCCAGTGAATCGTATGAGGTATATTTCATGCAGGCCGCACGTGTTCGTCGCATGATTGCCGACAGTTTTACCGCCGCATTTGATCAGTGCGATTTAATCGTATGTCCATCCAGTGCCGGCACGGCAATGCCACTGGATTCAGATTTGACACCATTGGAATACTATGCATTGGATTTGTTCACCGTCGCAATGAACTTGGCGGGCGTACCGGCATGCAGTGTACCTGCGGGATTGGCGGAAAATGGTCTGCCACTGGGGATGCAGGTTGTTGGCCGTCGCTTTGACGATATGCGCGTTTTGCAGTTGGCAAAGCACATCCAAGAATTTAGCGGTGTTGATAATCGTCCAACCGTAATCATGGGGGAATAAAAAAAGCGCGCGAAACGCACGCAGAAATAAAAATGGTGGCTAGGAACGGAATCGAACCGCTGACACAGGGATTTTCAGTCCCTTGCTCTACCAACTGAGCTACCTAGCCAACGGACGCCATAATAAGATACGAAAAGACAAAAAGCAAGGAAAAAGAAAAAATGTTTACAATAAAGGGCAAAACAACAGATTGGGAACTGGTTATTGGGCTGGAAACACATATCGAAGTGTTGTCTAAATCCAAACTGTTCAGTGGTGCATCGGCGGATTACAACCCAACGGTCGCCCCAAATACTCAGGTTTCTATGGTTGACGTGGCAATGCCTGGTATGTTGCCGGTACTGAATGAATATTGTGTTGAACAGGCGATTAAAATGGGATTGGGGCTGAATGCCGAAATATCACGCCACAGTAAATTTGCCCGTAAACAGTATTTTTACCCTGACCTGCCCCAAGGTTATCAGATTTCACAACCTGCCGAAGAACCACCGGTTGTTGGTCGTGGCTGGGTTGAAATCATGGGCGACGATGGCAATCCTAAAAAGATTTTAATTGAACGTGCGCACTTGGAACAAGACGCCGGTAAATTGAAACATGATGTTCACCCGACAAAATCATTCGCGGACTATAACCGTACGGGTGTTGCATTGTTGGAAATCGTAACATTCTTGGATGTTAAAAACCCAGAAAACAATTCGTACATTTCGTCCCCTGACGAGGCCGAACGTTACCTGCGCGAAATTCGTGAAATCGCGCGCGCATTGGGCGTGTCCAAGGCAAACATGGAAGAAGGTTCTATGCGTGCGGACGTGAACGTGTCTGTGCGTCCGGTTGGTGACACAAAATTCCGCACCCGCACAGAAACCAAAAACATGGTGTCATTCAAATTTATTAAATCCGCCATCGAGTACGAGGCCCGCCGTCAAATCGAAATCTATGAAAACGGTGGCACGGTATCACAGGACACAATGCGTTATAATCAGGGCGATGGCACAACATCCGTAATGCGCAGCAAGGAAGACGCACTGGATTATCGCTATTTCCCAGATCCCGATTTGTTGCCATTGGACATCACCGATGACCAAATCGAACGCATCAGAAAAACAATGCCTGAATTGCCGGCGGCAACGCGCGCACGCTATATAAATGAATACGGTCTGTCCGAATATGACGCGGCACGTTTGACCGAAACAACCGACATTTCGAAATGGTTTGATACGGCCGTTGCAGGCAACGCATCGCATGCAAAATCAATCGCAAACTGGTTGATTTCAGAACTGTTTGCACACCCTGAAAATTGGGATGTAAAAAACGTTGTGGATACAGCTGACAGCGGCATGCCGCGTATTATTCGCCCATCAGATTTGTCTGAATTGGTCGATATGATTTCGGCAAATGAAATCAATGGCAAACAGGCCAAAGATATCTTTATCAAAATGTTGGATGGCGAATCGGGTACGCCACGCGAAATTGCCGACAAGTTTGGCATGAAACAAATCACCGACACATCGGCCATAGAGGCAGCGGTTGATGAAATCATCGCGGCATCTGCCCCCCAGGTTGCACAGTACAAGGCGGGCAAAACAGGTTTGTTGGGATTCTTTGTCGGCGGCGTAATGCGCGCCACACATGGCAAGGCAAACCCAGCCGTTGTGAACGAAATCTTGTTACGGAAATTATCATAACCACAAAAACCAAAAGGACGCACAATGAAAGTAGTCGCTATCGTTGAAAATAATGCTATCACCGGTGTTCGTTATGGCACGATTGATGTTCATGCACCTGAAATCCAGCGCGAAGCCGCACGCACATACGCACGTGTCCAGCGCGTTCAGGCGGCGCGTGCCAAGAAAATCCGCAACGAACACACAAAACAGAAATAAAGTCAGATATGCAGAAATTCTTTATCCAGACATTCGGCTGTCAAATGAACGTTTATGACGGCCAGCGTATTGCGGCCATGTTGTCGGCGCGTGGTCTGACCCAGACCGACAACGTCGCCGATGCCGACATTATCATTTTGAACACATGCGCCGTTCGTGCCAAGGCCACGGACAAGGTATTTTCCGCACTGGGACGTGTACGCAAAGCAAAAAAGCCATCTGCCCTGTTCGGCATCGTTGGTTGCGTTGCGCGCGAATCTGGGGCGGACGCATTTCGCCGGATTCCGGATTTGAATTTCGTGTTGGGCCCACAGAGTTATCATAAACTGCCCGAAATTCTGGACAACCCAGACGCACGTTTGTTAAACATTGATTTGGGTGGTCTGGAAAAATTTGATGAATTACCACAAATGACGCGCAGCCCCGTTGTCGCATACATTCCAATCCAAGAAGGTTGCAATCACTGTTGCACATACTGCATCGTTCCATATACCCGTGGGCGCGAGGTTTCGCGTAAATATGACGACGTTATGCGCGATGTGGTGCATGCGGCGAACACCGGTGCGGTTGAAATATGCTTTCTGGGGCAAAACGTCAATGGCTATAAATACACGGACGAAAATGGCAAATTGTGGCGTCTGTCCGATTTAATTCGTGCAACCGCAAAATTGGACGCCGTAAAACGCATACGTTTTACATCCAGTTACCCAACAGAAATGACCGACGATTTGATTGAAATGTTTGCAATCGAACCAAAGTTATTGCCTTTCTTGAATATGCCTATACAAAGTGGATCGCCCGATGTATTGACAAGAATGAACCGCCCATATTCGTTAAATCTATATATAGATATAGTTGACAAATTACGTCGCGCACGTCCGGATATTCAAATTTCCAGTGACTTTATTGTCGGATTCCCTGGCGAAACCGATGAAGATTTTGAACAGACGATGCAAATCGCCAAACAGATAAAATACATCAATTCATATTCGTTCAAATATTCCCCCCGCCCGCATACCGCGGCGGCGGTTATGCCAAACCAGATACCTGAAAACATCAAGGCCGCGCGTCTGGCCAAACTGGATGGGTATCTGAATGAATTACAGCGTGACTTTAACACCGCATGCGTTGGACGTGTTTTGCCGTGCCTGTGCGAAGGGCCCGACAAAACCGGCCGTCACATGATATATCGCACACCGTATATGCAACAATGTGTGGTTGACGCGGACGACGCTGCCCCAACAATGGCGAACATAAAAATCACCGCTGCGAACAAAGCATCCCTGCGCGGTGAATTTGTGACGGAATAAACATCAGAAACTTGCACGCAGTGATATCACCGCTTGGTACGATGTGCCCTGCGGATTATTTATCACACCAATTTGAACGTCACCACCCGCGGCATCTGCCACAGACCAGACGGACATACGCGCCATTGCGGCAACACCACCATCGGTATCCGCACGTACCTGCGTGCCATATTCATATTTCAAATGCGTGTCCCCTGCCCCTGTGGAAATATTTAATCCGACATATTCACGGGTATCGGTGTCACGTTGTTCCGCAACCGATGCACGTGACATTGTTATTCCCGCGATTGGCGCAAATACGAATTTATCACCCGCATTCATACGCGCGCCCAAACTGAACCCGCCATAGTAATTTGTGCCATCTGGCGCGGTATCAATTTTACCATTACCGGCATACACAAAATCCGTATCAAACTTTGCAACCGTCGCACCCATATGCATCATACCGAACAGTTCGCCATTATCATAATACGTATGCAGTGTCGCACCATATAACCGTGCAGCAAAATCATTTATATCATCACTGGCATCAGCGCGCCCAACATAGCCATCAATTTTTGCACCAAACGAATCGGTAAATTTCACACCAACCGCACCACCAATCGTTTCGATTGTAAAGTCATCATTATAAACAATCGTACCCGCTGTCGATAGACCTGAGCGCGGCATAGCGGGATTTTGACCCAAATCGATAAAATCAGAAATTGCCCGCACAGGTCGCATTAAATTTATCGGATTTATGCGTACCGAACGCGACATAACATCACGCAATTCACGCATATTATTCGCACCGTCCAATGCGCGCACCAATTTATCATTTGGTCTGGTATATCGGACAGAATTTATAAACGTACCCGTGTCATCTTTTAATATCTTTGCATAATCTGTTTCGCGAACTATATCGGCATAGATTGCATCATCACGCGCATACGTCCGCACCACCATCAGCGGATTAGACAAATTTGCAATCACCGACACCCGACCCGTATCACCAATATCGCGCAACAATGGCGTACCCGCCAACCGCGTAATGTCCGTAATATACAAATCAACATTTCCGCGAACGGTCGCCACGACCGGTGCAGCCACATCAAACCAGATTGATGAATCTTCCAGAATAATATTTTCGTGGCGGATTCCCAAAATCCCCGACATAGACAGCATATTTGCATTACGCACCAATACATCGGGCGTGACATTGGACGCGATACTGTTTATATCTGCCTGCGCGCTCACCAGTTGCACAACCGACGCCGCGTCATCAAAATTCACGTTCATCTGGCCACGATTGCGAATGAATAATTCACAACCCGAACACACATTCATATTACCAACCAGCGACCCATCGTTTTCCAGAATAATAGACGCATTTGTAAATATATTATCAACACGCACACTTGCGCCACGGCGAATTTCCACATTTTCATTCCACGTCATACGCGATGCAATTACATCACGTGAAAAACTGACCGCGCCGGCATTTGCCGCGTACAGCACAGAAATTATTACAAAAGGAAATATTCCCGCACATCGCATGCGCCCAGATTAGCACACAAGAAATATTTCTTAAAGTAATAAAACGCCCCCATGTGGGGGGGCGTTTGTGTCGAAACCGAAAATCAAAATTACCATGCTTGACCGATTGTACCCCATGCGGCTTTGTAACCACCGTCACGTTCCAGATACAATTTTGCATTGTTCAGTTGCTGTGCGGTCAGGCCGCGAATCATGAACGATTCTTGCAATCTGCCAGCATTGGCGATTTTCAGCGTTGGCAATGTCATTGGCATTGCAGAATTGCTGCAACACATGCCACTGTTGCATGGCTTGCACTGGTGCACACGCATTGTATAAACTTTGCCTGGGCGCAGGTCTTTCAAATCAACTTCCATTTTCAGGCCGGCATCTGTTTCGGCAAATTTAATTGTGCCCATTTCCGATTCGCCACCGCGGCTGCTGTGGGTGTACATTTTTGCACCAACGCGGTTCACATCGGCTTCTTCGTATGTCTGATAGAACATAACGGCCTCTACCTGCTGTTTTGGTGCGGGCGCACGATGATGTTTCTTTGGGCCACACATTGTGCTGCACCCCGCCAGCAATACCGTCAAACCGATAATTGATGACAATGTTAAAAATTTTCCTGACATAGTTTTCATATAAGAACTCCTTTCGTTCCTTAGTGGGTTATACGAAAGATATTTTATATCATTTATGACATTTTTTCGTCAGGTTTGAATCCCTAGGAATTACCGGATTTCATGCACATAGCGCGTTTTTACACTATGCGTTTTATGCACAACAATGCCCGCACTGCAAACGGCATCGCCAATACATTTTGTAATAAAAATGCGGCGACATAATTACGCGGAAATGCAATCAAATATTGCAGTAAATTTATCACATGCCCCGTTTCAATAATCGGCGCAACAAACGTCATTGTTCCCGCCATACACGCCGTCATCATAAATGGAATATACCGCATCAAACCGAATCGAATTGCCACCCGCTGCACCAATGGCACAACAATAAAGAAATTCAGTGCGACCGCAAACGCATATATCGGCAAAAAACCACCACAGAATGTCGCCACACTCAGCGCGCCATGAATCCACAGATTCAATGTCATCATACCAATGACCATAATAAAACTGTTTGCCAAACAAAATATAACCGATTCGATTTTTGTTTCCGGTTTGATGCGAACATTACTCATTTTTTTACCCCATAAAAAACAGTGCCTGCAACTGGACTTATGTGTTACAGGCACTGCGCGTTGTTATTGTTTCTTGAAATTTGTGCTGGGCATTATAAATACAATTTTGCCCGCGGTCAAGTTTTTCAGAATTTCACCATTAAAAAAACAACAACTTCCACAGGACACAAATCATAAAACGCCGGATTTCATGCACATAGCGCATAAAAACACCCGCAATAATGCGGGTGTTCAAGCACGCTAAATATTTAGCATCAGAACATAAATCTGATACCAACATCGCCACCAAAGTTATGCAGGCCGGAATTGACGTCTGCGTATGTGTAACGCGCCGCCAAATCAACCGCAAAGTATTCCATTTCGAATGTCATACCCAATGTTCCCATTGCGGCGACACTGCCACGATCTTGGTGATGATCGCGGACGGCAGGAACTTTACGTGTAACTTCGGAAAATGCCGCGCCGACACCCAGACCAAAGAATGGACGAACGGTGTGATAACCGCCAAATTCCCAATAGGTATTCATCAACAAGGTCTGCAACTTTGCATCAACATCAACTTTCTTGGTTGTGCCGAATGTATCGTTGTCTTTTACCTTGCTGAACAAAGACCATTCAATTTCGCTGCGGACGGTGTCGCAAATTGCCAAACCTAATGCCGCACGACCTTGCCATTCCATATCACCAATGGATTCTTTGTGGCCATTGTAACTGTAATTCAGGTTGGTATAGCCCAAACCACCGCGCAACGCGATGTATGGATCCAGACCAAACATCTGCCAATCACTGCCACTCTTTTGTGTGCCAGCGAACGCTGGGCACGCCATCAGTACGGCCAGTGTTGAAATAACTATTTTTTTCATTTTTGCTCCTTTTAGGTTTTTATGGTTATAAAAACAGTTTCATGTCAACACTGTGATTCTATCAGAGCAAATATCATCTTTGCATAGGTATGGATTCCACGGCTCGCACCCAGTAACATCTACTTTTTTTGTAATACTATTTTTATAAAGTTAAAATATTTACCCGCACCCGCATTCATAGACAACCTGTCATGAACCGCATATTCGTTATCTTGCTGTAACCAATCCGCCCACACGTTTTCATTACTTTCCATTTCTGATATTTCTATCAAGCGCGCACCGTGCGATGCCGAAACAATTTTGCGCCAATAATCAATATCGCGCATATATGCCAGTTGTTCTGGTGTCCACGACAATAACATTTCCGCTGGATAATTACCATCTGGGAAATCATGCTTTAACCCTGGGATTGCAATATAAATGTACCCGCCCGATTTTACATACGGTAATAATTTATCGTCCAGATACGCACTGTCGCGCCCAAAATAGTTATACGAATCAACCGACACCACCGCATCGAAAAATTCACGTTCAAACGGCAGATTCGTCGCATCTGCGCGCACGGCGGTAATTTGATTTTCATTCAATCCCTGTGATGCAAAAAACGCTTGGTTTTCTGCTGGCTCACTCCACAAATCCGCCGCATATACATGAAAACCGTATTCACGCGCAATAAATAAACTGGTCACCCCCATACCGCTGCCCAAATCACAGACACGCGAATGCGGTGCAATCAAATTCCCGTCTAATAATTCTTCGGTCAGTTTAATAGGATTCGGCCCCATAATTTTACTGACGATTTCCGGCGTATTATAGCGTTGGCTTTTAATGTATTTCATTTTGTACCCCTTGTATAAAGTTATCTATCTGCGTATGAATTTGGGCCGCAACGGCGGATTTACCATTTGCATTGTCATACAGGTCGTACCCCATACGCATAATTCCGAAAAATGCCGCCGCACGCCCCCATGCAGCGTCCGCATCACCCATTACGGCGGTAAAGATTCCCGCCATGTATTCAACCGGCCCCGCGCCAAAATATTGATGATATATGCGACGCATACGTGGCGATTTATATTGTTCAACCGTCATCATATGACGAAACGCAACCGCAAATTTGTCCCGCGTCCAAAAATCGAACATGGCATGTGAAAATTCTGACACGGCGGCCAATGTTGCCACGCCACCCGATGCCGTATCAGGCATCGCAAACCGCGCAGTAAATTCCGCATCACGCGTTGCCATATAATCAATAATAGAATCAAAAATATCTTGTTTGTTTTTGAAGTGTTTGTATATGGAACTTTTAACCATACCCAGATTATCTGTAATCTGTTCCAACGACACTGCATCAAATCCATGCGTCGCAAACATCTGCAACGCTGCCAACAAAATATCACTGCGTGAATTTTTCATATTTTATTCTCTTGGTGAACAACTGTTCACTTTTTTATCAGAATAAAATCATATTGTCAATAAAAACGTATTATGAAATTTTTGTGCCTAACTTTATTTCCCACACGCGTGGCAAATTCAAATCATTTTTCGCGGTCGTCTGAAAAACATCATCAATCACAAATTCCATGGTGCGCGCCGTATAGCCACGATGAAACACCACACTGTACCGCGCGCCCGAACCGATATCGTACGCAACGCGCCCTAACCTGTCATTCCAATATGGCTTGCACTCGCGATACTCGGATGTTTTCTCGCCCTGTGCAATCTTGTCGTACCACCGCCCCGCCAAAACCAAATGTAATTTCTTCATGCAAGTATTATATCAGATAACCCAAAAACCACAAAACGCGAACAATGAAACATAACCACTCATCCCCCATGCGCGAAAGAAATAAAAAACGCCGACAAGCGGCGAGTATTTCGTTCGGCATGTTCTACATGCCTGTACGCAAATTTGTAGTTATTCAGATGCGCTACGCTAGTATTCATATACAAATTTCTCTGGCATAAATGCATTATCTTATCTGTTGAAACCATTGATCATCAAAACAGTTGGTAGCCCGAGTATCGATTTCCACTCGCTGATTCGCGGAAAACCGGTGACACACCTCTAATATACTAAGAAACCGCTTTTGAGATGCAGGATCTTCAATATAAATTTCTGACTGTTCTGCTACCCCAGCCCCCCCTTTCATATGGGTTATATATTTGATCCCCACTGCGTCTAATATATTACGAATGCCAGCACCAGCAGCATACCCAGTATAAACAAACCCAGGAACTTTTTTGCCTTTTGGTGTAATTAAATCGGTAGCCGAACAATAATATTCCCCATCCAGCTTTTCATTCAATCGATTAAAAGCACGAATAAAGTCCCCATAAGTTATTTTTTTATTAGCTCTCTGAAATTGTTCCTGTTTATTCATTACAAAAGCTCCTTTATTTCAAGGGTTCTACCCAACGAGTAACATTATATCATAAAACAACGAAAAATTTGTCAGAAATAGCTAAACAACAAATTGACTAAAAGCACAACGTCCCGAAAACTCAGATAATTTGACACATGGAGTAATAAGCGTGTACGACGGCTACCACCGCCTGCCTTTTTGCTACGGGGCGTCCTTTTTTCGGGTTCTTCGTCCCATGCGCAACAGAAATAAAAAAAACCACCTGATGGTGGTTTCCTTGTTTGTGGTGGACGCGCAGGGACTCGAACCCTGGACCCACTGATTAAGAGTCAGTTGCTCTACCAACTGAGCTACGCATCCAGAACTGCTAAACTGTGGCAATTATATATCTTTTCGTCCAATTTGCAAGTATTTATTATTGGCGCAAATACGACGATGGATTATACGCCTTTGTTCCCTTGCGGATTTCAAAGTGTAATTGCGGCTGGTCAACCTTGCCCGTTGCGCCAACCGTCCCGATTTTCTGGCCAACCGACACGCGCGCGCCGCGGCGCACCGACATAGAATCCATATGCGCATAGACCGTCATCCACCCGCCAGAATGCTGTATAATGACCAGATTGCCCATACCCTTGACCTCGTTCCCTGCATATGCAACAACGCCGTTTTCTGCCGCCTTGACCGCCGTGCCACGTGATGCACCAATATTTATACCATCGTTAAATAATCCGCCCGATTTCGCGCCATAGTGCGACAGAATTTTGCCCCGCACCGGCCACGAGAATTTTGACGATGACCGCGCCGCAATCGACGGTAATTTCTTGTTCGGGTCTGACGAAATTTTTTGCTGCGCGTGTTTTACCGGTTGCGTTTTTGCATTTGCCTGTGACGCATTCTTTGCCCCACTCTTTGTCGTGGTGGACGGGTTCGCTTTGGTTGCGGCAACGGTCGGCGTTGCAACCTTTGGTGCGACACCAACCTTTGGCGCGGTGGGTGGCGTACCATATTTTGATTGTGCGGTCGTTGCAACCGGTGCAGTTTTTGCGGCTGGTGTCGTGGCGGCCGCACGCACAGGCGCGGATGCCAAATCAGGCACTTTCAACTTTTGCCCCACCGACAGCGCAAACGGCGCAGAAATATTATTCATAACCGCCAAATCATTCACAGGTACGGAATATTTACGCGACAACGAATACAACGTATCACCCACCGCAACCGTAATTTCGCGCAACTTTACGCGTGTGGTTGTATTGGGCTGTGCGGCGGCATTTTCTGTCGCTGGTGCGACCGCCGCCGCGTTTGCAACATCCGGCGCATGATATTCCGGCACATTCAGGTAATCGTCCGTTGCAATTTCAACATTGGACACGTCCGCGCCCGCCACATCATCTGGCGCGGGCGTGGCGGTATTGTCCGCAATCACCGGTTCGCCGTACAACGCGGCCGCCGACACGTCATCCGCCCCAGCCTGTGGTGGAACAATATAGTCATCAACCGACGCATACATAACATAGTCATCCGCACCAACCGAACCATAGAGTTCTGGCGATGCATACACGCCATAGTCCGATGCCGCCGAGTTATAAATTTCCGGCTGTGTATTTGGGTCGGCCAGCAATGCCGGATACCGCGCGGTAATAAATTCCCCCACCGTATCAGGCAGCGACACAATTTTTGGCTGCAAATCGCACCCCATAATCATGGGCACAATCGCGCACAAAAAAATCAACAGAGTTTTTCTCACACGAAAATTATATCACAAAACAATGAATAAAGGAAAACAAACTTCATCAATCTGCGTCGCGACGCATAAACAAAATACTGATTTCAAACAGTGCCCACATCGGCAGTCCCAACGCAATCTGGGACACGATGTCTGGTGGCGTCAACACCGCCGCCGCAATCGCAATCAGCACAATCGCATAACGGCGCGCGCGCACCACACGTGACCGCGGCAGTACACCCAAACGATTTAACAGAACCAATACCAACGGCAACTGAAACGCAATACCAAACACACGCAACAGTCCGATGGCAAAGCCCAGATAATCGCGCGCATTTGGGATAAAGATTGTCGGCACAGGCGTCTGTTGATTCAATTCCAAAAAGAATCCAAACACAAACGGAAACATGACATAGAACGCAAACGCCGCACCCAGACAAAACAAAATCGGCGACATTATCAACACCGGCCAAATAAAATTGCGCTCGTTTTTATGTAACCCAGGGGAAACGAATCGCCACGCCTGATAAAAACCAAATGGTATTACGAATATCAATCCGACAACCATCGCCAACGAAAATCGTATCATCAGTCCGTCGGACATACCACTGTACAGCATTGTGCCATTTGGCCAAATACGCAACAATGGTGCGGTCAAAAATTCCTGAACAAATGGCGCAACATACCAACCAAAAATCACCGCCAACGCAAATACACCAAACGTCCACATCACACGACGGCGCAGTTCGGAAAAATGCTGCATCAATGTCATTTTTTGCATTTTTTCGTTCCCCGCTGTGATTTAGTTTTTGTTTTGCCACGCAACTGTTTTATTGGCGTTGCAAATTCCGCCAAAATATCATCGGTGGTTGTCATAATAACCTGATCAATCGGTGCTTCGCGTTCAATGGTGTCCTTGATTTGTTCGGACGCATCGGTAATTTTCCAGATAATCTGGCGCACAAATTTCACCACGCGCGCCAAGAATTGCGCAACATCCGGCCACATGCGCGGTGGCAAAACCACAATCGCGACCAAAATAATTACTAAAAATTCCGCACCACTGATTCCAAACATTATGCGTTCGTACCCTTAGTCATAAAAGTCATCGCCACCACTGGTGCTGACGGTTTTATGACGGCTGATTTGAAAGTAGTTTTTGCCAAAATCGGTCTTGGGCTTTAATCCCGAAAACGCAACATCAGTTGTTGCACCGGTGGCATCAACTACACTCCATGAATTTAACTTTACGGGCTTTTTATCAAATACAACCGTCATATGCCCCAGACCTTCTTGACCGCGCAAATTCATCTTTAACGCAAATGTTTTGTCGGCCGCGGTTGTTTCAACAACATTGATATCTGCATTTTTCAAATCAATATGCTTGCGAATTAAAATGCCCGCCGGTGTGCTGGTCAATGGCACGGTTGTAATCTGATCCAATGATTTATCA
The DNA here is from genome assembly GCA_002437665.1 of Alphaproteobacteria bacterium UBA6376. Lineage (GTDB taxonomy): Bacteria > Pseudomonadota > Alphaproteobacteria > Rs-D84 > Rs-D84 > Enterousia. The sequence goes on from DJQW01000001.1 coordinate 26,992, forward strand.
AAGAAATATAAATCCCGTCCATCTGCAATCAGTTGCACCGGCATATCGCGATAGTCCAAACGCACGCGCCCCGGACGCAACATTGCAAATGTGCCACGCTGTTGCTTGCCAGATGCGGTTTGAATAAATTCACCCGACAGACCGGTAATAGAGTTCAGGTATTTTTCCGCCGAGTTTACCAAATTATTATCAACCGCCGCATGCGCCGAAATCGTGCACATACACAGAATTATTGCAAACAATTTTTTCATAAATCCTCTCCCTTTAACAATTCTAACAAGCGCGTGCGAACATTTTCCAATGTGTCTGCAACAACCGCACCGGCGGCATACGTGTGTCCGCCCCCACCCAGCGCAGATGCGATATGATCCACGGGGTGCATACGACCACGCAGTGACACACCAATTTGATTTTCTTTCTGTTGCTTTAACAATGCAATCAGTTCAACGCCCTTGATTTGCGCCAGCAAATTCAAAATCAATTCCCCGCGCCCATCCAGATGCTTGTAATCTTTCTTTTCAACCGTGGCCAACGCAATTTTACCGTGACGCAGAAATTCCGCATTTGAAACAATGGCGGCCTCGGTCTGAACCGCACGACGCGGTTTGTTGTTCAGGCCATCGGCCAATGTGGCAATATTGACCCCGCCATCAACCAACCGTGCCATTATGCGCAACGCATCACCACGCCCCGCACGCACAAACTTAAAGAACCCTGTGTCGGTCAATATTGCGACCGCCAACAGGTTCAACACATCCACGTCCGCTGTCCACGATAACGCATTCATCATTCGAAATACAATCTCGCCCGTGGCGGCCGCCGTATCGTCGTCGATGCACAATTCCGCCACATGCGCGTCGTTTATATGATGGTCAATTTCAATCGTGTATTTGGCAATTTCCAGAATCTGGGACGGGCCACCAATATTGCGCGCCGTACCATAATCCATAACAATCGCAACATCAAACGGACGCGTTAAATCAATACGCTGATAAAATTGGATTCTGTGTCTGTCCGGCACATTGTCCAACGCATCTGGAATATTTCCATCATATACGCAAATTGGACGACGCCCAAAATTCAGTTCAATCAATCGTGCCAACGCCAAAACACTGCACAACGCATCACCATCTGGATTTTTATGTGCAAAGATTGCAACGCTGCGCGCTGCCTTGATTTTTTCGGCAAATTTTTTCAGATTTTCGTCCATCTATATACCCTGTCCAACCGCAATATCTTCAACAAAGAACTGTGCACTCTTGCGGCCGTTATACTCGTTTTCTTTCAGTTTGCCCAGCATTGTTATTGTAGTGTTTGTGTTTGCATCGTCCAGTAAAAAATCACCAACCGGCGTACCGACCAAATTAAATCCGACAAACGCCAACTGGCCGCCACTGGTTGCAACCGACCCGCGCAGGTGCGCCCCGCCCCCCATAATGGTTGCAAAACGTAACATCGCGCCATGCAAAATCAGTGTCGGTTCTGGATTTCCCTGACCGAATGGTTCCAGTGCATCCAGCGCAGAAATCAGTTTCATTGTTGCCGCGCCCGCATCTAACTCCGCATCCGCCACGACTTCACATGTGGGCACTTGCCCATTTAATTGTTCGCCGACCGCACGTTCCAAAAATTCACGAAACGCATCTTCGTTTTCCGCATTCAGCGAAAATCCCGCCGCCGCGGCGTGACCGCCCCCCTCTGATATAACGCCGGCGGCCAACGCCTGATGTATAATATGTCCCAAATCAATTCCGGCAATCGAACGCCCAGAACCATTTATAACACCATCTGGCCCACGGGTCGCCACGCACGACGGCAAATTATATTTATCTTTCAGCCGTCCCGCGATAATCCCCATAACACCGCCGTGCCAATTATCGCCACATACAAACAAACTGCACCGACCGGCACGACAGGATTGTTCGGCTTGCTCGCTGGCGCGCAACATAATTGCATTTTGAATATCAATGCGTTCCTGATTCATATGATGCAATTTATTTGCCAAATCGTTTGCAATCAAGGGATTGTCCGTCAGTAACAATTCCAACGCCGGCGCGGCCGAATCCAAACGTCCCGCCGCATTCAGACGCGGGCCCAACGCGAACCCAGCCGCATATACCGACGCATGCTTGATACCCGCAACGCCCATCAACGTACGCAGCCCCAGATTCTTTTTCTGATCCAGTATTTTCAGTCCTGTTGCCACAAACGCGCGGTTCAGCCCCACCAACGGCATCGTGTCGCATATCGTGCCCAACGCGACCAAATCCATAAATTCCATCAAATCCAATTTATCAACGCGCGCACGCATATCAGGCGACAAATCACGATTTTTTAATTCACGACGCACCGCAACCATCGTCATAAATGCAACACCAACACCCGCCAAATATGACAGACCCGACGTATCATCCGCGCGCTTTGGATTGACCACGGCCGCCGCCGCCGGCAATGCGGCATCGGGCGAATGATGGTCGGTAACAACAACCTGCAATCCAATGTCATTTGCATGCGCAACGTCCGCCGCACCCGATATTCCGCAATCCACCGTTATCATCAGTTTCGCGCCCGCCGCCGCAATATCATCAATCGCATGCGGGTTCAGGCCGTACCCCTCGCCCTCGCGCGTGGGCAGATGCCACATGCAATCAACGCCCAACGCCCGCAGCGATTTAATACAAATCGCCGTTGATGTAATTCCATCAACGTCATAGTCACCATAGATTGCAATTTTGTCCCCGCGCAAAATACTGTCCGCGATTACGCGCGCCGCCGTGTCCATATCACGCAACACAGACGGATCTGGCATATATTCCTTGATACTGGGGTTCAGAAAGCGTTCCTGTGACGCGACATCGGCAATGCCACGGGTAGCCAAGATTTTTTTTACTAAATTATCTGCACCGATGGCGTCGTCATTCGACGTCACCACCACCCATGCCCGTCCCAGCATGGATTTATCAACAACCTTTCTCACGCTATACTCTTTTTTTATTATCAAGAGTATTATAATCGAAAATTATTCAAATAGCAACGGCAGTATACTGTCCAGAATTTTTCCCGTTGTCGGCACAACGTTCCACGCCGCCGTACGCAATCCCCATGATTCAGACGTACCGTGTGGTTCGTCCAAAATAACCAGCATCACATACTGGGGCGCGGACGCAGGAAAGATTGCCGCATACGCCGTCAGGTTACGTTTATTATCAACGCGACCATTTGTGTACTTTTCCGCGGTGGCGGTTTTACCACCAATCTGAATACCGGCAACACGCGATTTACGACCACTGGTTTCTTCGGCAACGCGCAACATAATCCCGCGCAGACGCGCCGATATTTCTGGCGGCAAAACACGTTGACCACGAACCGCACCAACATCACGTTTTTGCATTGTTGGGTAAATATAGATTCCGCCATTTGTCATCGCATTGACCGCCAACAATACATGCATCGGTGTCACTGATATACCGTGTCCATATGACATTGTTGCACGTTCAACCGGCCACCAGCGTTGCGGCAAATGCGTACGCGCCGTACGACCAAATTCCAAATTTAACGGTTCATCAAAATGCAGGCGATGGAAAAATTCCTGCTGTGTGCCATCGGGCAAATCCAGCGCAATTTGCGCACTGCCAACGTTACAAGAATGCAACATAATTTCTTCGACCGACAGATACGGGCGCGGCGGTTTGAAAGTGCGCACGTCGCGCACGGCCTTGGCCACACGACCGCGTTTATCATAAATCTTGAACGGTTCTTTGACATAGTATTCTTTGGTAATGCCATTTTCCATCGCCATGGCGGTGTTAAAGATTTTGAATATCGACCCCATTTCATAGGCATCGCCCATCGGCCGGAATTTAACATTAGTATTGATTTCGTTGTTTCTGATTTCAGGGTCAAAATCCGGCAACGACACCATCGCCAGCATTTCGCCCGTACGCGAATTCATCAACATACCCATCGCGGATTTTGCCTGATACTTTTGCATTGCCGCCGACAACTGTTCATAAAACACCGATTGAATGCGCGAATCCAGCGACAGACGCAACGGCGCGGTATTTTCGCGCAGGTATGCATCATATATACGCTCTGCCCCTTCTTGGCCACGCTGGTTATTCTGATCATCCTCGCTAACAAAACCAACCGCATGTGCAAACAAACGACGCTTTGGGTATTTACGGGTTTGAACTTGTTTAACCTCCAGCCCCTCGATACGCGCATCAATAACCGCCTTGCGTTGGTTTTCAGTGGCGAATTTTTGCAGGTACATAAAACCACGCCCCGAATTTACCAGTTTCAGCGCATCCGACACACTGTACTGATACGGCAAAATTTGATGTATCAAGTTCGCCGCCCTATCCTTGTCTTTCTCTTTTATTTTATTTGGGAAAATCTGAATATGCCCCGACACAATATTCTTCGCCAGAATGTCACCATTTCTGTCCACGATGTCCGCGCGGCTGACCACCCAGTTCCCCGATGCCCCCGCATTACGCGTACGATCTGTTCCCTGAATCCCCAGATATAATGTTCGCGCCGCAAATATACACAGCCAAAAGACAAAGAATCTATACACTATGCGCAAACGACGGTGGTCGTGTTTATTTTCAACACCACCGATAAAACTGTACTTTGAAATATCGTGTCCAACCTCAAACATATTCATTTATCGTCCGCGACGTCCCGCATTGGCAAATCATCAATGGAAACGCTTTTATGAAAACTGATAACCTCTACCTTTGGGCTGACGGCGTCAACCGAATTGCGCAAAATTTCTGGCCTGACATACGACGCAAAGTTCGCCTGACGTGCAGCAATTTCTTGTTGCGTCTGGACAATCTGGCGACGCACACGATTACGTGCAGAATTTTGGGTGCGATAGCAAACCTGTAATCCAGTTGTCAGTACGATTACCGCAACCAACGACCACAATCCTATTTTGAACATTCTCTCGTCTTCGTTCATACGCACCCCTCTATGCCGAACAGTGTATCACAAATTCTGCAAAAAACGAATCATAGAATTTACGCCATTTAACCGCCCCGCCCCAAGCGGCAGCCCCAGCGCAGAAAACGTGCCCGCCAAATCCATTTTCTTTATCTCGTCCGGACTGCGCCCGTCCACCATTGCGGTCATAATCGCAACAATACCGCGCACCAGTGCCGAATCGGCGCGCCCATAAAAGTGATTGCCTTTGCTGCAAATTTCGGCATGTGACGCGCACCCAACAATATCACCACACACGGCGTCCGCCGGCGGTGGCGGCATATGCGCGCCCAAATCCATCACCATTTCCAATTTATCGGCGGGCGCATCCACCATTGCCAACATATCTTTGATTTGTTCAAACGTCATAATTACCACCCGTGTTCTGTTAAATCCAATTCTATGCGCGCCGCATCCGACATACGCGACAAATCCCACGCCGGCGTCCATACCAAATCGACACGCACGGGCACGTCACCCGTGACACGCTGGACAACATCGCGCACCTGTTCCAATAATTCTTCCATCATGGGACATGTCGGACTGGTAAATGTCATCTTTATCACAACCGACGCGTCATCAATCGCAATATCGTACACCAACCCCATGTCCCAAATGTTCACGGGGATTTCTGGGTCAAAGACCGTCTTTAACGCCGCAACAATATCATCACGTGTAAATGCCATTTTATTTCACCACACTGTTTATAATATCAACCGCCGCCATCGCATCGGACATTGTGTTATAAGAACCAACCGACAAGCGCGCACTGCCCGTGATGCCCAAATGGTTGTGAATCCATGTTGCGCACATATTTCCCACACGCAAACACAGGCCCCGTGCACCAACCAACACCCCGAAATCCAGCACATGCATATCAGAAATAATAAACGACAAAATCGCCGCATCACGCGATGTCAGAATTTTAATCCGCGGATTTTTTGACAACGCATCATACATATATTTTATCAATGCCGTATCAGGACGATGCAACGAAATATCTTCGATTGCGGCAGCCAGTCCCGCAATCTGGGTCAGTGGTAATGTTCCGGCCTCCCAACAATCGGGGGCAGATTGCACGGTAAACGTGCCATCTGCATTCACACGGTTTACCATTCCACCGCCAAATTTGTCCGGACGAAACCGATTCGGATTTTTAATATACATTATGCCCAATCCGGTATCCGCACCAATCTTGTGCGCCGACCAACATACAAAATCAGCGTCCCAATCTGCAACGTCAATTTCGTCATGCACAACATACTGCGCCGCATCAACAACGGTTATAACATTTGGATTTTTTTCGCGCGCCGCACGCACAATCGCCGCCACATCTTGCGCCTGCCCCATCACATTTGACATCGCAGTTATAACCAACACATCAACATTTGGTATGGCGTGCACATCAATGTTCATTGATGCGTCCAATGGGCATTCTATGATTTCACAACCCGCCGCCACCCATGGCAGGCGCGCACTGTGATGATCCAATGCCGACACGCCCACACGCAAATTTGACCCGCCACCAATAATGCGACAAACGCGATTTAACCCATCGGTCGCGCCCGACGTAAATACAATATTGTCAGCCGCAGCATTCATAAATTCCGCCACCGCACGACGCGTCGATGCAACCATTTCATCAACCGCCATCGCACGCGCGCAAATCCCCCGCCCCGCATTCGCATACGCATCACGCAGAAACGTTGTTTCCGCCATAATTACTGATTCAGGTTTCAACGCGGACGCCGCCGCATCTAAGTATATGATTTTATTCATTTTATACGTTTTCTCTTGCATTTTGTCTTGATTATAATACACTTGCCCAGAATATCAATAACTAAGGAGAAAAAGATGGCTTTGGAACACGCAAACGACACAAATTTTGATTCAATGTTGGGTGGCGGTATCACACTGGTTGATTTCTGGGCATCTTGGTGTGGCCCATGCCGTATGTTTGGCCCAATTTTTGAAACAGTTTCTGACGAGATTCCTGACGTCAAATTCGTAAAATTCGAAATTGACGAAACAAATCGACGCACACCTGCGAAATATGGCATTCGCAGCATTCCCAGCGTTCTGGCATTCAAGGGCGGTGAACTGATAGAGGCACGCACCGGTTTGATGGACGCTGATACATTGACACAGTGGATAAATGAATTAAAGGGTTAAAAAATGGCGTCCAAGAAGAATTACAAGACATTGGAATTACCACCAAAGTACACACCAAAGAAGTCCGAACCATATATGTGCGAACAACAGTTGGCGTATTTCTATCAAATGTTGATGGCGCAAAAAGAAGAACTGATGCACGACAGCGATTCGGTTTTGAGTGCGGTACGTTTGGCCGAAAAGACCGAGGCCGCTGGCGTCGGTGACGATTCGGATAACGCAACATATGAACAAGATATCACAATGAATCTGCGTATGTCAGAACGTGACAACAACCTGTTGCGTAAAATTGATGCCGCGTTGGATCGCATTGAAAACGGCACATATGGGTACAGTGTTGTGTCTGGCGATGAAATTGGTCTGAACCGTATGATGGCACGCCCATTGGCAACCATGACGGTCGAAGAACAAGAAGAATACGAACAGCGCAGACAGTAAAAATAAGCAGAAAAATAAACGCGGGCAAATTGTCCGCGTTTTTTGTTTGCCTACCTTGTATAATGACACTCTTGTATAAACTTGTATTTTCCTGAACTATCCGTAATTGTTTCATCTGTGGGGATAAAACAATCTGTTATATACTTTTTACCTCGCTGTGAGGTTGTACCTTTGACACCATTCAATGTCGGACACTGCGTACATTTTCCGGTGGAACTGGACAGTTCGCCATAATATCCAATATTGCACTCGCATGACTTGGCGTCCAGGGCCACTGACGCGTTCTCTGGGCACCCTTCAGCATAACACCCCGTTGGCTCACCTACTGCGTGATAAGTTTCGTCGCAACAAGGCGACATTATATAGGCCGCAGACACCCCCGGCAGAGAACAGCGGGTTGTCTCGCCTGTACTAAAATTGCTACAGTACATCGTACCATAAACATATGCATAATATCCATAACACCTTGTACACGGACTGCCCGTGGTGCACGACACACCATGCACAACCCCGCACATCCCAGCGAATACAACACCTATACTCATGACGCATGCTATACGATTCCATTTCATTTTCCCGCTCCTATATCAAGTAAAAAAATACCGCCAAAGAATTGGCGGTCGGGGATTTGAAAAATCATAAGCAAAAATGACCCCGTGGTTTTTGAACAACATATTGTCCTTATCATCACAGATCCCCGACCGGAATACACACAGTCGGGATAACAAAACACGGTGCAGAAACGCACCAATGTCCGTTCGGATTTACAACACAAAAATGTGTCGTTTTGCTTATAGGATTTTCAAGTCCCAGAGCCAACATCCCTGTTGAGTCAGAATATAGTGTAGAAAAACCATAATAAAAAAGCAAGTGTGGATATATACCCACACTTGCCTAAATAATGTTATAAATTATTTTTTTATTGCCTTTTTGTGGCCACTTTTTTAACTGGCTTTTTCGCGGCAACCGCCTTCTTTGGCGCAACCGTTTTTTTCGCCGCCGGTTTTTTCACAGCGGGTTTTGCAACCGGTGCTTTATCGGTTGGCGTGGTCTTCATTTCTTTCTTGAACACATTTATACCATCGGCCAGATTTTTCATAATCGATGGGATTTTCGCACTGCCGAATAAAATCATAACCAGCACGACAATCAGTAAAATTTCAGCCCAGCCAAAACGTCCAAACATTTTATTCCCCTTACCTTATTATTTTGCAACATAGCAATCCAGACCGTCGGATTTTGCATTACGGCAGAATCCATTCGCGTCCGCAGACGTTGCAAACGCAACGCGCAATCTGTATGTTGTTTTACCATTTGGCAACTGCGCCGCCAAGATTACGAATTGTTTACCAGCAAACAAACTCTGGTGACCGGCCTGAATCTTGCGTTGTGCGGCCTCTGCCAATGCGCGGGTGCTGTACGAACCAAACTGGACATACCAACCGCCGTGTGCTGGGGCAACCTGTTGTTTAACAACCTTTTTCGGTGCCGCCTTTGCCGCTGGCTTTGTTGTGGTCTTTGGCTTTGCCACTGGTTTCGCTGCAACTGGCTTGTCTGGGTTAAATGTCACGGTCTTTCTGTCTTCGACAACGCGAACCGGTGTTCCAACTGTTTCCTGAACAGGGGCTGCAACCGGCTGTGGTGCTGGTGCAGGATTTACCGGTGCGGCGGCTGGTGCTGGCACGGGCACAGGGGTCGGTTGCGCCGCCACTGGCATCGCCGGTGCATTTTCCGGACGCGCCGGTACATTCAGCGAACCATCATCAACAATTACCGCTGGTGCATCCAAGTCAACCTCTATCGATGACGAAGAATTTCCACCAACCGTGCGAACAATAATATATGTCGCCAAAATAATCACGATAACACCCACCGCCATCAGCAACCATGGCTTTTTCGGGCGTGGTGTGGCAAACGGTGTCGCATCAGGCAATGCGTCCACATCATTTGCATCGTCTAAGTCCAATAAATCCAAATTGTTGTTATCTTCGTTCATCAGGAAATCCCCCCATAGTTCTTTGCGGTAATTATATCATAAAAAAGCCAATTCACAAAGAATATATGACGAAATTATTTAGGCATTTGACCAAAATGTGGCGGCACAATCAGTTTATGATTTTCTTCTACAATGGGTTCTGTTTCACATGTGCGCGCGCACGCCGTCAGCATTGCTGGCATCGCCGCAATCGCCAATAATAAAAGTACTTTTTTCATTTCCTGCCCTTTTCTTTCTTGCACAAGTATGGCGCGCATAGAACAGCGCGCCATATGTTTGTTTTCATTTTATCGTGGCATCTTTACCGCATCAACCATCTGGGCGATAAATTCAGACAACGGCATTGTTTCCTGTTTGTCCACACCCAAACGACGCAACGTTACGGTCTTGTCCGCGGCTTCTTTTTCGCCAACAACCGCGATAATCGGTGTTTTCGCCAACGACAGTTCGCGAATCTTGTAGTTGACCTTTTCATCACGCAAATCGGCACGTGCCCACACGCCCGCATTGCGCAATTCATCGGCAACCATTGTTGCATATTCAGACACTTTGCCTGAAATTGGCGCAACAACCACTGGTTCTGGGGACAACCACAATGGCAAATTACCACCGGTTGATTCCAGCAAGATTCCCATAAAGCGTTCAATCGAACCCAACATTGCACGGTGCAACATAATTGGACGATGCTTTTCGCCATCTTCGCCAACATATGACAAATCAAAGCGTTCTGGCAAATTCATATCCAACTGAACCGTACCACACTGCCAAATTCTGCCCATAGAATCTTTCAGATAGTTATCGATTTTTGGGCCATAGAATGCGGCATCACCTTCGGCAATTTCGTATTCAATACCATTGTCGTCCAGCGCACGTTTCAACGCGCCTTCGGCCTTGTCCCAAATTTCATCCGAACCGATACGAAATTCAGAATCTTTGCGGGTTGCCAATTTCATTGAAATCTTGTCAAAACCAAACTTGCCATAAATATCTTTGATAAAGCGCAAGATTTTTACAACCTCGGTTTCCAACTGTTCTTCGGTGCAGAAAATGTGCGCATCGTCTTGGGTAAATTCACGTACGCGCATCAGACCGGACAAGCCGCCTGCGGCCTCGTAACGATTTACCTTGCCAAATTCGGCCAGATACATTGGCAAATCTTTGTACGATTTAATACCCTGACCAAACACCAACATACCGCCTGGGCATGACATTGGCTTTACACAGAATGTTTTGCCATCTTGGGTTTTACCAGAATAGTTATGTTCACCATATTTTGCCCAGTGGCCACTACGTTCCCACAACGATCTGTCCATAACAGACGGGGTGGAAATTTCCAAATACCCTGCTCGTTCCTGACGGCCACGGATGTATTCAATCAGGCGACGATAAATCTTGTAACCCTTGTCGTGCCAGAACACCGCACCTGGGGCATAATCTGGTTCAAAGTGGAACAAATCCATATCTTTGCCCAATTTACGGTTGTCGCGCGCGGCGGCATCGGCCACATTCTTCAAATGTTGTTCCAATTCTTCTTTTGTTGCGAATGCATCAACATAGATACGCTGCAACATTTTGTTTTTCGCGTCCCCTTTCCAGTATGCACCGGCAACATTGCGAATCTTGAACGCATCACGTGGCAAATCTTTTGATGATTCAACGTGTGGCCCACGGCACAGGTCGGTAAAATCACGGAAAGTATAAACCGATAATGCCTCGCCTGCGGCATCGTATTCATTCAACCATTCCATTTTATATGGCTGGTTGGCAAACAACTGTTTTGCTTCGTCCAAGCTGACATTACGCTGTTCAAAGCGGCCGTTAGATTTAATCAACGCATGCATTTCATGTTCGATTTTCTCGAAATCTTCTTCGGAAAATCTGTGTTCTGTATCAAAGTCATAGTAAAAACCGTTTTCAATGGCCGGCCCGCCTGCGAATTTTACATCTGGATACAGTTTCTGAACCGCCGCCGCCATAACATGCGCCAGCGAATGACGAATCGTTTCGATTGGATATGACATAATTATAAACCTTTCTTACTTTGGTTTTTGTTGTTTTTGTTTTGTTTGATTATTGCATTGCGCGGTCAAAACCGCAAATAGAAATTACACCCCCGCGGGGGTTGTTGTAGTTGTTGTGAATGTCAAAATAATCATAAATTCTTTCATGTCCCACGTATTCTATGACGTTATCATACAAAAATCAATAAAAAATGCCGGCGAACCGGCATTTTTATTAGTAGTCGATAATGCACCCAAACAGCACCGCGAAAAAGAAGCACACACTGCCCCCGATTACGAACAAGTGCCATATTGCGTGCGAGAATTTTAATCTGCGCCACAAATAGAATATCACACCAACAGAATATGACAGTCCACCCGCCAAAATAAACCACATGCCGCGCGCTGGAATATTACGAATCATTGCCGGCAAAATAAACAGCAATGTCCACCCCATAACCAGATACAACAACACCATCCATTTTGGCTGCTGCTTTGGATTGCGGATTTTCATAAACGCACCCAAAAATACAATCGCCCACAAAATACCGAACACCGTCCAACCAATCGGCCCGCGCAGATTTACCAACATAAATGGCGTGTATGTGCCGGCAATCAATGCATAGATGGCAACACTGTCCCATACTTCAAAAAAGCATTCGCCCTTTTTACCAATGGTCGCATGACACATTGTTGAACCAAAATACAGTGTGAACATTGTCAAACCAAAAATCGCACACGATACGATTGCCCATGCATTACCCGCCAACGCCGCATACACAACCAACAGCGTCAGCCCCGCAATCGCCAAACCGATACCAATACCATGTGTTAAAATATTCAATGCCTCTTCGCATTTTGTGCTGGGGCGTTCCCAACGAAACAATCCCGTTGCACGCAATATGCGCAATAAATGTCCACCACGTTCGTCGCGTTTTACTTGTTTAACCTCTGCCCGCGAATGCTTTTTTGTTTTAACCATTTATAATCTCCTTTACTCTGCGTTCAACCATATCGCCACCCATTACCTGCATCACAGAATACAGGTCAGGCGTATTTGTGCGTCCTGTTACCGCCACGCGCAAATTCATTGCAACCTCGCCATTTTTAACGCCGACCGCGGTTGCAATCGCGACAATCTTGTTCCACCATGTGTCTTTGTCATCTGACGCATTATATGTTTTCAAAAATTCCGCCAAGACATCACGGTTAAATTCAAATTCTGTGTTTTTGTTGTACAACGCGTCCCAGAAATACGCAACCTCGCCCAGCGTTTGTGCCCACGTGATAAAGTCCTTGCGAATACGCTTTGGATTATCACGTTCAATTCCCAGCATTGACGCCAGATACTGCGGGTTTTGAACCTGCATCTTTTGCACATCATTGCCGTATTCATTCGCCCAATCTGTAACACAACGCACCAAATCAGGCACAGACAATGTCGCAATATATTCACGCGCCCACCATTCCAATTTTTTCATATCAAACAACGCACCTGAAATAGGAATCTTTTTCACGCGCAGTGGGTATTGCCATATGGACGAAACCTGCCCTTTGGATTTTGCCTCTTCATAACCAGATGCCGCGATATTGCCCAGATATTCCAACACCGCCGCCGTTGGCCAACCATCGGCCAAGAAAAATGCAACGTTTGCCTCGGGGTCTTTGCGTTTTGACAACTTGCGCTGTTTACCGGTTTCCGCGTCAATCTTGTCAATCGTAGATGTGTGAATATACATCGGTGGCGTCCACCCCATCATGCGGAATAACTGTGCATGCAGCGGGAACGACGGCAACCATTCTTCGCCACGAACAACATGCGTCGTGCGCATAAAGTGGTCATCAACCAAATGCGCAAAATGATACGTTGGCAATCTGTCGTTTGATTTAATCAAAACAATATCTTCGTTGTTTTCCGGAAATCCAATCGAACCACGTACCGCGTCCTTGCAGAAAATACGCTTTGATGGGTCACCAACCGAATACAGACGTATTGTTGGCACGTCGCCATTGTCCAAATGCGCCCTGATTTCATCATCTGTTAAATCACGATCACGCGCAAATTCGCCATAGATACCCGTTGCAAATCCGGCATTCTTTTGATTTGTACGAATTTGTTCCATATCATCGGCGGTCAAAAAGCATGGATATGCCAACCCACGCGCCAACAAATCAGCCGCCACACTGTGATAAATATCACGACGCTGTGATTGATAATACGGCCCGTATTCCGGCACATCGTTATATTCCAAACCAAAACGATGCATTGAATCAACAATGATATCAACGGCGGATGCAACCTCGCGCTTGGTATCCGTATCTTCGATACGCAACATAAACACACCACCCGTATCACGCGCCAACTTGCAATCAACCAGCGCACCATACAGACCGCCCAAATGCATAAAGCCCGTCGGGCTGGGTGCAAAACGCGTTACAAACGCCCCATCTGGCAACGCACGTGGCGGGAACTTTTTTTCCAGTTCATCCAGTGTATATTTCGGTGCCGCGCCCAATACGCGGGCAATTAAATCAGCCGACAATCCATTACGCATTTTTATTTTCCTTTTCCAAATTCTGATTTTATTTTTGAAAACATAATCATATCACGTGGCACGCCGCGCAACAACATTGATTGACGCAGAACCCCTTCGCGCATGTACCCCGCGCGCTGAGCCACCGCCTGTGACTTATTGTTGTCCACATCAACCAAGATTTCCACACGATTTACGCCCAGCGCATCAAAGCAAAAGCGTTCCATCACGCCAACCGCGCGCGTCATAATCCCGCGGCCATTTGCGTCACGCGACAACCAGTACCCTATTTCACCACTTTTGCGCTTTTCGCTGTAATCAACACCAATCGAACCAATCACATGTCCTGATTGCACAATATAATAATTACCATTATCTGTGTTTGACGTGCGTTGCATAAATGGGTATGCGGTCTCGGGGCTGATGGTGGCATCCACCCAATCCAGCCACTGGGCCAAATATTGACGTTGCCCGTCAATCAGTTCAAAAACAATGCGCGCGTTTTCAAACGTTGGCGCAATTTTTTCCAACTGAAAATCAGGCGCGGGTATAATCCGTGGAAACTCTGCCATTATATTTACCTTGTTTTATAACATATCGGATTCTATACTAAATATATGAAAAAACAAGAAATAAGAACTTTTGGCCGCCGGCACGGCAAAAAACTGTCCGCGCGCAAGCAATACTTGCTGGACAATGTGTTGCCGGCAATTTCTGCAAAAAACGACGAAAAGGCCGGTAAATTTAATATTCTGGAAATCGGATTTGGCGCGGGTGAACACGTGCGCGATTTGGCAATTCATAACCCCGACGCACTTATTATTGGCGCAGAACCATTTATGAACGGTGTTGCGGCCCTGTTGGGTGCAATGACCGATGAAAAAACAAATGAAGTTTTGCCAGAATACAAAAATATTCGCATTTACCCCGACGATGTGCGCGATTTTCTGCGCGCGGGCAATATGAAATTTAACCAGATTTGGATTCTGCACCCCGACCCGTGGCCCAAGGCAAAGCATGAAAAACGCCGCCTGTTACAAACAGAATTTATAAAAATGCTGGCGACGCACCTGTGCGACGACGGCGAAATTATTATCGGCACGGATCATTGGGAATACTTTGATTGGATAACCGAACGCGCACGCGAATCTGGCCTGTGTATGCATACGCCCGACATTGAAACGATTGTGACGCGATATCAACATAAAAATATGGCGGAAACGGCCGCACCAAAGTATCTGGTACTGACCACGGGTTCACATAACCCAGAATTTCAGGCGTGATATAATCTGGGGCTGCATCGCGGTGACCAAACGCACCACCTGTTCTGCGCGGGCCTGCCCCGCCCCCAGACACCAATGCAACGCGCCATTAAATTTCTCAACCGGCCCATCCAACAGGCCATACACACGCCCAACAAAATCGGACTTTAATCCACGATCTTGGGGCAACACCAACAACAAAGACGCACCGATTTGATTCAGGTTTTCAATCAATTCTGCCCAATCAGATGGGTTGACTTCACCGATATTTAATCCGATAACCAAATCCTTGTTAAAAAACAGGTCTGAACGAATCGGCGACATATTCTGTACAAATGACGCAACGTCGGCCAATCGCATAAACACCTGGGCCGCCGACGCCCCCTGTTTGAACGCAGAATTTATTCGGGCGGCAATATCTGACACATCATCAAATGTGGCAACGCGCGACGCGGGCGACAAATAAAACCGCGCGAAAATTTGAACATTTGTATGTTCCAACCACGGCCATACAATCGGCACCGCCGCGGGCGCGACCGAAATATCACGCAATCCACGCGCCACAACCAAATCGGCCGCCGCCGCCAAATCAGGCGTATCGGTATCGGCCGCGCACCAAATGCCCGCCGCCGCACCAATATGTTCAAGAATATCGTCTGTATCAATCATTACGCTTTTTACTTTATCACAAATATGCTATAATAAAAGCCAAATGAAACGCAGAATTGATAATATGTTGCTTGGGTTGCTATGGCTGCTGGCGATGACGCTGGGGGCTTGCTTTTGGTTTAATACAATGTTTGGATTTAACATATTGTCGTCCGCCCACTGGCAATATCTGGCGTATATTCAGGCGATACAAACACCCGTCAAACCACTGTTTTACATTTCGTTTGTCGTTATTGTTTTTATAATGGTTGTGGGACTGTATTTAATTATGCGACCACGCCTGCGTAAAATCCGCCTGCCTATTATGCGTATATCAAAAAATCACGACAGCAACGCACCACAACAAAATACAACACCACAGAATCAACCGGTTTTGTCCCCCGAAATCGCGCCATCGCCCGCGCCAACCGCACCGGTACGAAACGGCCCAACGGCCGATATGCGCCCCGCGCGCCTGAACACAATTTCATTCGCGACGCAGACATCACAAATGACCGCACCAAACGGCGTACAACCCGATACCCCCGTCGCAGTCGCGGCGACAAACACCGATATTCAACAGGTGTTTATAGATGCCGGCTATACCGTTAAAAAGCCCGCACGCATCGGTGGTATAAAAACACCGCTGTTGGCAATCGGCACGAACGAGGCATTATGGCTGGGTGCAAACGGCGCACGGGTATCTGACATGCGTGCGGCTATTGATAAAATGACATCTATCTTTGCCGACACACTGGAAGATATTGTGATAAATGTAACGGGATTCGTACTGGACGCGCGCGACGACGCAACATCTGAACACGCCGATATTTTGGTATTCCACTCTATCGACGAATTGCGCCAATATGTCGCTATGCGCCAAAATACCGCACCAACAAATATTGACGACACGGAAAACTTTAATGCATATTCTGAATACATCGACACCGTTATAGATTACATAGGCAAAATTTAATGCAGTGGTCACAAGATACAGCGCAACGGCGCGCACGCGAATTAAATCTGGACGACATTCCATTGGTATGTCACCGTCCGGTTGCGGCGCATGTTGATGCGGACTGGTTCGCGCGATACAAATCCGCGGTGCATGCATTTATGGAATCACTGACCGATTCGGTTGATACGCTGGCATTTATGAATTTAACCCAGAACGAATTTATGGGTCTGATTATGGGATCGCGCATGCCAGAAAACCTGTCTGTGCGATTTCGTATACCGATGATGTGGGGCGGCGCAATTTCGCCCGACAATATGTTTTTATGTGCAACGTTTCCATTTGCACACAATATGGACAGATTTATTATCGAACAATCCGGCAATGAAATGATTTGGTTGCCAAATCCATCAAAGAAGGTTTTTGTTCCCGCACATATGGGTGGCGGCGGCGATGGTGGCAATGCAACCGAAGATAGGTTGACACAACTGGCCGCGGCAATGGCGCAATCCCGTGGTATGGAGTAAGCGATGGCACAAACCATTGATGAATTTTTATCAGCAATGAAATCACGTGGTGCAAACGTTAGCGCACCTGCCCCGCACAATGCATTGATGCTGACCAACATGGCATTACAGAATATGCGCGCGGCAATGTTGCCAAAATTTATGATTGATTTATACACCGCATCTGGTGCGATAAATTTGGGCTCAGGTTATATTTTTGGCCCGACCGAGGTTTCACGTGGTGCGCGTTACCCAATCCCAGACATTGTGAACATCAATCGCGAATTGGCGGGCAATCCACGTCTGCGTGGTTTAACGGTATTCGGCCGCAATGATTTGTTTTGGTTCGCGTTTGACAGTTTTGGCGCATGCGTTATGTTGGACAATTTGAATTTATCGGTTCTGCGCAAATACGACGATGGCGTGCGCGCAATGCAGGACTGTTTAATCGCGGGGAAAATTTAAGACATGAAAAAAATATCTGTATCTTTATCGGGTCATCACACCAGTATTTCACTGGAAGAAGAATTTGTCGACGCCCTGCATGAAATTGCCGCTGCGCGCGGCACAACCCCCAGCGGAATCATAAACCAGATTGACCGCGCGCGTGGCGCGCGAAATCTGTCATCTGCAATTCGCGTTTGGATTTTGAAAAACCATAAATAAAAATACCGGTCTTTACCGGTATTTTCTGTTAAATAGTACAGACATCACACCTGCAAACGCCAATATGATTATCAACCATCCATTGCGGCCAATCGCACGATACGGCGCCATATGCGCCCCCCACACAAATCCATCAACTGTGCCAGCAACCCCAATGTCTAATGCTGAAATTATTTCACCATTCGCGCCCACAAACGCACTGATTCCTGAATAGTTTGCACGAATAACCGGCAAACCACTTTCGATTGCATAACGGCGCACCATATCCAAATGCTGATACGTCCCGGGGGTCGCACCAAACCAAGTATCATTTGTAATATTGATAATTGCATTCGGCGTTGTTCCGCGTGGTATCAGCGCATCTGAAAACACAATCTCATAACAGATTGCCGGCGCAAATGTAAAATCGCCATGCGCGGTATTTACCGTGATTGTGGTTGCGCCCGCCCCCGCTGTCAGGTTTGCCGGCGACGGCATAATGCCAAACGGACTGTATTCCCCAAATGGAACAAGGTGCGATTTATTATACACATTACGCACCACGCCGGACGCCGACGCCACAACCATTGAATTATACACGCCCGACCCATCAACATACGTTGCACCAATAATAACAGGTCGTGATAACTGCGTTGCCATTTCCAATGTGTCATTTGGCACAATCGCAAATGGATATGTTGTTTCTGGGAAAACAATTAAATCTGGTGCACTGGCCGCATCCGACAGCGTCACCAAACCACGCACATTTTCAACCGCACGGGCAATTCTGTCATTGCGCGATGAATATGAAATTTTGTCCGATTGTGACCGCGCGGGCTGAACAATACGAACCATTACCGCACCACTTTCCGCCCCCGCATTTGACAGCGCAATATTACGCGCACCGTACGCACCGCCGCATACAGCCAGAACTACAAAAATAATCATCGGCCAAAATATTTTGCGATTACGCAGAAATTCAACCATCGCCGTAACTGCCCCCGTCACAACAAATGTCAGTCCCAATGCCCCCCACAGTGACATAGAATTTGCGACAACCGGCATCGGCAATGTGATATTTGCAATCGGATTCCATGGGAAACCGGTGGCCACCCATTCACGCAGCCACAGCACCAGCGTCCAAAATCCTGCAAATACAAACGGACGTGCGGCGGCCGCGACGCGCGTGCGGATTGCCAGCACAAACGGCCACACAAATACAACCGCGCCAAATAACGCCAACCCTAATAACGCCGGCAATGTCCAAATTGCAAATTGTGCCGCCAATTCAGGCACAACATATATTGAATGCAGTGTCCACCAAAACATGGCCACACTGTATGCCGCACCAAATGGCATTGCGCGCAACCACAGACGCCCCACCCCATCGCGGGGGCCCGCCGCACGCACCATCAAATAATACGCCGCACCAATGGAAATGGCGGTCAACCACCACATATTAAATGGTGCAAAACCAAACGAGGCCGCCAGCCCCAGCACCGCCATTGCGACATATTGCATAACGCCATTTTTACGAATTTTGAATTTTTCCAAAAATGAAATCAGGCGACTGCCGACACAACATTTTTCACTGTCGCATACCGGTGCGGCGTCGTCCGCATATGGATTTTTATAGCCCAATTTTTTCATAATCTTGATTTCCAATGATTCCATCACCGCGGCCTGCGCGTCCGTAATATGGTCATACCCCATCAGGTGCAATGTGCCATGCACCACCATATGCACGGTATGTTCCGCCACAGATATTTTTGCATCTGCCGCCTGACGCGCAACGGTGTCCAATGATATATATATATCACCCAGCAACACCGGATCGCCCAGTTCAAATGACAAAACATTCGTCGGTTTATCAATGCCACGATACTGGCGATTCAAGGCATGAATTTCTTCATCATTGGTCAATGTAATTGAAACCTCTGAATCCTTGTATGCAGGGCCCGCCGCCATGCACACGATTTTTTCAAAATCGATTTTATATTTTTTCCAACGGTTATCGTTGTAATTTACCCAGACCTTCATGCCATATTACCTTTGTGTTCAATTCCGTAAACCAACAAATCGCCACGCGATTTATTTTGCAATTTTGCGCGCGCACCACCAAACGCCATACGCTTTCCACGCGACACTGCCTTGTTCATATTTTCACGTACACGCGTTATATCGCGCTGCACACGACGATTGCCATTTGCCAATGCCAGTTTATAGTTCGCCAATGCCTTTTGCAGATTCCCCTGTTGTTCATATGCAAATCCGGCATTATAGTACGCCGCCGCATATTGCCCCTTGTCCCCGATACGATGAACAATTTCACGAACCTGTGCGATGGCATCATCATACATACCCAGTTTATTGTACGTCGCCGCCAAATCGTTATGCAACAACGCATTGTTCGGGTACAGCGATAACATATTTCTGTATTTTGCCGCCGCCGTGACAAAGTCCCCCGCCTTGTACGAAGAAATCGCATCTGCATACAATTCATCATATTCCAAAACATACGTCTTGACCGCGATATTGTCTGTATTGCCGATTTCTGTATCCAGCGTTGGCACATGTCGGGCAATTTCGCGATTACCCAACTCGCATTTTCCCCCACGACACAGTTCCACAATATCAGGCGGCAGATAATCACTAATCTTCTTCCACCGCGCCAGAGATAGCCCACTTTTAGTTACTGGATTTTCCAACCATTTATAAAATTTTGCATACGTATCATGGTTGACACGACGGTTTTCTGAATCAACACCGATAAAGAATGCCTCTTTGTCTGCATCCATGCATTTATAAAATTCGTACATACCGTTTACCGGACAATCCAACAGCATATTTGGCGTAATCTCACCGGTGAACAGCCCCGCCTCTAACCAGCGTCGCCACTGCACACCGCGCCCACCGGCCAAGAATCCACCCAGTTTATCACCCAACACGTCCGTCGTGCCACCATGCAACCATTGACGTCCAAACGACGTTTCATCTTTTTCCAGCACAGGATACTGGGCAAAGCGTTTCAAAATCAAACTGTCCGGTGTTGCATAACCAAATTCATCAAAATCCGCACGCAATGCCGCAAAACGTTCACGGGTATTTCTGGCCTTTGGGTTTTCAATCAATTTTGAATACGAATTATACACAATAGACCCCGTCCCCAGCGCACGTTCGGTTGTCGAAATATCAACATCTGGCACGGCCGTGTCATAACAGTACATAATAAAGTACGTTTCGCCTGCCTCCAAATGCCAACGCGCCAGTTCGTATGCCTCGTCATTTGTAATGGGCTTGGTCTTTGACGTCACGGGTGTTTTATCTTTCAACATCGTTGATCCGAAACCAATCGTCCAAACCCCACGCGAATCTTGGTACGGTATATGCATGCCATTGCTGTCAACGTGAATCCCCTCTTTGGCTATCAGGTCTGCGATCAAGAATGGTGTTATACTCTGCATCTTGTCCAGATACGCGGCATACGTCCCACGACGCGCCTCGGCCGCTTCACGTTCGGCACGCTGTTCTTGGACTGTTTGCACAATGTCCGGCCCATATTTCATTGTGGCTGCACCCGCCCCTGCCAAGATGGACAGCGCGAAATACCATTTCAAATGTGCAACAAAATTCGGATTCTTTTTTCTGAACTTGGACAATTTATTTTCCGTACCGTCCTTGTTCAGTTTTACATCTTTGACCGCGCCCGTCTTTTCCATATGACGCAAAATCGCATTGTCCAATGCCGCCACACGCGCCAGCCACAGCATAAATTGCGTACCGCCCGCCGCCAACCATGCCGACCACTTTGCCGTGCCCAATGCCGCGATACCGGCAACCGCGCCGGCATTTAATTTGTCGCCATCGGCGCGTGCGCGTACATATTCCGCCGGACGCGTTGCGCCAATTTTTTTACGTAATTTTTTTGCGGCCTCTTCGGGACTGCGCACGATTTTTCTGAACTTTTCCGACATATTATTTTTCCTGCTTTGATTTTCCCAGACCTGTCTTCTTGGCAATCTTTGACCGGCGTGATGCATAGTTCGGCGCAACAAATGGATAGTCCGCTGGCAATCCCCACTTTGCGCGATACGCGTCCGGTGTCAGGTTAAATTTACGACGAATATACCGACGCAACATGACGTGCCATGTGCCATCTTCCAGACACTGAATTTTGTCTGGGCGCACGGAATCCGCAATCTGGCGCGGGGATACCGATGCCCCACGCAGTGTTTCACGCGCCGATGCCACCGCCGCCGCCATGGTCAGTTCCGGATTTGCCGCCATTGCCGCCGCCGCCAGATTGGCAACCGCCAATGTAAATTCGGAATTTTTATCATCATTTACCAATTGATAAACCCTCTTTTTTCTAATACAATCATTATACCACAAAATAAACAGTAAATAAAATCAAAGTAAAATATAATTATGCCCGACGAAACCAGACCTCTTGCCGATTTAATGCGACCACGCACAATTGATGAAGTTATCGGTCAAACCCAACTGCTGGGGGAAAACGGACTGGTACGTCGTATGGTTGATAATCATAAATTATCAAACCTGATTTTGTGGGGGCCGCCCGGATGTGGCAAGACGACGATTGCGCGCGCATTGGCAAATTCTGTGGACATGGATTTTGTACCAATGTCCGCGGTGTTTTCTGGCACCGCCGATATAAAAAAGGCGATGGAAACCGCAAAACTAAATCGCAATTTGGGCCGCAACACATTACTGTTTATCGACGAAATTCATCGGTTTAATAAAACCCAGCAAGATACCCTGTTGCCTTATTTAGAAGATGGCACTGTCGTATTCATGGGCGCAACCACCGAAAACCCCAGTTTTAATTTGAACAACGCGTTACTGTCGCGTTGCCACGTTGGGGTATTGGCGGGATTGTCACACGACGATTTGATGGAATTGATAAATCGCGCCGAAAAATTTACAGAAAAAAAATTACCATTAAACGAAGATGCCCGTAATCATTTGGCGGACATTTCTGATGGTGATGCGCGATTTTTACTGAATACAATCGAATACCTGATAAACGCAAATTTCAAAACAGAACTTGACCCCGATGCGTTGGATTCCGTGATACAAAAGCGCGCGCCCCTGTCCGATAAATCAGGCGACGAACATTACAACCTGATTTCGGCGGTACATAAATCATTGCGTGCATCAGACACCGATGCGGCATTGTATTGGACGGCACGTATGATGACATCAGGCCAAGATCCGATGTACCTGTTTCGCCGCTTGGCACGGTTCGCAATGGAAGATGTTGGTCTGGCCGATCCCAACGCAATGCAGATGGCATTGGCCGCGTGGCAACTGTACGAACGCATGGGCAGTCCAGAGGGTGACTTGGCCCTGACCGAACTGGTAATTTATTTGGGCACTGCGCCAAAAAGTATTGGAAATTATCGCGCACAAAATGCGGCGTATGCCGCGGCCCGCGCCACAGGCAGCGTTCCGCCACCAAAAAATATTTTGAACGCCCCAACAAAAATGATGAAAAATATGGGATACGGCGCGGGGTACATTTATGACCCCGATACGGCGTCTGGATTTTCAGGACAAAATTGTTTCCCTGAATCCATGCCACGCCAGACATTCTATACCCCCGTGGAACGCGGATTTGAACGCGAAATTAAAAAGCGTCTGGATTATTGGAACGCATTGCGTGAAAAAATAAATTCATCAAAAAAATAAAATTACCGCACATGATTCATGCCAGTTGCCAACGCGTCCAGCATTTTGCGCACACCCGCGATATTGTCAGTTGACGCCGCACGCGTACCAACGTCCGCACGCTTTATCAATTTGGACAACACCGCCCCAGGGCCCAGTTCATATGATTGCGTAATTGAATACGTCGGGAACTTTTCCATAATTTCTAGCCAACGCACACCGTGCGTCATCTGGTCGGCCAACGCATCACGAACATCCATCGGATTGGACATAAATGCCGCGGTCTGATTTGAAAACCAATTTGTCTTTGGTGCGTCCACCGGCGTCACGGCCAGTTGCGCGCGCAGCATACGCCCCGCATCACGCATCAATTCACAATGCGCCGGCACAGACACATTCAGTCGTCGTGCCAACCGCGCACCAGCGTTTGATGCCGCACGTAACACCACGTCCAATGCATCGTTTTGACCACTGATAATAAATTGATCACGCGCATTATGATTTGATATTGCGGCATACCCATGACCATTTGCCGCCATCAAACAATTTTCCACCGCCGCGCGATCCAATCCAACAATGCACCCCATTCCGCCACCCGACGTGTCCGTCATGGACATATACGAACTGCGCGCGGACAGCAACCGCACCGCATCTGCAAACGACAGCGCGCCAACACAATGCAACGCCGAATATTGCCCCATCGAATGGCCCGCCATGGCGTACCCAAC
This sequence comes from Alphaproteobacteria bacterium UBA6376, assembly GCA_002437665.1. GTDB lineage: Bacteria > Pseudomonadota > Alphaproteobacteria > Rs-D84 > Rs-D84 > Enterousia. The sequence goes on from DJQW01000001.1 coordinate 51,556, forward strand.
CTGATACAATGGGCGACCAAATTCCGCCTCTATTATTCTGGCAATCGCAACAGAATGTGCAAACGTCCCCAACGATGTATTTTCAGGCATGTTTAATTCAGATTCTGGCCCATTAAAACAAATGCCCGCAATATCACGATGCGCAATGTCCGAAACCTGTTGAAATGTATAACGCGCCACGGCAAATTCACGAAACAAATCTTTGCCCATACCAACATACTGCGCGCCCTGACCAGGGAAAACAAAAATAACTTTTTCTTGCATACCTAAAATATAGACCAAAAACAAAAATTGTCAATATACATAACAAGAAAAATCCCCGCATTCGCGCGGGGACATATTTTATCAGAACAAAATGTTTATTTGCGCACCGACCTGAAAATCTTCGCTTTCAAATTCATAGTCAACATGCCCTATGTACTGCGTACGGCCATATTGACGAACAAACTTGCCACCAATCCATTCTTGGTCATAGTCCGGATTTGTCGCCTTGCGCCATGTGAAATCAAAGCCCAAACGCATATCAGGATCCAGACGGAAATAAACCTCTGGCGTCATGTCGATGTACGACATACCGCGGGTATCGTCAAAAATCCAATTTGATTTCACCGTTGCCGCCAATGTCACACCCGACCATTGACGCCCAAAACGCAACCCAGCATAATACGTGGAATCCGCAAAATACGGCGTACGCACGTGCGACGAACCACCAAACTTTAACCCAAACAAAACGTCCGATATCAACTGGGCACTGTTATCAGAACCATTTGACATACGATACGCCCCACCGACATCAATCGCCGAGAATCCATCTTCGTCACCATCAAAATCGATTTGATAGTGCACATTTGCACCAATCGTCAGACGGTCATTCATACCATATGAAACGGACTGCCCCGCGCGCAAGACATTGTCCCAAAATGTCAGTGTCGTCTGGGACAGCGTTTCTTCGACACCCAACATATACAACGGATCGGACGTATCACGTGCCAGCGCACCATCCGCACGCGCACCACCCATCACAACAAAAATCCCCATCAAACCAAACAGTAACTTGCGCATAAGAACATCCCTACTTTTGCAAAATTATCGGCTGGCGCGATTTCATCCCGCACCAGCCAAACATTTCCATCAGATATTAAAACTGGAAAATCGCTTGCAGACCAACGGTTGTTTCTTTGTAATCGTTGACTGCCGCTGTACCGTGCTTTACCCAACTGTCTTGGTACACACCAACGGACGTTTCCGCACCATAGACATAATAATCCAATTTTTTATCATCGGCACTGTCATAGACGGCCATCTTGGCATACAGGTTCAGCGCGAACCAATCGTTTGGTTGCCAACCCAATGCCGCCTTTAACGACGCCTGATTGTGCCAATCATATGTACCAAAGATACCTTCTAAGTTAAATGTCCAATCTTCGTCCAAGACACTGAACACACCCAATCCGCCTTCGAAATAAAATGCGTTGCTGACGTCTGTCTTGTACGCCAAGAACAATGATTGTTCGTGACCGGATTCATTCTTGCCTTCGATACCATTACCATAAGAATTGCCATCAAAGTCAACATACCAACCACGTGCCAAACCATAGATTGTTGAACGTGCAACCTTGTACCCTGCCTTGATATCCAAGATTACGTTGTCCGAAATATCTTTCTGGTGCTGGTAATATGCCGACGCCGTTGCAATCCATTTGTCATTGTCAACAAAACGCCACTGGCCGCCCAAGCCGAACATATTCAAATCATTGTCGTCCATTTCATCATCTGGCGCGGTTGTCCAATCAAATTTGTATTTCGCAGAATCATAACGCAGCATACCCAACACCGCGATACGATCGGTTATACCATAACTGAAATCTTCTTTGATGGAAAACTGCTTGGTGCTCCATGTCGCCTTGGGATCAGAAATCGAAAATCCTGTCACAGGCGTCAAATTGATTTTATAAGAATTGTCTGTGTATGACAAATCCGTAACCGAGCCAAACTTGCCCCCCAATGGCTGAAAGAATGGATGCGCCAAATAATATTTACGTTTCAGTTCTGTACGCAATGTTTCCGCGCGTGATGTACGAACCGTTGTTGTTTGGGACGTACGACCGGAATCATATTGTTTGTACAGCGCACTGCGGTTTACCGGCTGTGTATAGTACAGGTTTTTACCATCGTTTGAATTGTACGTACGTGTTGTTGTACGTGTCTGGTATTTTTGATAGTTCACATTCGTACGCCCGCGCGTTGCTGGCTGTGACGAAAAATCCACACTGGACGCGGCGCGCGTACCGCTGTTTGTTGCGGCCACCGCCGGATTCAGCCCCAGCACCGCCGCCGCCAAAATAAACCAAGACATTTGTTTCTTCATAATAAAAATCTCCTTTTGCATATAATTATACCACAATCAGGCCATATAAAAAAGAATAAAAAACACCGGCATTCGCCGGTATTTTTTACTACAAAATATGACGTTTATTATTCGCGTCTGGCGGGCTGACAATTCCCTCTTGCTCCATACGTTCCATAAATCCAGCGGCCTTGTTGTAACCGATTTGCAATCTGCGCTGAATATATGAAATCGTCGGCTTTTTATCACGCAAAACGCATTCTTTGGCCTGTGCATATAAATCGGCATCTTTGTTACCGGCCGATGCCCCGCCCGATGCGCCGCCACCCGCCATCGGCACGTCACCATCACCACCGTCGGTAATACCCGCGACATATTCCGGCTCGCATTGTGCGCGCAAGAAATCACCAATGCGCGTCAATTCTTCGTCCGATATAAACGCGCCATGTATACGCACAGGTGGACGTCCGGCCTCGCTAAACAACATATCACCACACGCCAACAGTGTTTCTGCGCCCTTTTCACCCAATGTTGTCATAGAGTCAATAACGCTGCGCGCTTGGAATGATACACGTGTTGGGAAATTCGCCTTGATAACACCTGTGATGGTCGTCGCGTCTGGACGCTGGGTCGCCATGACAAGGTGAATACCCGCCGCACGCGCCTTTTGCGCGATACGCTGGACACACGCCTCAACATCTTTGCGCGCCAAACTCATCAGGTCGGCAACCTCGTCAATAACAATGACGATGTATGGCATATCAGACAGGTCAACCTCTTGGGTTTCAAACAGCAATTCGCCCGTTTCCTCGTCTGTACCAACAGCAACCTGACGCGTGATTTTTTCGCCCGACGCACGTTTGGCCGCAACAATTTCATTGTAACTTTCGATATTACGCGCATTGACCAGTTGCAGTTGTTTATAGCGTTCTTCCATTTCGCGTACGGCCCACTTCAACGCATTGACCGCCGCATTTGGGTCAAGCTTTACAATCGGTGTAATCAAATGTGGAATATCGTCCCAAAACCCAAAATCAACACCCTTTGGGTCAATAATTATCAATTTGCACTTGTCCGGCGTAAAATGATAAACGATTGATGTAATAATGGATTGCACAAACACAGATTTTCCAGACCCCGTGCGCCCTGCAATCAGCATATGCGGCATTTTTGCCAAATCAAAGTACATATAATTACCGCCAATATCAACACCCAGCCCCAACGGAATCTTGTACTTAGACGTTTGGAATGTATCACTGGCAACCAATCCACGGAAACGCACCGTCTGGCGTTTCAGATTCACCATTTCCACACCAATCAGTGGTGTCCCAGGAATTTGTGCGATACGAATATTTTCGGTTGCCATCGCGCGCGTCATATCCTTGACGGTCTTGCTGACGTCGGCCCAACGCGTACCGCTTTCTGGCATCAGTTCATACAACGTAACAATCGGCCCTGGGCGAATACCAACAACCTTGCCATGAACATTGTATTCGGCAAAGTGCTCCTCCATCGCGACGGCATTACGCTTTAATTCGGGCGTTACAACATTTTTACCAAAATTAGAATCTTCCAGAAAATCGGGGTCAGGCAATTCAAATTCATCGTCACCAGACGCACGTGCAACCTTGGCCACCGATTTCTTGGCCGCGGGCTTTGCGCGACGACGCGCGGCGGGTTTGGCGTCGGTCACGGGCGTCTCTTCCGCGTTCTCTTCTTCCACAACTTCTTCGGCGTCATCCACGTCATCTGACGCGACAGCGGGACGCCCAGATACCATACGAAATACGGACAAAATCGCACCAATTACGCGACGCACCAGATTCAACAACGCACGCACATGCGACCATTTAATATGCAACACGCGCGCCGCCAACCATACAAAGACAGCCATCGCCGGAATGCACAATGCCACCGCCCACGCGCCAACCAGCGTCCCAGCGTCATGCGCCACAATCGCGCCCGCAAAACCACCAAACGCCCGACTGGGGGCGATTAAACCAAACGCCGCCGCGCCTGCACACAGCGCAACAAAAATTCGCATTAAATTATATTCGGGCGCATCATCATCCACCCAATTCATTGCACGCAAAATCCCCGCCCGCACAATGCACAACAATAAAAACAACGCCGGCACAGTGCCCACACTGTACCGCAAAAAAGAAACCACGTTGCCCATTGCGGATTGATTGCCAAACGTGCTGGCGGTGGCAAATCCGTCCAAATATGGATTAAAAAATAATAACGCAAATATCGCCCATGCGCCCACTAAAATCAGGGTTGTGCCCCACGCGCGCCGCGCGATGTTCTTTAACGCCCCAGAAACACTTTCTGGTAAAAATCTCGATTGCCCTTCCATAACGCGCATATTTTATCATAAAAAAAAGAAAAATGCGTCATTTTTTTGACGCATTTTAATTTATATGCTGCGACGTTTCAGCCACCACTTTACCAAGTCCGCCATCACCATACCGATGAACGCCCCCAGTATAACGTCCGTTGGCCAATGCGCCCCAATCGCCACACGCGACACACCAATCAGTATCGCCAGCGACCACGTAAATGGCTTTATACGCGGGGCCAACATACCCAACATAACCAGTCCTGCAAACGACGCAACCGCATGCCCCGACGGCATGGAATTAAACGCCCAGTCATTATGAAATGGGAAAAATCCCGTCATACCCAATGCCTCATAAAATATCGGACGCGCGCGACCAATTACGACCTTTAATATCTGGGCAATGATAGACGCCGACAGCACGGAACAAAATGTAAAAAACGCATAACTGTTCTTTGTTTTCAGCAAAAAATCAGACCAGAAACACATAATACTGAACCGATTTTTATCGTTCTTGAAACATGGTTTTGATTCCAGCGTTTTTTTGCCATAAAATGCACACATCAGAACAAACGATGCACCAACCCACATTTTGGCATCAAAAATCGTGTCAAACACACCCCACAATTTGCAATTTAACCCACGCATAGCCAAATACACCGGCGCGTCAAACCACATCACCCCCAGCGCAACAATCACCGCAACCACAGCGGTGGCATACGCCAACAATTTCCATTTCATTTTATTGTCTTGGGTTAAAAACATCAGATTGCCCTTTTTACTTTTCAATTAAAATATTATAGATTTTTTTATCAGTTAAAATCTTGGCCGATACGGCCGCCGCCAATGCGTCTTCGTCACTGCCACTGGTTATCACAGGACACCCACTGCGAATTGCAGACACGTCCGTATCTGGTTCTTGGTTAAAATCACGCGCATTAAAATCATCATTGATTACATTCAAGAAAAACGCATTTTGTTGCGCACTGCTGCGGATATTAGATAAACACACAATCGGGAAAATTCCGCGCCCATCAATATCACGCCCTGTGCCGGTCTTGATTGATTTGTTTAACAATTCCAACGCACCACCATCAGACAAATCCAAACGTGTTGCGATACGCGCACTGCCCGCGGTGGGTGTGCCCACCAATACACCACGATTGTATTCATAGAACGCGCTGGCAATCGCCTCGGCCGTGCCACGGGTCTGGTCAGAAATCAGAACCACAACCGGCACATCGGTTACGGCGCGACCACCTGGGACAACCTCTACCTGATCACGGGCGGTTTCCAATATGCGCATCACAGGACGCGCCCCGATAAACAGCCCCGCCAATTTTGCCGCCGCACGTTCATCATCACCCGACGACGCACGCAAATCTAATACAATCCCGCCCAGATTGTCGTATGCTGCCAATGCCTCGTTCACAATGGCCACAGAATTGTCTGATACGTTATGTACAACAATTTCCAACACATCACTTTCACCTGCGCCAATACCCGCACGATGCACAACATCGGCATCCGCCAAAACAATCGTCGCACGACGCAACACAACATCGCGCGCGCCCGACGGGGTCAGCAATTTAACCTTGGACGTGCCAGAATTAAAACCGGCCAAGAAACTTTCAATATCATCATCTGACATTTTTGCAACCGGCGTACCATTTATTTCGGCAACCAAGTCCCCTTCGCGAATACCGGCGGTGTCGGCGGGCGCGCCCTTGAATACACCATGCACACGCCAATTTCCACGCGCGTCACGTGCACCAGTCAAACCAACGCTGGTCAATATACGACCATCTTCGTTTATTTCGGCCACACGCGAATAAATATAACGACCATTTTCATCAATGCCGTGTGTCAGTGCATCAACAACCATCTGGTACATTTCAGATGGCGTTGCGCGATGCAAATCTGAATCATTTTCGCGCAGTTTCAAAATCAATGCCGTTGTGATTTCGCCAAAGCCATTCCAATCACCCGCACTGGGACGTGGATAGTTTGCAATAATGCTGTCGCGCCAAACCAATACCACGCGATTGTCCGTTGCGGCGATATGGGCGTCCGCACTCAGATTTTCTAAACTTTCAATCGCAACATTGATATTTTTACCGGCCCATTTTACACCGTCCAGTTTTTGATAAATTTCCGCAAATGTTTTGGACATATCAAAAACGCGCAGGCCATCTTGAACCGGTTCATCTTCGAAAAACAAACTGTCTGCGCGCGCCGCTGGCGAAATCGCAAAAACCAATGCCACCAGTAAAAAGATTTGTTTTAATCTCATCTATATACCCCTCCCCCCCACAATATGGCGCGGCGCGCAGATTATCAATATTTTGTCTCACGCAGGTTAAAGTGATACAAAATAACATTTGAAATATAAATACTGGTCAGTGTCCCCATCACGACCGAGAATGTCATTGCAATCGCAAATTCTTGCAACATCACCCCGCCCCAGAAATACAGACCGACCATCGCCAAGATTGTCGACACACTGGTCATAACTGTACGATGCAACATTTCGTTGACCGACAAATCAATCAGTTCTGTCATTGGCATCTTGTGATACTTTTTGATATTTTCATCAATACGGTCATAGTTCACAACCTTGTCATTGATGGAATAACCAATACCCATCAAGATAACCGCAATGGACGTCTGGTTAAATTCCAAACCGGTAACGGAAAAGAACCCAAACATCAACACAAAGTCCAATACCAACGATACAAATGAACCAACCGCATACCCACCGCGATAACGAATCCAGATATACACACTCATCAGCACAAACGATACCAAAATCGCCAAGATACCACCGCGTACCAATTCGCCACCGATTTTTGGCCCAACGATTTGAACCTGCGAATATTGCACCTTGTCGCCCAAAATCTGTTTGATTTCGGCAACGCGGGTGTTTTGCTGGGCATCAGTTGCCCCCTTGGGCAAACCGACGCGAATCAAGATTGAATCATTGTCCACAGATTGCAATTCCGGACTGAATGTCGACAGGTCACTGCGCATCTTGTCAATCGTGTAATTGGCTTCGATGGGTTTAACCTCCATCGAAATACCACCCGCAAAGTCAATGCCGTAATTCAGCCCATGCGTCAACAACGACACAATCGACAATGCAACCAAAATTCCAGAAACCCAGTACGACAGTTTCCGATATTTCATAAAATGGAATTTCATAACATAACCTTTTTATTTATTTTTAATGTAACCAATCTTTTTGTTTTTACCGCCCATGTACCAGTCAATCAATACACGTGACAATGCCAAGCATGTGAACAGTGTTGTAATAACACCAATCGACAGCGTCACCGCAAACCCACGGATTGGGCCCGCGCCGAACTGGAACAAAATCAAACTGCAAATCAGATTGGTCAGGTTACCGTCCATAACGGTCTTGGTCGAACGGGTAAAGCCCAAATCAACCGCACGCAGTGTTGGGACGCCTTCGCGAACCTCGTCACGGATACGTTCAAACGGCAGAATATTTGCGTCCACCGCCATACCCAACGTCAACACGATACCCGCAATCCCCGGCAACGTCAATGTCGCGCCCAAGAATGCAGAGATACCGATAATCATGGCCAAATTCACCATCAAAACGATGTCTGCAATCAAACCAAAGGTGCGATACGCAACCAACATAAACAGGATTACAAACAACACGCCAACCGCCGAGCCAACGCGTCCCGCCTCAATCGCGTCCGCGCCCAGACCCGCACCAACTGTGCGTTCTTCGATAACCTGTAAAGGTGCTGGCAATGCGCCACTGCGCAACAATACCGCCAAATCTTTCGCACCCTGCAATGTAAAACCACCAGAAATCTGGCCACGACCACCTGGGATTGGTTCACGAATTGTTGGCGCGGACAAAACCTTGCCGTCCAAAACAATCGCGAAACGTTCATTGACGTGTTCCGTGGTCAAACGTGCAAACTTGCGCGCACCGGTTGCATCAAACGCCGTCGTTACAACCGGCATATTATTCTGGTCGAAATCGGCCTGTGAATCTTTCAGTGATTCACCCGATACCTCCACACGACTGTACACTGGCACAACCTGTTGTGGATTTTCCATGTATGGCAAGAACTGTGTGCCATTTGGCGCACGTCCAGACGAAATCTGTTCCTGTGTAACATTTTCATTTACCAAATGGAATGTCATCTTGGCTGTCTGACCAATCAAATCCTTGATGTGTTCTGGATTATCAACCCCAGGCAACTGAATCAGAATGTATTTTCCACCCTGTGACTGAATAGACGGTTCTTTTGTTCCCAACGCATCAATACGACGACGCACGATTTCAATACTACGTGCCAGCGCGTCTTTGACCATTTCTTCTTTCTGCTTTTCGGTGTACTTTAATGTAATGGTGCGACCCGATGATGAAATATCAACCCCAGATCCCAGAACACTCTTCAAACGGCCCTTGGCACGCGACACATCGTCATCTTCGCGAACGACCAACGACACAACACCGTCAACATTGCGCAGGTTTGAAAAACGAATAACCCCACGGTCACGATCAATCATCGCACTGCGCGCTTCGTCATACAGTTGCGCCGCTTTTTCTTGGAACATGGTGTTTGTGTCCACTTCCAATAACAACTGCGCACCGCCCTTCAAATCCAACCCCAATGGAATCGGACGCGCCCATGATGGGAAATAAGGTGCTAATTTCGGCGACATTGTCGGCACCGCCAGCAACACACCAAACACCGCAACAAAAACTATCGCCAGTTTCTTAAACATATCAAAACCCTTTTATTATTCAACACTGGCAACGGCGTTTTTATTTACTTCAATGACAACACCCTTGGCCACTTCCATTTCAATCGTTTTTTCATTTATCTTTTTAATAGTGCCGTAAATACCCGCCGCCATGACGCGATTACCAACCTTTAATGAATCCAACATTTTCTGGTATTCCGCCATTCTGCGTTTATTCGGACGCACCATAAACAGATAGATTATTCCAAACACAACCGCACAATACAGCAACATTCCCCACCAATCCCCTGTTGCGGTCTGTGCAATGTTTGCACCATTTTCAACAACGACTGTTGTTTCTTCCATGCTATTTCTCCTTGGTATTTATGCACAAAAGATAGTAAAAAAAAGCGCACCTGTAAAGGCAAAAAACAAGGGCTTGCGCCCCCTGTTTTTATATACGTTCAAACCATGCGTCCATATCGGCAATGGGAATAAATTTATACACCGGCCGGCCATGATTACACTGGCCCGCGCGCGCGGTATTTTCAATCGCACGCAGCAACGCATCACACGACGCCATGTCCAACGCCTGACCCGCGCGCACACTGTGATGGCACGCGTAATTCGCCAGTTTCAAATGCAACCGTTCACCCAGTTGCGATGAATGACCGTTGGCACGAACTTCGTCCGCGATGTCGTGAAACAGGTTTGCCCAGTTCAAATCCCAATCTGCGGGCTTTTCAAAAATTGCAATGGCATCATCGCCAAACGCATCAATATGCAACCCCGACGCCCGCATTTCGTCCGCAACGGTCAATACCGCGGCCACATCATCACTGCGCATAGAAACGACAATCGGTGTCAACAGCGGCTGCGTCTTGATCGCATGCTGGCGCAGGCGTTCATATGTAATGCGTTCATGCGCCGCATGCTGGTCAACCACAACCAGATTATCGCCCGATGCCGCCAGAATATATTTATTACCAATCTGACCAATCGCGCGCCCCAACGGCTGCATTGCATCGGCGTCAGCCGGCGCACTTGACGGTGCAGACACAGCAGGTTTGAAAACTTCGCCCTGCTCTGGCTGATGCACGCGCAGCGTGGCGGGCGTAATGCCAAAATCCATACGCACTGTGGCGGGAATGGTGGGTGCGGCGGTCGCCGCCATTTCAAATTCACGCGGCGCGTGATGCGCCACATCTATTTCTGGTGCATTATTCATTGTACGCGCCAATGCCGCACGCAGATTTTTGATAATAAACCCGCGAATATGTGCCGGCTCCAAGAAATGCACCTCTGTCTTGGCGGGCGAAACATTCACATCAACACTGCGTGGTGGCACGGTCAAATACAGCGCACACAATGGAAATTCGCGCGCATGCATAACGTCCATATATGCCGCACGCAATGCACCAACCAGAACCTTGTCCTTGACCGGACGACCATTTACAAACAGATATTGATCCACCGACGACGCGCGTCGCAACGTTGGTTCTGAAATAAAACCATGTAATTCAATGCCGGCATCCGATGCGCTGAACGCATCAACCGGTATCATACGCCCCGCAACATCATCGCCCATAACGGCAACAATACGGTCACGCATATTCTGATTTTTTGGAAATCGCCATTTGTTATTCAGTGTAAATCCGACATCGGGTCGCGCCATGGCCAGCCGACGCACAACATCCAACACAGAAATCATTTCCGCCCGATCTGCGCGCAAGAATTTCAACCGCGCCGGTGTGCGCGCAAACAAATTTGCCACCCGAATACGTGTCCCCGCGTCCCAATCAGATGGTCGCACATCGCCAGTATTCGCATTCAGTTGCCAACCATTTTCGTCCGCGCCATTGCAAGTATCAATCGTCATATCAGACACAGACGCGATTGACGGTAACGCTTCGCCACGAAACCCCATAAAGTTTATATTCAGTAAATCATCATCGGGCAACTTTGACGTCGCATGGCGCGTAATACTGCGCACCAGGTCATCACGCGACATTCCCGACCCATTGTCAACAACCGTAATCAGCGTACGTCCGCCATCGGCGACATCAATCATAATCTGGTCTGCACCCGCGTCCAGCGCATTTTCAACCAGTTCTTTGACCACGCTGGCGGGACGTTCTACAACCTCGCCGGCGGCAATCTGGTTTATCAAAAAATCGGGCAAGACGCGTACAGGCATATGCGGATTATTCTTTGAATTTAACTTCCAAAATCTCGTATTCTTTTTCACCAGATGGCAATTTTACAATACATGTATCGCCAACGCATCGTCCAATCATGGCACGTCCAACCGGCGATGTGCACGAAATAACCTGTTTGCCATCAGATTCAATGTCTGACAGAATCCGGCACTGCATACGATTACCATCTTCGTCTTCGGCAACGACGCGCGCGCCAAACACCACACGGTCACCGGTCAGCGAATCCACATCAATAATTGCGGCGTTTTCAATTACCCCTTCGATAAACTGAATACGCTTGTCAATCTGACGTTGTTTTTCCTTGGCCGCGCTGTAATCGGCGTTTTCAGATAAATCACCCAGCGAACGCGCCCATTGGACGGTTTTCAATATTTCCGGACGCTGAACTTCTTTCAGGTCTTTTAATTCTTTCACCAGCGAGTCAAACCCCTCGCGCGAGATTGGTCTTTTATCCATTTTCGTAAATCCTATTTTTCGTACCTGAAATTATAAGCATTCATTTTAATTTTGCAATTATCAATTCAACAGGTTATACTTTTTGATTATGACACTGAAACCATCTATTTTGACCAGATTCCTGTTGCGACGTTTCTTTTCAGGCGTTGGACTGGTAATGCTGGTCGTATGCGGCATTATTTTTGCAATCACATTTGTTGAACGTCTGCCATCAAATCCGACGGCAGTGGCGGCATTGGCGGAATCATGGACACGTCTGTTGGAATATGTGCCACTGTTTTTACCACTGGCGGTGTTTATGGGAACACTGTTGGCGTCTTATAATCTGACAAAATCCAGTGAAAGTATTATTGTCGCCAGTGCGGGCCTGTCCCCGTACCAGTCGTCACGTCCGTTTTTAGTGGGCGCGGTACTGATTGGTATATTCGCAACCACGGTTGTAAATCCGTATTCGGTTAAACTGAGTAACCAGACCATCACATCAGATCACCTGAAATTGATTGATGGGGCAATTTGGCTGCGTGAATCATCCGATGCGGGTTACATCACGATGAACGCAACCGGCATGCGCAAATCGGGCGACGCGTTGGAATTTCAAAACGCAACCGTATATGCCCAAGATACGTCTTTCAAATTGACCGCCCGGGTCGAGGCCGAAAATATCACCCTGTCGGACGATGGATTAAATGCCGCACGCGCCAACGTATGGGACGAAAACGGCCAAATGAAAACCCGCGCATGGCAAACAAAAACACTGCTGAACCCACGCACCGTTCTGGACAGATACCTGCAACCAGACCAGATTTCATTCTGGCAATTACCATCATTTATTAAAAAGATGGAATCCATTGGTGCACCGGTACGCGGGCATTGGGTGCAACTGTGGACACTGGCGTTTTTGCCACTGTCATTGGTTGCGATGGCAACATTGGGTATTGCGTTTTCGCAAACCCGCCAACGCCGTAATTACAGTTTTGGAACAAAATTTGCATTGGGTATTATCACATGCTTTGCCCTGTACTTTTTAACCAATATGTTTAACGCACTGGGGGCGACGGGCGCATTGCCGCCAATGCTGGCAATCGTTGCGCCACAACTGATTATTATCGCCATAGCGGCAACATTTATCGCCAGTTTTGATACAATTTAATGGGGACACACTATGCCACTGAACAACAGACGCAGTCACGCGACACGTAACAAGATTATAATTTGGTCACTGATTATCATTCTGGTGGTGCTGATGATTATATCATTTCCCGCCCCACAAAACATGACCGAAGTTGTATTGTATCCATGAACTATATAGACGTGTTTTTAGAGGCCCTGTCCGCCGAAAAAGGACGCAGTGCAAAAACACTGGACAGTTACGGTGCGGATTTACGTGCGGCCGATAGGGCGTTACCAAATGGCCTGATGTCTGCAACGGCGGACGATGTCCAGAATTATCTGGCGTCCCTGCCCGACAAGGCATCGTCCATCGCGCGCCACGCCAGCGCACTGCGCGGATTCTATAAATTTTTAATGCTGGAAAAAATTATTACGGAAAATCCAACGGCAAATCTGGAATTACCAAAACGGTCGCGGCCGCTGCCCAAATTTTTGACGGTCGACGAAATAGAGTTATTGATTTCATCGGCGGGCGATATAAAAAATTCGGTGCGCCTGCGCGCGATGATTGAATTGGTGTATGCATCGGGCCTGCGCGTATCAGAATTGTGTGAATTACCCGTAACCGCAATTCTGGGCGATAAATTACTGATTCATGGCAAGGGGGCCAAGGAACGCATTGTCCCCATGCACGCGGGCGCGGTTGCGGCATTGAATAAATGGCTGGCAATGCGGGACGATGAAAAATCAAAATATGTTTTCCCGTCCGGCGGCGCGTCCGGTCACATCACCCGCGATGGATTTTTCAAAATATTGAAAAAATGCGCCGTTCTGTCGGGCATTGACCCACACCGCGTGTCACCACACGTACTGCGTCATTCGTTTGCGTCGCACCTGTTGGCGGGGGGCGCGAACCTGCGCGCGATACAAACAATGCTGGGACACGAAGATATTTCAACAACGCAAATTTATACCCATGTGATGCCGGAACAACTGCGCGAAACGGTTGTGGCGCATCACCCGCTGGGCCATGCAAAATCAATGGATGATATAAAATGATACGTAAATGCGATCATACGGGCTGCAACAAGGCCGGTACATGTCGCGCGCCAAAATCGCGTGATTTGAAAGATTATTGGTGGTTCTGTCAGGAACACGCGGCGGAATATAACAAGAATTGGAATTTCTATGCCGATATGACCCCTGACGAGATTGAGGCCGATTGGGAACGCCAAACATTTGGCGCGCCATTGAAAGACAAGGACGCCGCCAACAAGGACGAAGCGGACTATGTAAAATTCCTGAACGATTTTATCACCGGCCGCAGCGCATTTGACCACGTTGCGCCACGCGCGCGCCCGAACGCCACCATCAGCAATGCGTTAAAAACGTTGGGCCTGCCCCCGACGGCAACAATGCGCGAAATTGGTGCAAAGTACCGTGCGCTGGCAAAAAAATACCACCCCGATACGGGTGGCATGGCACACGCCGCCGAATTTACCAAGGTAAATAATGCATATCAAACATTGAAAAAACATTTCGGCAAGAAATAAAGAACAGCGCGCCAATGGCGCGCTGATTTTTTATTCTGAATAACAACACTTTTCTTGATATACCTCTGTCCCAGAACCAATACTGTTTTCAAATTCCACCTCTGTCCCTGATGCAAAGCAACACGATGTTATACCACCGGTATTTTTATCGACCGTTGTTGGGTACTGGTCACCCACCGACGGACACCGATAGCAATTTGAACCAACCAGATAGTAACCGGCCTCGCACGAATACGATGTTGTTGTCGTGCATGCCGCATGCGCAACATTCACAATAAATATAACAAATAATGCAGTAATAATTTTTTTCATATCTCTCACTCTTATTCTTTCATACATGCTGTACAAGCATTAATAATCGAACCAGATGCAACTGGACAACATGTCTTACATACATCTGCATCACACGCCTTGGCGCAATACCAACGCTCTTCGCTGGTGGTGTTGCACGAACCATACATTGTTGTTACATATCTGTGATTTGTCGTATCGTGGGTTGTACCTGATGTACGTTTGCAGGTATCGGAATAATTCGTCCACCCTGATGGACAAACGTCCTCCAACACTGAATAACACGCCGCCAACGAACATTTTTTTGCACACTCAGACGACGATGTATAATAAAGTTCAAGTTTAGTACCCGGATCTAATGGATCCAATGCCGCCGCAAATGCGCACGGCATCATGACCAGCATCAGTGGAATCGCAAACAGTTTTCTCATTTCACACCCCCATGTGTTGTTTTTCACAAACAAAAAACCACCGAAACAATTCAGGTGGTTGGAGGTTCGAAACAATTATCAAGAATTGTGTGCCTATTCAATATATTCAGCCACCCTCCAACCGCTTGGTTGGGGGTGACGGCACAAGAAAACAAAACATCGCAAGGACGCAAATCCATGCGATGCCGAAATCTCTACCGTCTGTATTTTATGCCGCACTTGTGCGGTCATCTTGATAAAGGGTTTCGACACCCCGCCAATGGAACACCCACCGGCAAAAGAATACTAGAATAAAAAGAAACTGGACACAAGGGAAAAATGTTTTGTGCCGATTATGAATAGGCAAATTTGAATAAATTAGAATGGTGGTAGATATGCGAGAGGCGGGTTGCGTAGTGTCAGCCGACCGCGAATAAATTAGAATGGTGCAGATGACACGTGGGGCGGAGAATCAGCCGATTATGAATAAATTAGAATGGTGGTATCTATGCGTGAGGCGGGTTGCGTAGTGTACAATCAGTTACATGAGCAACCCGCGTCGCACATAGATACCCCATTATAATTTATTCAGGTATGCGATGGCGTCCATGGCCGCCGTACACCCCGTTCCGACGGCGGTTGCAATCTGCATTTTTATATCGGATTCAACATCGCCGGCAACAAACATACCGGTGGGCAACGCTGATGGGGCAATGCGCCCCATGTTGTCACGGGCGACATCTTCGGTCAGGTAATCTGTGTTGGCCTCGTGCCCGATGGCAACGAAAATGCCGTCAACGGTGATGACATCACCGGTGGTGGTGGTTGCCGCCAAACGATCATCGGCGGTCTGTTCAATTTTAACCAAATCGGTATTAAACAGGCATTCAATATTTTCACGTTCGGCAACGCGGCTGCGCACGATGGCCTCGGCACGGGTGAATGCACCCTTGCGATATACGATTTTTACGGTCTTGGCAATGTCAGACAGATACAACGCGTCGTTCAATGCACTGTTACCACCACCGATAACGATGACTTCTTTGTCATAGTAAAAGAATCCATCACATGTGGCGCAATACGATACGCCATGGCCAAACAGTTCGCGCGCGCCCGCAATTTCCAATTTGCGTGGTGACGCGCCGGTGGCAATGATGACAGATTTGCCAACGTATTTTTGGCCATTGTCGCACGCGACATTAAATGCGCCGACCGCATCACCAGAAATTGTTTTGGCAGATGTGAATACAACCTCGGCCCCGAATGATGTTGCCTGATTTTTCATAAATTCCGCCAGTTCTGCGCCATTGCCGGCCCACCCTGGGTAATTTTCCAATTTGGCAATGCCCGCCATTTGACCGCCCAGTGTATCGCCACCCAGAACGATGGTCTTTTTCCCACCGCGCGCGCAATACAGTGCCGCCGTCAGCCCCGCCGGCCCCGACCCCAGAATAATCACATCATACATAACAATATCGGTCATGATACCCTTTCCTTTTTGTACTATTATTTTCGCACAGCATAGCATAACAGCACGGCGCACGCAAATCAAAGATTATATTGATTTTGCCCTGAAATAAAATTATAATACCCGCGTTATGTCAGATAGTTATGTATTTTTCAGTCGCACATCATCCCCGTTGGGGGAATAATTTTTGCATATTTAATTACATAAAATAATTGCGATTTACATCGCACAACCTTATTATAAAGCACATACATAAAAACCCGAAGGATTTAGAAAATGTTGGACATCAGATTTATTCGCGAAAACCCAGACGTGGTTAAAAACGCATGCCGTGTCAAGGGATTCGAAGATCACATTGACGAACTGTTGGCATTGGACGCACGCGTGCGCGAATTGAAAACAGCGACACAAACAATGACGGCTGAAAAGAACAAGGTTACACGTGAAATTCCAACCGCAACCGACAAAGCCCCACTGATTGCACGCAGCAAGGAAATTGCAAACGAAATCGCCGCCGACATGGCGGAATTGGCGGACAAAGAAGCCGCGCTGAATGATTTAATGCATCGCGTACCACAAATCCCAGATGCGTCCGCCCCAATCGGCCCAGACGACAGTGCAAACGTAGAGGTTCGTCGTGTCGGCGCACCACGCGAATTTGATTTCACCCCACGTGCCCAGTGGGATTTACTGGACATGAATGGTTGGTGGTTGCCTGAAAAAATCGGCAAGATTTGCGGCACACGCACATACGCATTGGTTGGCGAAGCCGCCGAATTGCAACTGGCGATTGAAACATATGTTATTCAAAAATTGATTGCAAAAGGGTTCACATTTATTGAATGCCCATCTATCACCAAACCACAAACGATTTTCGACGCGGGCCACTTTATGGGCTCTGACCTGTCGGTGATGGACAACGACGTATTTATGCTGGCGGGCACAGACCGTTGTTTGGCGGGCACGGCGGAAATCATTTTGAACTCGCTGCACGGTGGCGAAATTCTGAACGAACGCGATTTGCCAATTAAATACGCTGGATTTTCACCCTGCTTTCGCAAAGAAGCCGGTGCGGCGGGACGCGACACACGTGGACTGGCCCGTTTCCACCAGTTTAACAAGGTGGAACAGTACATCTATTGCACCCCAGCGCAGTCGAACGAAATGCACGAACACATTTTGAACAATTTGTGCGAGGTCATGGAAGATTTGGAATTGCCATATCGCGTAATTGCAAATTCCACTGGCGACATGGGTTTCAACAAGGTGAAAATGAATGATGTTGAGGCATGGGTTCCATCTGAAAACGCATACAAAGAATTGGGCAGTTGTTCGTCCATCGGTCAATTTCAGGCGCGCCGCACCAATACCCGTTATCGCGATGCAAACGGCGATGTACAATACGTTGCGACACTGAATAACACGGGTATTGCCGTGCCACGTGCACTGGTTCCTGTTTTGGAAAATCACCAGAATGCCGACGGCAGCGTGAATATTCCAAAGAAGTTGCAACCCCTGATGGGTGGTCGCACCAAGATTGGTGGCAAGCATTAAAAAACGGGGCAATGCCCCGTTTTTTTATTTCTGGAATTGCTTTTTCGCCGCAAAATATTTCAGTGGCAAAAATCCAAAATACAAATCTTTGAATTTGTTTTTTGACACCACATAATTCCATTTCTTTATCGCAGTCAGCAAATTGCGTTGTTCAAATTCAAATTTTTCATTTCTGTAAAAGTTCTCCAATGTGTGCATCATTTGCATATATTCCAAATACACTGTGTTATCTTGCGTACCATATGGAATAAACACACTGGGCGCGATAAGCATATCTTCTTTTGCGCGTGTGGCATAATCTGCATATTTACGCGGGTTTTCGGCAATTTTGTGCAACTTGTAAAAAGAACGATAAAATTCTTGTGCTTCGGCGTAAAAATCGACCGATTTCTTTGTCTTGCGTGCCAAACGTTCATAATTCGCGTTCAACACATCTTCGACCGATGTGAAAAATTTTGCCACCGTCGCATTCCAATCAACATACAATAAATCAAATCTGTCCATGTTAAATACCCCTTGTTCCATATACAATATAGACAAATTTGTTAAAATGTCAATTTTTTAAGTAATTTTTAATGATAATTTCTTGAATTTTGAAAATTATGGTATAATCTAGCGGTTACGAAAAAATTTTAAGGCAAAGCACATGAATATTCGCAATATTGCAATCATTGCACACGTTGACCACGGCAAAACGACCTTGGTCGACAATATGTTGAAACAGGCCGGCACATTCCGCGCCAATGAAAAGGTCGAAGATCGCGTCATGGACAGTGGCGATATTGAACGCGAACGCGGTATTACTATTTCGGCAAAGCCAACCTCTATTTTGTGGCACGATTATAAAATCAATATCGTTGACACCCCAGGGCACGCGGACTTTGGCGGCGAAGTGGAACGTATTTTGTCCATGGTTGACGGTGTGGTTCTGTTGGTTGATGCAGCCGAAGGGCCCCTGCCCCAAACCAAATTCGTTTTGTCCAAGGCATTGAAACTGGGCCTGCGTCCAATCGTTTGCATCAACAAGGTTGATCGTTCTGATGCCCGCCCTGATGAAGTGCTGAGTGAAACATTTGACCTGTTTGATAAATTGGGCGCAACCGATGAACAGTTGGATTTCCCATATCTGTACGCCGTTGGTCGTGACGGTTGGGCGGTGCGCGATTTGAATGACCCGCACAAAGATTTGACCCCACTGTTTGAACTGATTGTAAATCATGTGCCCGCACCTGATTGCAATGGCACACGTTGCCAACTGGACGCGCCTTTTTCCATGTTGGCCACCACGTTGGAGGCCGATCCATACGTCGGTCGTATTTTGACCGGCAAAATTGAATCCGGTACTGTTCACGTTGGCCAAGCGGTCAAGGCAATCAATATGCAAGGCGAATTTGTCGAAAACGCCAAGATTACAAAAATCATTGAACACCGCGGTGTTGAAAAAATTTCACGCGACAGTGCGTCTGCGGGCGACATTGTCGTTGTTGCCGGTTTTTCCAAGGCAACCGTGGCGGACACCCTGTGTGATCCATCGGTTACAGAACCAATTCCCGCAATGCCGATTGACCCACCAACCCTGACCATGACATTCTTTGTGAACACATCGCCATTGGCCGGTAAATCGGGCAAGAAATTGACATCGCGCATGATTGGCGAACGCCTGTTCAAAGAAGCGGAAACAAACATCGCGTTAAAGGTCACACAAAGCGCGAACAATGAATCGTTTGAGGTTTCTGGTCGTGGTGAATTGCAGTTGGGTATTCTGATTGAAACAATGCGCCGCGAAGGATTTGAATTGTCTGTATCGCGTCCACGCGTTGTTATGCACGAAGGTGAAGACGGCGAAAAGTTAGAACCAATCGAAGAAGTTGTTATCGATGTTGATGATGAATTTTCTGGCGTCGTTATCGAAAAGATGACCAAGCGCAAGGCAACAATCACCGAAATGAAGGCGTCTGGTGCGGGCAAAACACGTATCGTATTTTCTGCACCATCACGTGGGCTGATTGGTTACCTGTCTGAATTTCGTACCGACACACGTGGCACGGGTATTATGAACCGCGTGTTTGATAAATATGGCCCATATCGTGGCCCGATTGTTCAGTATCGCCCAGGCGTGCTGGTATCAATGGAAAACGGTGTCACCGCGACATACGCCCTGTTCAACCTGCAACCACGTGGCACACTGTTTGTTGGCCCCCAGACCGAAGTTTATTCCGGTATGATTATCGGCGAACACAGCAAAGAAAATGATTTGGAGGTAAATCCAGTCAAGGGTAAAGAACTGACCAACGTCCGCAGCGTGACCGCTGATGAAAAACTGTTCTTGGCCCCACCGCGCAAGATGTCACTGGAAGAAGCCCTGTCTTATATTCAGGACGACGAATTGGTAGAGGTTACCCCCGCGACAATTCGTCTGCGCAAGAAAGAATTGGACAGCAACATTCGTAAAAAGACACGTAAAAACGTTGAATAAAAAATGCGCCATCTGGCGCATTTTTTTGACTTTTATCCTGTTGTTGAAATTTCTATAAAAAATGTGTACATTATATGTATATGAAACGCAGATTATTTCTTTTGGCGGGTTATAATGCCCACGGTTTAATTGATGAATCACTGATTTTTTATATTCAGGCATTGGCGGCATGCGGCGATGTTGTGCTGTGCATGGATTCTGATTGCAGTGCCGCTGAATTACAGCGGGTTGCACCATACGTCTTGCACGCGACCGCGCAACGTCACGGCGAATACGATTTCGGTTCATACAAGCGTGCATACATGTATGCGGCGGACGCCGACATTTTGAAAAATTACGAATTTGTGTATATGGTAAATGATTCTGTGTATGGCCCACTGATGGACATAGAACCATCGCTGCGCCGTATGGAAGCATTAAATCGCGACGCGTTTGGTCTGGTGTATAATCCAACGGCATCGCGTCCGCATATTCAGTCATGGTTTATTGGTATGCGCAAAAATGTATTCTTGTCCCCATGGTACGACGAATTTATGCGCGCCATTACCCGTCAACCGGACAAAGGGTCAATCACATACCTGTACGAACAGGGATTCACCGAAATGCTGCGCGCACACCGCGTAAAATTTGCATGTTTGTATAATTGCCCCGGACGCAGTGTGTATAACAATGTTGCTGCCCTGTTCCGTCGTGGTATGCCATTTATGAAAAAGGTTGCGTTCAGTCGCGCAGACGGCGCATTGGGAAATCGCATTTTGTATATCTTACGCAATACGTCGCCCGCGGTGCGCGATATGATTTTGGCATCGGCACGCCGCACATGGGGCGACGAATATATCAAATGGTTACTGACACGCAACCCAATAAAAATCACATATCGTCATATCAAACACGCTTTGCGCAAGATATTTATAGAGGGGCTGTAAATGAAAAAAACACAACCACAAAAATCAGACATTCGTATTGCCGCCGTGACAATGGCACGCAATGATGAATTTTTCTTGAACCGCTGGATTAAATATTACGGCGGACAAATCGGGTCTGAAAACCTGTATATCTATCTGGACGGATTGGATCAAAAAATCCCATCAGGTCACGCGAACGCCAACATAACAAAATTACCGCATCGTGACGAAGAACGCCAACGCGGGGACAAGACGCGCATATTACTGTTATCTGATTTGGCGAAAAAATTATTCGCCGATGGTTACGATATCGTCATCGGTTGCGATTGCGATGAATTTCTGGTTGTTGACCCTGACATCAAAACAACATTGCCACAGTATTTGTCCAAAATTAAAAATCGCATAACGGTGTCCGGATTGGGTCTGGACGTTGGAATGGATTTAGAATCCGAAAGTGCATTGGATATAAACGCGCCATTTTTGACCCAGCGTAAATATGCCGTTCTGTCCACCCGCTATACCAAACCGGTTGTTTTGTTCCGTCCCCGCACATGGGGCAGCGGTTTCCACAGTGTCAAAGGCACAAATTTCCACATTGATAAAAATCTGTATCTGTTGCATTTTGGCGGCGTGGATTTGGACATGATAAAAAATAAAATCGGCGACCGCACTGCATCATGGGGCGCGCACCTGAAAAAGCGCGCGCGCACGATTGACATTATCACACGCGCCCAAAACAAGAATCATTCAATGCGCGCCGCACGCATATTGCAAACGTTCCTGCGCCCAATTTATGATTTGAACAAGCCCGCAATGCTGGGTCTGAAATGGGTTGCAACAATCCCATCGCGTTTTGTAAAAACAGGAATATAACACAAACGGGGCAATGCCCCGTTTTTCAAAGTTCAAATACCAAAGTTCAAAGTGCAAATAATGTGTGCGCCATTCGGCGCACTGCTTTATTCATTTGAACTTTGAACTCTGAACTTTTAACTTTATTTTATCACTTTCATTATCTGTTCTGTGATTTTGGTGGCGTCAAAGCGCGACAGATTTTCTGTGGCGACTGCTATCATTTTTTCTGTGTCCGCGCGACGCGTCCATGCGTCCATCATACGCAGCGCCAAATCCGTTGCGTCACCAGGCGCGAATAATAACCCAGCGCGTCCATCCATCAGAATCTCGCGCGGGCCATTACGACAATCCGACGCGATATTCAATGTGTTGGTGGCGGCGGCCTCTATCAATACGGTGGGCAGTCCCTCGGAATAACTAGACAATATATTCGCGCGCGCATGCGACATATACCCAAACGGATTACCCGCCGCCCCAACAAACTCTATATGACGCTGCGCCGGCAACGTACGCGCAATCTGTTCATATTCGCCGCGCATATCGCCATCGCCAACAAACACCATTTTAATATTTGGCCGCCCCGCGTTTTGCCAGAACATATCAAACCCACGCAGCACCGTTTCAATATCTTTTTCCCGCGTCATTCGCGCGACACATACGAAATAGTCACCCCGCATATATTTACCCGCCACCGCCAATTTGCGGGCACGCGCAATATCAATCGGGTTATAAATCTGAATAATCTTGTCAGAATATTCGGGATACTTGGTACGCAATTCCGTTGCCGCGTCACGGGTCAGCATTACCAATTTATCATACATTGGCATGTACCGCATGCGGCCACCCGCATACAGCGCATCAATCGATGAATGCCACCACGTGATTTTTTTGCCACGAAATTTTTTTAATTCACGTGCGAATGAAAAATTATAGTAATCGATAAACACATCAACATCATCGAAACGATGCGATGACATCATCATATATTTACCAAATCGGTATATATCACGCGCCACGTGTTTTATAATTCGCCACAGGAAAAAGTGCGGCATCTGCGTTCCCAAAAACCGGCATGGGTACAATGCGGTCAATTTCACATCTGGATGCGCCGCAAACCAATCACGATATTGGGGAACACTGATATTCGTGTATGTTATCACACGAATGTCCACGTCCCCGCGCGCCAACAGCGCGTCAATCGTCTGAATCACCACGGATTCAACGCCACCAACCTGCATATCACGCAGACATATCGCGATTGTTTTACGTTTCATTTTATGCAACACCCACATTTAATAAATTCTGCAATTCCGCATCTGATTTTGCGCGCCCACCCGTATGGCGGCGTGTCCAGCGCACCACAATTTTTCAAATTTGAAAAACATTTCTGTGCCAACGCAACATCGTCCGCATTGTCCAGATATTTAATCTTGCGATATGCCCACTTGATAAAGTACC
This sequence comes from Alphaproteobacteria bacterium UBA6376, assembly GCA_002437665.1. GTDB lineage: Bacteria > Pseudomonadota > Alphaproteobacteria > Rs-D84 > Rs-D84 > Enterousia. The sequence goes on from DJQW01000001.1 coordinate 75,730, forward strand.
AGCGGAAACGCCGCGACCATGCGTCCATTTGATATGGGGTCGCCTGCTCTTTATACAACTTGTACGATGTTTCGATTCCGGTGCACAAACTCTGCATTATACGTAATTGCTTTGCAGACAAAACAATTCCGCCAAAATTCGGCACATAGAAATACAGTGGCAACGGCGCAATCGTCACAACTGGATTTTTCAACATAATCGCACTCCACCACGGGAAATCTTCAAACAAAATCCCCTTGATAAATGGCGTGTCCGCAATCAAACTGCGACGATACAGATTCTTCCACACCTGACAGTGTTTAATCAGCCATTTGCGACGCGGGTTAAATGCATTATGCGCACGCTCCGTTGCATATTTATATACATCATCGGTCAACAATGTTTTAATGCGCGTCACATCATATTTTTTGTGCATGCGATACGGCACAACAGAATCCGTATCCAAATGCAGCACATGTCGCACCATCAGTTGCGGACGATAAATTCTGTCATACGTGAACGATACAATATCAGAATTATCGCGCGTCGCCAGATAGTGTGTAATTTCCATCGTCTGGGGGTGAATAAAATCGTCACTGTCCAGATACAAAACATAATCACCCGTTGCCACCGCCATACCGGCATTGCGCGCATCCGACAGCCCACCATTTGGCTTGTTCACAATTTTGAATCGCGCATCACGGGCGGCATATTCAGACAAAATGGCGGCAGATCCATCTGGACTGCCGTCATTGACACAAATCGCCTCCCAATCAGAAAAAGTTTGGTTTAATACACTGTCCAAACATCTGCGCAAATACCTTTCCACATTGTATATCGGTATTATCACAGAAATTGCAGGCATATATTTTCCTTTTCTTATTTTTTGGTTTTCGTTTTGTACATGTGATTTATCATCTCGTCCGCGATGCTGCCTGGGATTGGATTTTTCGCCCACGGACTGTTATACGTTGTTTTCTGAAAGAATGCACCTGACGTATATTCTTTGAACAACTTCTTGGTATATGGTTCATTCGCGACCGACCACCACAGCGCATGCGTTGGTGCTTGGTCAATATGGGGCATCGCATCAAAATACTTTTTGGCAACAGGGTCATGTTCAACCAATGATTTGAACATCAACTGGTGCATAAAGTAATCAAATTCACGGGGTTCACGCGTCCAGAAATTCAGAATCATCTGACGCCACGCCGCCAACAAATAAGACCCCTTGCGTGCACGAATGAAACAGTTCTGAATAAAACTGTACGCACTGCCAACCATATTTCCCGCCATATAGACAAAGAAGTCCTGATTTATAATTTCATCTGGAATTGGCGCGGTTGCAAATCCGGTTGAATCCAACCAAATGCCACCATGTTCGTACAACAATTCAACACGACAAATATCGGCAAAGTGCGCATGCTTTATTTGGCCCGCTTTGCGTTTTGCAACAATTTCTGGGGGCAACGTGATATAGTCCCAAATGGTGTTTTCATCCAAAACAACCAATTCCTGTTTGCAATTTGCACGAATACTGCGGAAACATGCCTTGACCAATTCTGGTGCTTTGTCTTCGCCCTGTAACCACAGCGTCCAAATCTTTTCACGTTTGTCGTTGTGGACGGGACGAACCTCTGGCACAGTGCCGGCGGCCGGCACATAACGCGCCATATACCGTGGAATGGCAGTTGCCGCAACATTACATCTATGTTCACGACGCTTGTCACGCGACCACCACAATGGGTTCAAGATATGCGCGCGCAACACAATGTCCGCCAACGCAAATGTTCTGGAAAGTTTCATGCATGTTCCTTTGTTTTGGTTATCTGAATAAAAACTTTTCTGGCACTTTACCATTCGTCGATATCTCTCATATTTGTCCCCTTTGTTGTTATGCATCTGTTCCCATCGTTTTTCCCTTTTATTCGTCCATTGGCATTACATCATCGTCCGCATCGTCATCGGCTGGGCCGGTGGTCATTTCTTCGGCAATACCAGACGCACGTGCCATAATCTTGTCCAACAGTTCCTGTTGCACTTCCTTGTGATCTTTCAGCCACTGACGTGCATTCGCCTCGCCCTGACCCATACGTTCATTGTTGTACGAATAGAAACTGCCCGCCTTTTCAATCAGGTCATATTTCACACCCATATCCAAGATTTCGCTGATGCGTGAAATCCCTTCGCCATACATGATTTTGAAATCAACTGTGCGGAACGGTGGCGCAACCTTGTTCTTTACAACCTTGACACGGGTTTCGTTACCAATAACGTTTTCTTTGTCTTTAATCTGGCCGGTGCGACGAATGTCCAAACGTACAGACGCATAGAACTTTAACGCATTCCCCCCCGATGTTGTTTCAGGGTTACCAAACATAACACCAATCTTCATACGAATCTGATTGATGAAAATCAGCAACGTATTACTGCGCGATACCGAACCCGCCAATTTTTTCAAACTCTGTGACATCAAACGCGCGGTTGTGCCAACGAAAGAATCGCCGATATTCCCTTCCAATTCTGCCTTGGGCACCAGTGCCGCGACCGAGTCAATTACAACCACGTCAACCGCACCAGATTTAATCAGTGTGTCGGCAATTTCCAACGCCTGTTCACCCGAATCCGGTTGCGAAATAATCAGATTTGCAACATCAACACCCAACTTTTTCGCATACGATGGATCAAGTGCATTTTCCGCATCAATGTATGCGCACGTACCGCCTTTCTTTTGTGCCTCTGCCACGGCGTGCAATGCCAATGTTGTTTTACCAGAACTTTCCGGCCCATAAATTTCAACAATACGGCCACGTGGATATCCACCGATACCCAACGCAATGTCCAATCCCAATGAACCGGACGAAATCGCCTCTATATTCTGTTGTGAACCATCACCCATTTTCATGATGGCTTCTTTACCAAACTGTTTTTGAATTTGTGCCAACGCCGATTCCAACGCAGGATTTTTTGCGGGTGCGGCGGCGGCTGTTGCTTCTTTCTTTGCCATAAAATTTTCCCCTTTTTCTTATACTGAAATCATACACGGAATCACGTGCGCACGCAACGAAAATAATAGGAATAAAGCACGTACAAAATTTATTTTTTGGCAACCAGAATAATTGATGTCAGCACACCAATCACCGCCGTCACAACCCATACCGCCGACGTTCCGCCAAACAGCGTAATGCACCCCGCCGCCAATACCGGCGCAACCACATTCGGCAAATTCACACTGGTACGGAACACGCCATAGAAACGCGTCTGTTCGGATTTTTTTGTATTATCAAAGAACAGCAAATCATGCACCGATTCCATCAATGCGCCTGAAATCTGCCATGCGACAAAGATAACCAACAACGGATACCCCGTCACAAAAGTTGCCAACACCGACAGTCCCGCAAACGACAACAGTCCCGCAAACAACCAAATCTTTTTACCAAACGCGCGCACCAGATGGGCCATCGCCTCTGACAAAATCAGATACGGAATAATCCCCAGTGTCAAAACCCACCCCAGCGCATCATTTGAAAATCCGTTTTCAATAACCACAATCGGCACATACAGGTAACGCATCGCGCGCAATGCATAGTACCCAAAATTCACGATATACGCACGCAACATTCCGGGCTTTCTGAAAAAGGCAATCGTATTACGCCACAGCGCGCGTGCCGTGCGACGTGGACTGACGGGCTTTATCTGTTTATCTTGCTGAACAATACGGAAATACTTAAAGAATCCCCACCCCGCCAAATAAATTACCGCCGATGCAAAGAACGCCGCACGATTACCCGCAGCATCTGAAATTGCAACCGCAATCATTGGTGCAAACAGTGCCCCGATATTCAGCCACAAATGATACCGCGAATTTAATCGCGCCATACCAATCCCGCGCGAAAAATCAGACATAAACAGCGGAATCAACATTGTCACCAACGTCGTCGCAATACCGGTTGTATAGTCCAATATAATAAACGTACTGGGGCGAATAGAAAAACTCATCATCGCATAGCACACCGCCAGCATCAGCATCACAAAATAAAACACACGCACCTTGGAAAACTGGCGAAACAGTTCATTGGCAAACAGGCCCACAATCATACAGAACGCCGCATACAGACCGACGTACAACCCAACCACCGCGGACGAACGAAATATTTCCAACAATACCAATGAATATACGGCATTATAAATACCGTCTGCGAATCCTGTGAATAACCCCAGATTTGCAAACGAAAAACCGCTGACTGAACTTCTGACTGATAAATATGTGTCCTTTGCCATAGTGGACAGATTCTATCACAAAAACATAAAAAATCCAAACACAGCACAAAAAAATAAAAACGCCCCATACGGGACGTTTTTTGGAACGAAAATGAAACAAATAAATTATTTTGCGTTCGCTGCACTGTTCTGCTTTTGCGCATACAGTTCTGCGAAATCAACCGGCTGCATCGCGAATGTTGGGAATCCGGATTCAGATGTCAGACGGACAATCAAACTGCGAACCGCTGGGAACAACAGTGTTGGTACATCAATCAACAGTGTACGCTTTTTCGCTTCGTCATCTTTTTCTTCTTCCATTTGAACCAGACCAGAATATGTCGATTCAATCAAGAAGATGGACTTGTCGCCCGCATCCAGTTTCGAATGAACCTTGGTAATCAAATCAACCATAAACAGGTTGTTTTCTGCGCCCTTGATTTGAATATCGATATTGATTTCCAATTTTGCCTGACCATTGTCCTGCTTAAAGAACAATTCTGGGACATTTGGGCTCTCGAACGAGATATCTTTCAGAAACTGTGAAATAATTTTGAATTTTGCCATTGTGCTTTACTCCTGTTGTACGCTGGGGGTAAAACCCGTCTGGACTTAGCCCCACCTTTTATGATAATATAGCATCATAAAATTATTTTACAAGTGGGGGGATTTACAAAAATGGTTATGCGGAATTTTTTCAAACCGGCGCGATTGATTGCCATGGCGCTCGGGGTTGTTGCGCTGGCGGCGTGCGACCTGTCTGCGCCGACACACAGCGGTGATAATTCCGTCGTCCCCAGCAATTTGCGCCGCGCGTCTTATGATGACCTGCCCGGATGGCGCGATGATGATGTGCGCTATGCATTGCAGGCATTCCGCAATTCGTGTCGGGCAAAAATCCAATACACCGGCCGCGTTGTGCCAGACCGCGAATTGTTCGCAGAAAAATGCCGCATGTTGCCATCTGCATCGGCGGACGTTGCAACCGTACGCGCATGGTTTGAATCAAATTTCCAACCGTACAAGGTATATAATGACAACGGCACAGACCGCGGTACATACACGGGATACTATTCCCCAATTATTCCTGGATGTCGCACAAAAACCGCCACATGCAACGAACCACTGATGGGCGTACCAACCGATGGCCGCACGTACAAGGGTGTGGAAAAGAAAGATATTGTTGAAAAACAAATCGGACGCGTTCTGTACTGGGCAAATATCGTCGATGTCCAAAACATCCAGATTCAAGGCAGTGGTATGTTACAACTGGACGACGGCAAAATGGTCAAATTGAACTTTGCCGCGGTCAATGATATGCCATTCAAATCCATCGGCGAAGAATTACGTCGACGCGGCATTCGCCCCGATGGTGGCTATTCTGCCGACGCCGTATGGACATATCTGAAAAAGAACCCTGCATTGGCCAAAGATGTAATTTACAAGAATCCACGCTATGTGTATTTCTATGAATCCACACCACCAGATGTAATTGGTAAATTGGGTACACCCTTGTCCAAGATACGCTCCATCGCCATGGATGACAGCATTTATACATTGGGTATGCCGGTCTATATCAGCACAAACCTGTCCGATGGCCGCCGTTTCCGTCGCCTGATGATTGCCCAGGATACCGGCAGCGCAATTCGCGGATGGATTCGTGCCGACATCTTCTTTGGCAAGGGGGACGAAGCATACAAGTATGCCCACGGTCAACATGCCCAAGGGGAAATGTTTATTTTGATGCCAAAAGAATATACGTATGTCAAACCAACCAGATAAGTTTTCACACCGCGTTGCACGCCCCCAAACATTGGCGGGTGCAATGGGCGGTCTGATGCGCCGTTTTGGTTTTCGCGCATCGGACGCGGATTTGGCGGCGCGCTGGACGGAAATTATGGGTGCTGACATCGCCGCGATTGCACAAATTGCCGCGATAAAAAAAATGCGCGACGGGCGGTATAACATTGCAATTCGGCCGCTGAATCCGGCATTCACATTACAGTTGTCATACATGACCGACGAAATTACAAAGAAGTTGAATAACTATTTCGGTCGCGCGGCAATCGGAAAAATCAGTTTCAGGAAATAAACACACATGACACGTATTTTGGGCATTGACCCCGGATTACTACATACAGGTTGGGCGGTAATCGATACCGCCGGCAGCAATCGCACATATATTGCCAGTGGCGTAATATTGCCCCCCACCCGCGATGCATTGCCGGTGCGATTGGCAAATATATTTCGCGGCGTGTCTGAATTGATTGATACATTTTCGCCCGATGCGTGCAGTATTGAAATCACATTCGTAAATAAAAACCCACAAACAACGTTGGCATTGGGACACGCCCGCGCCGCGGCAATCGTTGCGGTGTCGTCGCGCGATATTCCAATATACGAATACGAACCGAACAAGGTTAAAAAGGCACTGACATCTGCGGGTCACGCCGACAAAGATCAGGTGTATAAAATGGTGCGCATATTGCTGCCGGCGGCGCACCCAAAAACACCAGACGAAAGTGACGCATTGGCCATCGCATTGACGCATGCCAATATGACTAAATTCAAATTCTAAAAAAACGCGCTATGTGCTATGATATCTGGCAAAGGGGGAAATTATGAAAAAAGATTTTTATGAAATGATGAATGCGAAAATGGCAATGAAACAAGGGACACTGTTTCGCGCATTTTTCATCAATTTAATTTTGGGTGTGATTGTTCTGGCACTGACATTATTTGTGCCACATTTTCTGTTGGCACTGGTTGTGCTGACGGGAATATCACCAATGGTAATTTTCTTTTCCGCAATCAGCGGTATCGCCCTGTGGCAAATGCTGGGGATTTTATTATTCCTGTGCCCTGCAATCGCAATCTGGTGGCAACGGAAACGTATAAACTAACGGTTTTAGTGCGCTGCGCGCAACATAAATAAACTGGATTGCCGCGCGTCGCTTGCGCTTGCTCGCAATGACAAAAATACTAATTTTCTAGAATCGCTGTCATTGCGAGTGTAACGAAGCAATCCAGTAAATAAAAATTGTCCGCCATCGGCGGACACATTCATTGCTCTCTGCTCTCTTTATCGCGGCGCAGCGTCAGCGAAGACGGATGCGCTTTGCTCTCTAAATAAAAATGCCCCAACCGGGGCATTTTTATTACGCTGCTGCGGTAAATACTTTTTGAACGTCGTCATTATCGTCCAGCGCATCTACCAATTTTTCCAACTTGGCATACGCTTCGTCGTCCAAATCAACCGGCATATTTGGAATCCATGTCAATTCCGCGCTGTCTGGTTCACCCAGCACATCGTTCAACGCCTTTTGCACATTGATAAAATCATCTGGCTTGGTTGTGATAATGAAACCTTCGTCCGCGGTTTCGATATTGTCAGCACCGGCGTCCATGATGATTTCCATCATTTCATCTTCGGTTTTGCCGATTGACGCTGGGTACATAATCTGGCCGGCACGCGTGAACATAAATACAACGCTGCCCTCTTCGCCCATATTGCCGCCATTCTTCGCAAATATGTTGCGGATTTCTGGCACAGTACGACGTGGGTTATCGGTCAATGCCTCTACAATCACAGGAACTGCGTTTGGGCCGTACCCTTCATAACGAACGGCAACGTAACTTTCGGTGTTGCTGCCCGACGCCTTTTCAATCGCGCGTTTGATGTTATCGTTCGGCATAGAATTTTTACGTGCATTCAGAACCGCCAAGCGCAGACGTGGATTATTGTCCGGATTTTTATCGCCCAGTTTTGCGGCCATCGTGATTTCACGAGCCAGTTTTGTGAACAAACCGCTGCGTGCGGCGTCCACAGCACCTTTCTTGTGCTGAATATTGTGCCATTTGCTGTGTCCACTCATATTTGACCTTTTTATTTAATTAGGTTAAAATTACGCCAAAAGGATAACAAATGATTGGCAAATTGCAAGGGGTTGTTGATTATATTGGCGACGGATTCGTAATTTTAATGGTATCCGGCGTCGGATACAAGGTTTTTACCCCTGACGTACTGTCCCCACGCGAAACGGTCGCATTGTGGATTGAAACCGTCGTGCGCGAGGATTCAATCCGCCTGTACGGGTTCAAGACACTGGCGGGACAAAACCTGTTTGTGCAACTGACGGGGGTGTCGGGCGTTGGGCCACGTGGGGCACTGTCTATATTGAACACATTGCCAACCGATACGCTGATGTCCGCGATTGCAACAGGCGACGCAAAAACCATCACCGCCGCCCCAGGCGTCGGGAAAAAGGTTGCTGAAAAAATCATTCTGGAATTAAAGAACAAAATTGCCGGCAACGCATTTAACTTTGATGCGGCGACGGAAACCGGCGGATCTGCCCTGCCCGATTTGCTGGCGGCATTGGAATCATTGGGCTATCGCCGTCTGGACATTGTTGACATGGCACAAAAGTTGGTTGCCGCCAATCCAGATGCCGACGTCGCCCGCCTTGTTCCAATGGCACTGAAAGAAATATCTGGAAACAAATAATGAATAATAATGATACGATTTTTGCCCTGTCATCGGGGCATGGGAAAAGCGGCGTTGCCGTTATTCGCATATCTGGCGACAACCTGCGCGATTTGTTTGCGCGAATGCTGGGGCGCGGTAATTTTGATGCGCGCCGTACATATTTTGCAAACCTGACCGATAATGCGGGCGATTTGATTGACCAAACGATATTGGTATTCTTTGCCGCGCCACATTCATTCACCGGCACGGACGTAATCGAAATCTATTCACATGGCGCACCGGCGGTGATAAATAAAATCTTTGACTTTCTGGGGGCGACGGGTGCACGAATGGCAACCCGTGGGGAATTTTCGCGCCGCGCATTTCTGAACGGTAAAATGGATTTGGCGGATGTCGATGGACTGGCCGCATTACTGGACGCCCAAACAGAACGCCAGCGTCGCGCCGCACTGCAATCAATGACCGGCCGCGACAGTCGTATTTACGACACATGGCGCGCGCAGATGGTTGAAATCGCCGCATACGCCGCCGCAATTTTGGACTATGCCGATGACGAATTACCAACAAATATCGGCGAAAAAATTCGTGACAAAGCGCAAAAATTATACGACGAAATTGACAATGCAATTTCGCGCTATGCCGCGTCCCGCGCTATCCGCAGTGGTTTTAACATTACACTGGCAGGTAACACAAACGCGGGTAAATCATCGTTGTTTAACCGTCTGGTTGGTGAAAATCGTGCGATTGTTTCCGACACCCCTGGGACAACACGTGATGTTGTTTCATGCACACTGGACATCGACGGGTACATGGTAAATATTTCAGATACGGCCGGCCTGCGCGATACAGACGATGCGATTGAACAAATCGGGATTCAGCGCACAAATGACGAAATCAAAAACGCCGATTTGATTTTGCATGTAATTGATGGTGGTCAAAGTTCAGATTTCAAAGTTCAAAGTTCAAATAATGAAATTACCGTTATAAATAAATCAGACCTGTGTGATTGCAAAAATAAAAACGATGCAATTTATGTATCGGCAAAAACAGGCGACGGTATTGATAACCTGATGATTGCAATTCGCCGGCGCATTACCGAATTGGTGGGCACGTCCGAATCCCAACTGACCGTCAACGCGCGCACACGTGCATTGTTGACCGATGCTCGCACAGAATTGCACGATGCAATCGCCGCCGGTGATAACTATGATATATTTTCAGAACACGTTCGCCGCGCCGCAGACGCAATCGGCAAAATTCTGGGGACAATCACCGCATCCGATGTAATGGACGCCACATTTTCACAACTGTGTTTGGGAAAATAAAAAAACACCGGCATTTGCCGGTGTTTTTTTATTACAATCTCAGAACGTATATCTCAATCCAAAATCAATGCTATATGCCCCCTGCAAATCGGCCTTGGCTGATGCATTCAAACCAATAAACGTCAGCATTACATTCCACCCAAACCCATTGATTGATGTTTCACTAACCAGACCTAATTTTAATACGCCCATAGCCCCATCATCAGAAACAGAATCTTCATATGTATAATAATAACTTTTTGCTTTTGCTGTTTCGTGCAACCACGAATGTCCAACACCAACTGAAATTAAAAAATCTGAACGCGGTTCTGAATCACCAGACAAACGAATATAATTATCATAAGAAAAATAAAGTGTGGTCAAATCCATTGTTCCTTCAAACGTGGAATTGTCATACCAATCTGAACCATTTACAACATCGCCCAACGTTGGCATATATGACAATGTTGCCGTAACACCACCATTATAAATATTTTCACGTTCTCCAAAACGCATACCACCAGATACAGACAACGCAACACCGCCGCTATCATCTTCAAACGTATCATCATCAATAGAATCATTTATATCATCAGAAAATGTTGGGCCGGCATAGCCAATATTTGCACCCACAAACCATTTCAAATCCGCCATTGCAGGCATTGTCAGAATTGATAACAATCCTGTTGTTAAAAATAACTTTTTCATTTCACACCCCGTTCGTGCTTTATTAAATAAAAACCACATTGGAATACCAAAGTGGTTGGAGGTTGAATACTATTATTTACGGAATAGTGTCGCTTATTCTGATATATCGCGACCCTCCAACCATCAAATATGATTGGAGGTGTTTTTTGTCCCCACGGACACGTAAATAGAGGGTATTCACACCCTGCACCATTTCTATGGTACACCGTGATTATATTCTATGGCACATTCAAATTCCAGATAAAATTTGTGCTGATTTCAAAAACAAAAACCGCCCATCAGGGCGGTCTAAATATAAAATAAACTGTTCATTGTGCCGACTGCGCGGGTTTCATGCGGCGTAAAAACAAACCGCCCATCAGGGCGGCCTAAATTAAAGAGAACGGTGCAGATGCGCCGATGTCGGCAAGCGTAGTGTATATGTAATACATGAGCGCGCCGACATCAAGCAGATGTGCCGTTATATTTAATTTATTCCTTGCGGATTGGGTATTTACCGTCTATCAAATTCTGCCGCACCACATGATGTTTTACCTTTTGTGTGCTGGTCATTGGCAGTTCGTCGGTCGTCATGGCAAAGTGCGTTACCCATTTATATGACGCAACCTTTTTGTTCGCCTGTGCAATGGCGGCGGACAATTTTTCCATTGTCATATCTTTGTCAACGCTGAACACGCCATAGGTCACGGTTTTATCTTTGACCCGATGTTCAAACACGGCAACATTTTTGACGCCTGGGATTTTCATAAACAGCCCTTCCAGTTCATCTGGATAAACGTTTTTACCACTGTCCAAAACAATCACTTGTTTTTTACGGCCGGCAAAATGCAATTCGCCGTTTTTGTCCATCGACACCATGTCACCCGTGTTAAAGAATCCGCGTTCATCAAACACCTGTTCGTTGACGGTTGGATTATTCAGATAACCACCAAACACCTGATGACCACGCAGCCACAGAACGCCCACGCCATCTTCGTTTTTATCACGAATTTCGCATTCGTTGTTTGATGTTGGCGCACCAAATGCAAACGGGAAACGTTTTTTGGTCGGTTTGGAAATACAGATTGGCCCAACGGTTTCTGTCAGACCGTAACCCTGAATAAATGTCAGCCCCAAACGTTCATAGAACTTTTCCACCTCTGGCTTGGTCGCCGCACCGCCCGCAATCAGCAAACGCGCACGTCCACCAAAGATTTCCAGAACCGGTTTTTGAACCTTGCGCACCAGAAATCCCAATCCCAGTTTTTCCAATGTTTTTCCGTATTTCAGAACGAACGACGCCATCCACCACATGTGTTTTTCTTTCAGTGCATCGATAATGCGATTTCTGATAACCTCAAACAAACGGGGTACGGCCGGAATAATTTGTGGTTTGTACTTTTTGAAATCCGCCATGATTTCTTTTGGATTGACGGTTGGTTGCAACAGCATACCCGACCCATAGTGCAACGTGGCCAAGATTTCAACTGCGAAACCAAAGATGTGATACATCGGCAAGAAACCATACATGATATCGCCCGCGTTTATCCATTCGTGCATATCTTCCAATGAATTTGCGCATTCAATCAGGTTAAAGTGTGTAAGCGGCACAACCTTGGGCGTGCCGGTTGAACCCGATGTGAACGACAACGTTGCAATTTCGGTCGATTCCACCGGCGCGGCGGTCAAATCCGGATTTGGCTTGCCATCTTTCTTGGTAATGTCATAGAAAGTGAATTTGTCTGTCTTGTAAAAGAATGACTTTTCCGCGCAAACCATTTTGCACTTTGTGATTTCCGCCATATTGTCATATTCAAATGGTGTCAGATTTGTGTCCAGCAACAACACACGTCCGCCCAAATACCAAATTGCAAACATGGTAATTGGGAATTGTGGTATATTGTGCGACAGCACACCAACAACATCGCCACGTTCAATCCCCGCCGCATGCAGTGATGCCGCGCGCGCCTTGACCAAATCCAAGAACGCTGAAAACGTTACTTCTTCGCGAACCAGAATCAAATAATCTGGCCATGTTGCGACTGCCTTTTCCAGCAGTTGATACATATTCATCTTACAAATTTCCTTGTTTTTTTTATATTGGACTGCCAGTATTATATAACCAAAGGAAAAGATTGCAAATATGAAAATTCTGACATTAAATATAAATTCAATTCGTGCCCATGCCGAGAGTTTTATTGACATTCTGCGCGCGGGCGAATATGACACAATCATGGTTCAGGAATTAAAGGTCGAAACCGCCGGATTTCCGCACAACCTGTTTGACGAATACGGCTATAATATCAAGGTTTTTGGCCAAAAGAGTTGGAACGGCGTTGCAACTTTTTCCAAATGTTCTATCGAAGATGTAACAATGGGTATGCCCACATATTCCGACGTAAACGCACGATTCTTGGAATGCGTCGTCGATGGACGTGTGCGCCTGATAAACGTGTATATGCCAAATGGCGACACAATCGATTCACCGAAATTCCCGTACAAGATGGAATGGCTGGCGGCATTTACAAAATACATTGAACAATATTTGCATTCCCCAGAACCCGTTATCGTCGGTGGCGATTTTAACATCGCATTGACAGACCGTGACGTATGGAAACCGGCGAACTATACAAACATCGCCATTGCCGCACCGGCCGCACGCGCCGTAATGCAATCGTGGATTGATGCCGGCTGGACGGACGTATGGCGCACCATGCACCCAGACGAAATTGCATACACTTGGTTTGGATACCGCGGTGGCGATACGATTGGCAAAAACATGGGATTGCGGTTGGATTATTTCTTGGCCAATCCCGCGGCAATGCAGATGATTAAAAATTGTGAAATTGATACCGCACCACGTATGGCGACAAAGCCAACCGATCATTGCGGATTGATGTTGACAATTAAATAATATCAGTCACGGTTGCGCGCCAAATCATCATAGATATGATATTTTTGGTCACCGGTTTCCCTGTACTCATACGGCGCACCACCCGCAGAATACATATTAAATAATTCTGTTGTTTTTTCGACCGCCGCCGCAATCATTTGTGCCGTGTCGTCCGCGCTGTATTCAATCGGTTTTACCGCCCCACTCTTTAATTGTAAAAACACCATCACAGGCGTGCGTGATTTTTCAGTTGTCGGAATCGTGAACCCGCCGGATTGCAGTATATACGCCTCTAAGGGTAACTGTGGCATAGTCCCTTCGACCAGTTTATTTTTCGTTGGCGGCGTACCAGTTTTAATATCTAACACCCCACCGTCCCAAATACGATCCGCGCGTGCGCGAACATTGCGTCCCGCAATATTTACCACACCCGCCGTTTCTGCAACCGATGGTGGCAAAGCATTCAAATATTCCAACGCCACCGGCGCGATTTCCAAGAATCGTTTATGCCAGAAATGATATATTATGCTGTCCGCGCCCAGAATATTGCGCGCACGCGCGTCCATATCGGCAACCAACGCCGCCGCATCTTTATTAGCAAATGATTCTAACGCCGCATGCACCAAATCACCAAACTGGCGCGCATCAGGTGTGGCCCAGTAATCATCCAACACGCGCAATTTCAAAATATGATTTACATAAAATGTGTATGGGTTGTGTATCAATTTTTCCAACGCCGTCACATATACATCAGACCAATCGGCGGGTGGCACGGGCGCGCTGTAATCCAGTGGGCGGGGCGCGACATCATCACGGGCGCGCACCACGCGCAAAATATCCGCGCCCACCGCCGTATCAAACGCACCACCACGTGCACGCACGCGTGATATAAAACGCGATTCCGCCGTCTGAACACCACCGGACGCGCCACTGCGTGTCCAATACACATCCGCCCCACACGACAGATTCATAAAATCCAACGCCTGCAAAGAAACCTTTCTGTCGGCAGATGGCAATCCAATCTGCGTCGCCAAACGTACGGGCAACCATGCGTTCTCAAAACCGCGCGCGGGAAACATCCCCTCGTTCAAGCCGGTTAAAATCACAACATCGGCGGTCTGCATACGTGATTCGATTGTCCCCAAAACAACCACGCGCGCCGCACTGTTCATCGCGCCACGCACCGATACGCCGGAAATCGCATCTGTTAAAAAAGCATACGCATCAGACAATGATAATTTTATATCGGCATCGCGAATACAATCAGACATATTCTTTATCGCCGCCCAAATTTGCATTGATGCCGCATCAGATATATCAAACGCCGGTGCAAACATGTCACGATTTTCGTCCACCATGCGCACAATCATTTCAAACAAGTTACCGTCCGCCGCCGCATACAACCGTTCAAACGTCGCATTGTCACCCGCATCAATCCAATCTGAAAATACATTCAGAATACCGCGACCGGTATTTGTCATTGTACCGGAAATGCCCCCTGAAAAGTCCGCATCAATCCCACACGCACGCAATGCAAATGCCGCACGCTGGTTACCCGCCGCATCGGGCGTAATAATTAAAACAGATTTGTTTTCATGCGTCGCGCGCGATGCAATTTCCGCAACAACGGCGGCCTCTTCACTTTCGCGGGCGCATTCAATCAAATGACAATGACGCACCATCGCACCATCATCTGGGATTTGTGGATTATTGCTGAATGCATAGTTCAAGAAATCAATCGGTGACGCGCCGACATCAATCGGTTGCACATCTGATTCCGCCAATCCCAATGATGCCAGAAATTTATACTCGGCATTATACGGATGCGTCGCGCGCACTAAATCGCCCTCAGTCCCAGAATATTTACCAGACAAAATTATTCGCCCATGTGGCGCACGCGCCACCGCACGCATTAAATCCGCGGTTGCGGGTACACTGGCGGTTGATGCACATACAACAACCAAATCATAATCGTTCAGATGCGCCGTCCAACCACGTATCGCGGCATTGCGCGCGGCGGTCTGGGTCGGTCGCCCCGCATAGTACGCCGGCAACACACGTGTGATAATTTCCAGTAATTTCGCCTTGTGCTGAAAATGCGCTGCATATTCGTCGCCGACCAGCGCATTCCAATCAATCGTACTGGCGTCCACCCCTTCGTTTTCCAGATAGTCCGTCATACGCACCAAATCGCGCGCCACCGGCAATGCCGTTGTAATATTTTTTATACTGGCGTCGGCGGCCAATAATTTTGCCAGCATAACGACGCGCGCCATATTTGAAATTGTGTCACACGCAATATCATCATCAACCTCGTCAGGTGCACCTTCGCCCAATGCGACCAGTTCCGGCAAAATCACCGCCCCACCCGATTTTTCCGCCAGCATTTTTTCCACCGTGCGCACGGCGCGACGGCTGGGCAAAAATATCAACATACGCGATAAATCCACACCCGACGCAGATAACACATGCCACAGCGCATCTGACATCTTCGCAGGATTTGTTGCACAAAAGATATTTTTATTTGATTCCAATTTGCGCCCTTATGGCCTCTAACCCAAATTTCTTTTCGGCCGATGTTTCCAGAATTTCTGCCATCATTGCGGGATGATTTTCGTGTGACAATGCGTGCTGCTGCTCTTCGCGAACGCGCTTGTCCTTTTTGGTCATAACAACCTGATACCCGATACCATGCGCATCACAGAAATCCATTAAATCCAAATCAGACGCACGCGCACCAATTCGCGAATCAATCAATATATACAGACGCGCCAACTTGCGTGTCATCAGGTATTCTTCCAATCGGGCCAGCCACCGCATTGCGTCCGCACGTGACGCGCGCGCATAACCGTACCCCGGCAAATCAACAATCATTGCACGATCGTCCAAGTTAAATAAGTTGATTGTCTGTGTCCGCCCAGGGGTATTTGATGTACGCGCAACATTTTGCCCGACAACCGCATTTATCAGCGACGATTTACCAACATTACTGCGCCCAATAAACGCATATTCTGGGAACTGGGTACGTGGCAATGACGCAACCGTTTCAAAACCACCAACAAATCTAATCATGCGTGTCCCCTTTGTCCAACAGGCGGCGATACGCCTCTTTCTTGGAAATACCGGTGCGCGCAGCCAAATCTGCCGCCGCAGATTTCATAGATGTGCCCGCAATGTCATTTACAATTTCGGTAATTTCATCGTCCGTCATCTTGTGTTCAGGCGCGGGCGCAACAACAATCACAATTTCACCACGCGGTGGTTCAATCCCCACCAAATCCGCAGGATATCCGATAATGGTTTCCTCGTGAATCTTGGTAATTTCGCGCACGATTGCAATCTGGCGTTCGGGCATAACACGCGCCAACGCCGCAATGGTTGCCATAATGCGATTAGGACTCTCGTAATAAATAATCGTATGACGAATTTTGTTATCATCACGTAATTTCTTTTCATCAAAGAAACCACAGAACGTAAATCTGTCTGATGGAAATCCCGACAGCACCAGCGCAGAAACAAATGCTGTTGGCCCCGGCACAACAAAGACCGGAATGTCCGCCGCACGTGCCGCACGAACCAATCTAAACCCTGGGTCAGACACCGCCGGCATCCCCGCGTCAGACACGGCCGCAATTGTCGCCCCGCCCCGCAATTTTTCAATCAGTTCCGGCACAACATCACGTTCATTATGATCATGGCATGCAACCCGTGGGGTTTTAATATCAAAATGCGATGCCAATTTGCCAAACACACGCGTATCTTCGGCGGCAATCAAATCCGCGTTCTGCAAAACCTCTATCGCGCGTGGCGACATATCAGACAAATTTCCAATCGGCGTTCCAACAACATAAAGCCCTGTTTGCATTCGTAATCCTTTTATAGTAAAATAATACCAAACAGAACGGATTTTTCAATGTTTATGAACAGATTTTTTGGCTTTTGTACGCTGGGATTGATTCTGGCGGGATGCAGTGGTGATTACACAAGTCGCGATTGGTCAACCGATTACGGCACGGACGTGGCTGGCGCACCATCACAGATGCAATACGGCGGATTTTCAGACAACGCAACCGATAATCACCGCGTGGCGGTACTGTTACCATTGTCGGGCGAAAACGCGGCAACGGGCCGTGCAATCCGCACATCTATTGAAATCGCCACACTGCAAAGCGCACCCCAGAGTATGTCTGTCGCATTCTATGACACCGCACGCGATGGCGCAATTTCAGAGGCATTGATGGAAAGTCCCGAAATCGTAATCGGGCCGGTCTTTGCGGGCGACGCGCGCATTGTTCGTGCAACAAAACCAATGGAAATGCCGGTCTTGTCATTTACATCGGACGCAACCGCATTGGGCGACGGCGTTATGACAATGAACCTGATGCCCACAAACAGTGTAGAGGCGATTGCCACCGAAATGTCAGCGGACGGCATCAAGAAATTTATTATCTTGGCCCCCGATACGGCGTCCGGTCGCCTGATGGCGGGCACGGCAAAGAATGCCGCATCAATTTATAATATGGATTTGATTGGCATATTCTATTACACATCCGGTAATTCTGATTCAATCAAAGACGCAGCGGCCGCCGCATCTATGAACGCGGCACGCACCGCGGCAAACACACGCGCGCGCGAAATCTTGTCTGATATCTTGACACGCGAACGCCTGACCGCGATTGAAAAATCATCATTGGAAATTCAACTGGAAAAGATATCAAAGTCCGACACACTGGGCACAATTCCATACGATGGTATTTTGTTCCTTGGGGGTGCGGCCGATACAACCAGTATCGCATCATTCTTGCGCTATTATGGTGTTGCAGCGCGCGATGCACGCATGTATGGCACGGCCATGTGGGACGGTTCAAACATTACATCTGATATAACAATGTCGGGCGCAAAATTCGCCGCATTGCCAGAAATGTCTGCAACATTCACAGATGTATATTCACGCGTTGCGGGTAACGCCCCATCGCACTTGGCGGCATTTGGTTACGACGCCGCAAATTTGGCCATGGGAATGATGTATTCACAGAAATCCAATGCGGCATACCTGCTTGACCCCAGTGGTTATGTCGGCACAGACGGCCTGTTCCGTCTGATGCCAAATGGCGACAGCCAACGCGCATTGCGCATCATGCAATTAAACGGCACAGGCGATGCAACGGTTGTGCGCGCCGCACCACAAAACTTTATTCGTCCAATATATAATATTGAACAGCGTCACATCGCGCCTGCCGCCGCGATGGCATTGGAATCAGACGGCATAAATCCAATGGATTATATTCGCATCCCAGAACGCCTGCGCGGCACATATAAATCAAAAACATTTGGTGCAAATATTACGCACCCTGCCGCGCCCGTACAGCAGGAAAATATAACCGTCCTGCCCGAAGATGACAGCGAACCCATCGCCGCCACGGATTACGAACCAGTAAAACTGGAATCCGTTGACCGCACGTATATCGACAGTGTGGAAATATCAGAATAAAATCGCCCGCCAAATGGCGGGTATTTTAGTGGTGGGAGTGGCTGATTCCCTCGCCCACACGGGGGCGTGGGACTGCGGGGCATTCGTATGTTGTGTTCCGCGGCGCACACACCGCGCCACACAACAACTCATAGTCGAACCGGCAATCAAATGATTGCGTGCTTCCAATTCAACACCACATATCACCAAAATAAAAACACCCGCGCGTCGGGTGTTTTTATTTTGGTGGGGCGCACTTTACTCACGATATTCAGACATACAAAATCTCCTACCAAGAATTACCCCAGAACAGGGATTATCAGGGAATTTTTATAAAAAACGTCATATAAAGGCCCAACTAATACAACTTATGGTTGTATTACACCCACAAAAACCAACAAAATTTCCAAAAATTCCCTATACAACAAAACAGGGAATTATTTTCTTAATATCAGGGATATCTTTTGTCATTTTCCTATATTAACAGACCTACCTGAACACATAAACTTTAAGGACGCTTTATAAGAAGGGAAGTGAAGCATTTTTCATGGCTGTGCCACGAGTAAACTTTCATTTTCCCTTATATATAGAGGTCCCTAAAAAATTTTAGGACCGATAAAAAACTTATAAGGAGTGTTTTATGAACAACTTAAACATACAAAACATAGAAATCGCCCGGATACGAGAATACTAAAACAACCCAAATTCGCATACCTCTAGTTCGCCTAGGATATTTTTACACTAAAAACATCTTTTTTTATTATCTACACAACTCATGCACCTTGGGTTTTAATTTCCGCAAAACATTACATCTCATTAAAAATGATACATTTTCATTTTAAAGACGCTATAAATCTTTTCAACTTCATTACTTCTTTATCTTTTTCTTCAAACCAATTCGTTGACCAGATTCTATAAAACTCAAACCCAAAATGATTTTCTATCCATTTTTGCCTATGCATATCTGCTGCATATGCCTGATCTGTATTATGATATGCCTTCCCATCGCACTCTAAAGCTACTTTATGACCGTTTACTTCTAACATAAAATCAAGTCTATACCCACCAACAGGATATTGTAAATGTATGTGTTTTTTATCTATAAATTTAAGTAATTCATTATATACTTCTTCTTCAAAAACAGATTCAGTAAGTCCCTCCATTGTTGGTTGCGACGAATCTTCAACAATCGTTGTTGTGCCACTTCTCCGTATATCGTAGCTATACTTACACAATTGACTTAATATATCTTCCACAGTTGCTTTATCACCATCAGAAACGGCTTTTGCATATGCAATATAAGCATAAAATATGGCTGCCCTATTATTTTCATGCGACCTGTCTAACAGTTCCTTGTATGTTGAATATGCCTTTTTTGGAATGGACGTTACAACATACAGTTTACTTTTTGCTCTTGTTATCAAAACATTTAACAATTTGTATCCATTATCTGTCAATATAGATCCAAAACGTTGATAAAACTTTCCTGATTCATCTGGCCCAAATGTAGTAGATATTATAATGATATCCTTTTCATCGCCCTGAATATTTTCTAGATTTTTAACAAAAAGCCCCGCTTGTTGCAATTTTTCAAATCTATCTTTAAAAGCTTCATCTTTATATGATGTTTCATATAACAATGTTTTTATACAATTTCTCTGATGTATATTAAATGTTGCTATTCCAACAGATGGCATTGTGCCATCCGAATTCGGTTTTATTTCATTAAGGATAGAAATAACCTCTACTGCTTCTTTTGGATTAATGTTGCTTGCTTTTCCGGAACTATAAATACCACTTACTTCTCTTATTTCTATTGGGTTATAATCTTTTCCAACGACTGGCAAAGGACACAAATTACCACCATAAAATGCAGCATTAGAAAAGTTGATTAAAGCAGGATGCTTTGAACGATAATGAAAATCTAAATATGACATATTTTTATATTTTAAATTTTCTGCAAATACCAACAAGGATTCTGCATCAAGTTGTGCATTTACAAGCATATTTCCGTCTGTATTACCACCATTATTCCCGTCTAAACCAGTTTGGAAATAATTAGAAGGCGGCATTTGGTGTTGATCTCCAGCAATTATTTTATACTTTCCTCTTATCATTGCCGTATAAACATCTTCTATTCTTAATTGACTGGCTTCGTCAAAAATAACCAAATCAAAAGACCCCTGCTCCAATTTAAACAATGTATTAGCTACAATTGGATTTACTAAAATAACAGGGAAAATTGTCGTAAAAGAAGCAAAATCTTTATCAATAATCTGTTTTAGAGATAACCTTTTCCCAAATTTTTGATTTTTCTTTAATGCAAATAATGCTTTAAAACCATATTTGTCATCTAACCTTGTCATTGCATTTTGTATTCTTTCGTCCCACATACTAAATGTACGCTTCAAATTCTGCTTTTCTAAATCACTATAAATACTCTTTAACAAATTCAAATTCGTGTCGTTTTTATGAAATCTTATCTTTGTTTTTGATTCAAAATCCAACAACATATAATAATAATATGAAGCAAGAAATGTATTTTCCCAATTATCAACATTGACTGTTTCTAAGATGTCCATCAAGCTTCGATTGGCTTTTTCAAACTTTACCCATGTGTTATAATCTTCAATTTTATCCATATTGTCTTTCAAATCAAACAAAGATGACAACACGTTATTAAACATTAATTTACACTCTTTAATATCAGAAAAATGTTGTAAATCGTCATTAATTAACGGGAACTGTTTAACAATATCGTGCTTTAAAGAATCTATACGATTTTTACAATCAATTATATTTTTATACTCATTTTTATGCTCCGCAAACGTCAAATTGCATTCAACTAACGCCTTATATGCTCCATCTAAATTTTTATATATTTTGCTTTGCTGAGACCTTACTTTTTTCTCTAAAATAGACATATCTTTTAATAACGTTTTTAAATCGATGTATTCTTTCCATTTTCCTAATTTGTTATCCAGTTCTTGATATTTGTTATATTGAGAAACATTTGACTGCACAGAAGCCAACAACCGTTTGATGGTTATTAAAATATCATATGCCTCAGAAACATTCTTAGAAAACAATCTATTAAATATACCAAATTTCCCTATATCAAAATTCTCTCCCAACAAATCATTACCTTGCTTATATTTTTCCTTTATCAAGGTAATATTGTCTAAAATATTACTTAAAAGTTGTGTTTTTTCAACAGCCGTATCATCAAAATCTATTTCAACATCAAGAGATTCTGCCTTTTCATTAAATGCACTAAATAATACATTTAAAGCTTCTATCTCATTTGGCGTTAATTCATTTTTATATAACTTTTTTATATCCTTATAAATTGGCTCTATTGACTCAAGATACGCTATCTTTTCTTCAATACACTCTTTATTAGAAACTATTGATACGTCATTACATTCAAAATTAGATTTTTTCACATATGCATCGAACTCTTCTATAAAAGATATCGAATCGTTTAATTTTTTCTCTATTTCCTTCTTTTGCTTTATGTTTATCACATCCGCGAAATCATCAAAATCTATATATTTAAAATACGAACTATTCGTATCTTTTATATAGGAAAACAGTAATGCTCCCTTTTTGATAATATTTAAATATTCATTTAAAGCATCTTCAGTAAACGTAAACTTAAAGTTTCCAAAATCATTCTTAGTTGATTCAAATTCTGGATTTTTAGAAAATCTCAAATACTCACCGACTAAATCTTTCCAATTTTTCCCAGCAAAAATAGGCTTACTAGACTCTTTATACGATGCGTTAACAGAATCTCTAAGCTCTATAAATTGGTTATATTTTTGTTCAAAAACCCCTTCATCAAAGCCATACAAATTATGAGAATAACCATCCCCATCATATATTCTACGTGCCTTTTCAACAATGCTTTTTCTGTCTTTTACAACATCGTCTATTACTGCACAAAAACAATCTAATTTTTTAGATTCTAAATTTTTTACAAGAACATCCAATGCTGTTTTCTTCTCGCAAACAACCAATGTCTTTGCGCCATTCGCCAACGCATTTGAAATAATTGCAGAAATAGCCTGAGATTTACCAGTTCCCGGAGGCCCTTGAATAATTTTGAACTCATCAGAATTTAATGTATCTATTATTTCTCTTTGGCTTGGGTCAACTTCAAAAGAGGTAGTTGTGCTAGTCTGAAATGGCTCAATAGTCAATTCTTCTGAATTAAATTTATCTACATTTTCTAATAATTCTCTTGTTGCTTCGATTATAGGCTCCTTTTGCGACCTAAACAATCCAAACACACCGCTCCACTGAACCCAAGCGGTTCCACTAGTTATTTTTTCTACCTTCTCTTTATTTTCTGGACACTTTTGTAAAGAAATATTAGTTATGTCTTCTTTGATTCCTAAACCTTTATTAAGGTTATTAACATAAGCTATTATCTCATCTTCAGACAAAACCCCGTCATCCAATTCATCATTTGTTAATTTTGGTAATACTACTTTTTCATCATTTTCTATATGCGATACCAATAATTCATTAACTTTGATAGGACTATCTTCCGTTTTTGATATAAACCACTCATTTCTTCTGTTTGATTTTTCTATATCCAAAGACCATATAAATATTGGAGCTATGATTATTTTTTTAGGGTCTTTCTTATCCGGCTTTACTAACAGAGGATATCCAAAACCAAAATTCTTTAAACCTGTTTCCAGATACATGTCTTCGTTATCTGCGACGATATTGTCTAACTTTCTAGAAACGTCAAACAATTTGCTCTTTTCATCTTCTGACATTTTAGTCTGGGATTTTTCATCCCACGATATAGAAAATTTAAATTTCGGTTTTGTCAAAAGGCTTTCCAAAAAACTACCAGCAAGAGTGCTACTTTTGTTTTCTTCACCAACAGACAAATCAAACAAATCCAATCTTGTATGATTTCTACCAGGTATAGCATTAAGATGGATTGACCTACCATTTCCAACAGTTAACTTACTAAGAAGTTTTTCTAAAAAAAACTTGTCAAATTTAATTTGTGATACAATACTCGCGCCTACCTTTTTGACATTTCTCTTTGGTGTATCAACATATTCTCTATTTGAAGGTTTTAAAAAAGTAAACGCCATTGATGTTTCTCGCTCTATTTTGCGATGTGAATGGTATCATATATACATACAAATCTCAATATTTTTATATTATATACCGTCTTTATTAACTTGACTTCTTGCTTCTTTAGAGCGGTAATTGGACGACATTACAAAGGAGTACATATGTCAAGTTTCACAAAACTGCCGCAGAGTTTGGTAGAGTTAAAACGCCTGCCATTTGCTGACCGACAGCGATTATGGGCAAAATACTCGCCCCACCCATTTCGCCGGCAAAATACAGCACTGTGGTATTACATGCAATGCGACCGATTAAAACTGCGAATATTGCCAAAACATATGGTAAAAATTCGCAAATATATGAACAATCCTGACGCTTGTTTAACCCATGTTTATCGTAATAAATATAACCTGGGGTCTGGCACGATCATTACCAAAATATTTCGTGGAAAACAACATATCATAACGGTCGGCGACAATAATGTATTCGCGTATAACGGGAAATCATACCACAGTTTATCCGGCATAGCACGCGAAATTACCGGAATTAAAATATCTGGTCCAGACTTCTTTGGACTAACCCCAGGGAATAAAAATGTCAATCAATAAGTGCGCGATTTATGTTAGAAAATCCACAGAACACGGGTTAGACATGGAATTTAACTCCCTGCAAAACCAGGAAGAATCATGCCTGGCATATATCGCGTCACAATCATTTAACGGATGGAAATACTGCAAAACATATACCGATGCGGCGATATCTGGCGGAACCATGGAACGGCCCGCATTAAAACAAATGCTGGACGATATGGCACACGGTTTAATAAACACGGTTGTTGTGTACAAGGTTGATCGCCTGTCGCGTTCAATTCTGGATTTTCACAACATGATGAAATATTTTGAAAAATATGGCGTAAATTTCGTGTCCATCACCCAGTCATTTGATACTTCCAATTCTATGGGGAAATTGACATTAAATATGTTGCTATCATTCGCACAATTTGAACGCGAAGTGGCCGGTGAACGCGTACGAGACAAGATACGAGCCAGCAAAGCCAAAGGAATCTGGGTCGGCGGAAATCCACGCCTGGGATACGATATCATAAATAAAAAATTGGTTGTAAATAAAACTGAAGCAGGCACAGTAAAATTACTGTTTAACAAATACTTGGAACTGCAATCTGTCACCCTATTAAAGAAATTTGCGAACTCCAATAATATTCACAACAAACAGTGGACAACCAAAACTGGAAAGATCCGTGGCGGTCGACCATTTCAAAATCAAACCTTGTTAAACCTGTTGCACGATAAAATCTATATTGGAATTATGGAGTGTAAATCAGCAAAAACATCAGCACCAGGCGAACATACCGCCATTATCGCAACGGAATTATTTAACCGCGTTCAAGCGGCACTGCGCAACAACACAAATGGCAAGATTGGGAATTCACACAACGCCCCCAACCTGCTGACCGGAAAATTATTTAATGATGATGGCATAAAATTCACAAACCAACAGACGCGACAACAGAATAAACAAACCAAATATTATTATGCAATCCCTGGTTTATATATTCAGTCATCCCCAGTGGACGAAATTGTTATAAATATCATTGATGAATTTATGAATGCCAATCTGGAACGAATCCACAGCGATTTTGGCAACGCATTAAAACACATAGATTTTTCAAATTTACCATTTCCGACCAAGCGCGATTTTATCAGACGAATCTTACAAAAAGTCATTTATTCCGAAAACAGGCTGACGCTGTTTATTGACCAAAATGCAGATATAAAGGAATTCATAAACACAGAATTTACAAACGAAAATCAAAACAAAATGGATTACGTCATTGGCGACAAAAGTATAATAGTAAGACGCGAATTCATCATGCAACGATATAACAAACGAAATGATTATAACGCTGGGAAATCCGCCGCAATCAGCATAAGCGATAACAATCATCTGGTTGTGCGGGCATTTGCACGCGCATTTAAATATCGCAAAATGTATGAAGAATGCGGTGATTATAAATCAATCGCCAAAATGGAAAACACATCAGAAAGCAGTGTTTATCGTCACCTGAAACTGGCCTATATGCACCCGGACACCGTCAATGCAATTATGTCCGGCACCATGCAATGCAGTGTGGATAAGTTATTCAATATTCAAAACAATCTATAACAGAATCTCCAGTTCCCGAAATGCCGATTGTATGTATATCGGTATTTTTGGGCTATTTCGCCATACATACAAAATATGTGCAGGCCGCACAATCGCCCAAATTCGGGCAATAAAAACACCGACCACAACGGGTCGGTATTTTCTGGTGGGAGTGGCTGGATTCGAACCAGCTCAGGCTTAAGCCAACAGATTTACAGTCTGCCCCGGCTCTCCAACTCCGGCGCACGCCCAATCTCTGTTTGTCCGGCTTCGTTATTCTACGCCGCGACAATGAATTTTCAGCCCTTGCTTTCGCTGTGGTGAAAATTCTTGGTGCGGGCAGCGGGAATCGAACCCGCATTTCAAGCTTGGAAGGCTTGCATACTAGCCTTTGTACTATGCCCGCAACAAATTAAAGCGTGCCTATTATAAATCATATTTCAAAAAACGCAAGTGTTTATTCTGGCACGCCATTTGGCGGTGTGATGTCGGCCGCCCCCGTTTCGTACACGGTTTGAAACACCGGCGCACCAGCCGCCGATGCATCGCCCCCTGGGTGCGGCAACGCATGTGCACGATACATATTTAACAAGAAATAATACCAACTGTTCGGTTGCTTTTTTGCAAACTCGCTGCGCCGATGAATTTTGTATATGAAGCATGTGCGCGACAAATACCGCCACGCGTCCATATCAGCGGCGCGCCCCAAGAAGTACGAAAAATACTTTACATTACTGTTCAGATATGGAATCTGGCTGAACCAAATACGGTGACACCACGGGTGATATGTAAACAACACCGTCACAAACCAATGAAAGAAAAAGTAATCAATCGCCCTGCGTTCGTGACGCCAATACTCTTCCAGAAAAACACGTATACAACGTATGAAATAGTTGTTCGGTGCGGCGTGAATAAAGAAATTAGATACATCTTTCTTGTTCGGATTTTGCAATATGAAAAACGTCTGTTTCATAATAAAGTTCGGTATTTTGTCCATCATCAGACACGACGCATCAATCCACGTGCCACCATACATGTCCAACAATGCCACCCGCACATAGTCCGAAAAATGTGCAGGTTCAATAATTCCGCGACGATATTTATCCATAATATGCGCCGGAATATCCAAATACTGTGACACATTTTTCTCAGTAATAATTACCGCTTGCGGGTAAAAGCAAAATATAGAATTCAATCCCATTTGAATAAAATCTGGACGTTCATCTTGCAGCCACATTGTCCACACGCGGTTGACCGGCGGAACCGTCAAATTGCACTTTGGAATTTGATGTTGCGGCATACCCTGCACCATTTTAGTGACATACAAATACCGACGCAGGTAATCCTTGGTTGCCGATTTTTTCCCACAAAAAATTTTGCGTATATAAAAGCGTACCCAACGATACCAGTTTTCAAATATTCTGAACATATTTTCGTCCCAATGTATAAACGCCCACCACAGCGGCGGGCGTTACTTATTCAATCAGCGTTCTACGATTACACCTGTATTTTCACCACGATCTGATTTGGTCTCTATCGGTGGGAAACAATCCCCCCCGCTCTTTGGGCAACATGCAAACGAACCACCCAAATCTTTGAATTGTTCATCGCCACAGCAACCGTATTTATTCGGCTTTGTGCCGTCACCACACAATCCCTTGGCAATATTGCTTTTGATTTCAGCAGCGATTTCTTCGGCTGTTTTTTCAGGGGCGGCAGGCTTTTCTTCCTTTAACACCACCATTGGCACAAAGCAGATATCGCCATCGTTCTGGCAACAATATTGCACACCATCAACCGTTGAAAATGTTTCATTTGGACAGCAACCATATTCGTCCGGCGCATCACACGCGGGTGCGGTTATTTGTTCAGGCGCACTGTTGGTGGTATTTGCGGACGCATCCGACACATTTTTCAAACGCGCATTGGCGATTGTGCGGCTGCCACGCGCCGCGCCCGCGCGACGCATACATGTGTTACGATATTTCGTGCGCAATTCAGACAACTTTGTCGCATCTGCATCAGACATATTTTCATTCGCAGACATTTCTGTAATCTGGGCCTGCATATCAACGCATGTTGTGCGTTCTGTAACATTCGTGGTCGCGTCATCGGCAAACGCCGGCATACATAACACAACAGCAAATATTGTGGTCAGTATTGTTTTCATGGAATCAGTCCTCCAATATTTTTTCCAGTTTCAAGATAAAATCAATCGCGGGCTCTGATGCCTGTTGCAACTTGTCAATCACCTGTTGCGCGGCGGCCTGCATTTTCGCCTTTTTATATGTATCAACAACTTCTTCGACATCATATTCTGACATTTCTTCAACCGGCATCAGCGCAACGGCAATTTGTGTTTCACGCACCGCCATTGCACGATATTTATCGCTGTGTTCCGCACACCCATTGTCCGCCAGACGATTATATATTTCGGCATTATACATATGTTTTTCGTACCCCTGTGAATCTTCGGGGGTCAACTGTTGTTCCAACAACTGTTCAATGCGTGTGCATGTCGCAATCGGTTCTGGGTTTTCAACAATCGTCATCTCTTGTGCAGTGGGGCATTCAGTTGCGCGTTGCGCATTGTCTGGTTTGGCCATAATTCCACCCAGAATATACCCACACGCAAACAGCCCCGCCAACGCAATCACACCCCATACCTTGCGCGATGCTGGCACGGTGCATACAGGCGCAGCCGCGACCGTCTTTTTCGATTGTGTTTTCTTTGACTGTACTTTTTTCATTTGGTTCTCTCCCTCTGCTCTCTGGTTTTTATTATTTTACGATTCCGTCTTGGATTGTGATTCTGCTGTCTGCGCGCGATGCCAGATTCATATCATGCGTAACAAACAACATTGCCATCTTATTCTTGCGCACCAAATCCAATAACAATTCAAATACAGCGGTCGCATGTGCGGGGTCTAAACTGCCCGTGGGTTCGTCCGCCAACAGAATTTCTGGATTATTTGCCAACGCGCGCGCCACCGCCGTACGCTGTTGTTCACCACCCGACATTTCCCCCGGCAGGTGCGACGCACGATGTGCAACATTTGCCACCCGCATCAGTTTCATTGCGCGCGCATTTGCAGAATTTTCGTCCATACCATTTGCCAACATTGGCAACATAACATTTTCCAACGCGGTAAAGTCAGACAGCAAATTATGCCGCTGGTACACAAATCCGATTTTCTGGCGACGTGAAATCGTGCGTGCTTCTTCGTCCATACGCGACGTAGAAACACCATCCAGCAAAATGCTGCCCCCTGTTGGTTTGTCCAACAACCCAACACATTGCAACAATGTGGATTTACCACTGCCCGACGGGCCAACCAATGCGATAATTTCACCACGATGTAAATCAAACCCACCGCCACGCAAAATATGTAACGGCTGGCCACCCTCTATGAATGTCTTTTTAATATCGCGCACCGACAGGACAACATCTGATTTGCGTACACGTGATAAAGAACTTAAAATATTTGCCATCAGATTTTTCCTTTTCTATTCATTTCGCAATACATCAACGGGGTCGGTGGACGCCGCCTTCCATGCGGGATACAGCGTTGCCAAAAACGCCAGCGCAATCGCCAGCACCGCAATTCCAATAACCGTTGACGGCACCAGTTTCGACGGCAATTCCGACAAATAATACAATTCCGATGGGAACAAATCGCGCCCTGTTACCCATTGAAAGAATTGACGTATTGGTTCGATATAAATCGCAACAACGACGCCTAATACCGTGCCAAAGAACGCGCCAATCACACCAATACTTGTCCCCGACAGAACAAATATTTTCATCATGGATCTACGCGACACACCAAACGTGCGCAGTACCGCAATGTCTTTGTTTTTATCTTTGACCAACATGACCAACGACGACACAATGTTAAATGCCGCCACAATCACAATCAGCATCAGAATTAAAAACATTACATTTGACTCAACCTGTAATGCGCCAACAAAACCGCGATTTAATTCACGCCAATCGCGCACAACAAATCCATCTGGCAACAGACGCGCCAACGCATCGCGTACGGCGGTGGTATCTTCGGGATTACGCAAGAACAGGTCAATATGCGTTACCGCATTTCCGATATTCAAATATTTCTGGGCGGTTTCCAGTGGCATAAATATATATCCGGAATCATATTCGTACATTCCCATAAAGAATGATGACATCACCGGATATGCCATAATGCGTGGCATTGTACCAAATGGTGTTGGTGTTGCACCCGACGCCGATACCAACGACACCTTGTCACCCATACCGATACGCAAACTGCGCGCCAGTGACGCACCCGCCACCAATTCGCCATCATGAATTTCTGATAATTTTTTACCATATATTTTTGTGCCGGTCTCGGTCTTGGCCGCTAAATCCGTCATACGAATCCCGCGCACCATTGCGCCAGTATTATTACCACCGGCGGTTGCCATAACCTGCCCTTCGGCAATCGGGACAATGCCGGTTGCATGCGCGGCAACAACCTTGTTCTGTTGCATTTTATCAATCAGATAATCGTAATCGGTAATCGCGCCATCTTGGTGATAAACAACGACATGACCATTCATACCAACAATACGCGACAGTAATGTTTCATGAAATCCGCCCATCACCGACATCACAACAATCAATGTCGCAACGCCCAGCGTAATACCAATCAACGACACCCACGATATCACAGAACCAAAACCGCGCTTCTTGGCGGCCAGATATCTGAATGCGATTTTTCTTTCCAGTTTTGAAAACAACATACTTTCAACCTTATTCACTTAAAAACGCACGCAACGCATCACCAACCAGTGGCGTCATTTCACCCGATGGAATTTGTGCAGCATCAACAATCGAAATAATACGTGGCGACATAAATACCACCAATTCCGCAAACGGTGAAATCAACGTTTCAGGCGTCGTTACAAACGAATGCGTTGGAATACCAATTATCACATAGTTGTCACCAACACTGGACGGAATATTAAATGATGTCAGTTCACCATTGCTGGTGCGCAAAACAATTTTAGCATCAATTTTATTACGACCACCAAAATCACCATATTTACCCGTTGCCCCGACAATCAGGTCTGTTTCTAGGCGTTCTTCCTTGCTGCATTGGCCAATATCAAAACGCGATTGCCAACCATTTGGAATCACAAATTGCCCACGCGAAATCAGAACAACATTCGCCTGTTGCGACAAAAATTCTTGCAATGTTTTTGTATTCACCTCTGGACTGACGACCAGCGCACGTCCAACCACCCCTGGGATTGACATTTTAATATTATTTTCACCAAACGCCGGCAACATATTCATCCAAACAATCGGATTGTCCGTGCGCGGATACACACGATACACATCAATATCCCACGCCAACATATATTTTTTCGACGCAATGTCGGCGATGATTCTGGAAACCTCACGCTCGGTCTGGTAATTGCCTTCGAACACCAATGTCTTGTCATTCCAGTCCACCAACAGGTTGCGCACATCTGCGCCACGCATCGCATCAATCAACGCCATAATAATCGATTGATCGTGTGGCATTTTAACCAACCACTTTGCACGATGCGTCAAATGAATTTCACCCGCGTCCGCATCATATGAATAATACGCGCGCCCCATTTTCGCCATCAGTTCAACCGCATCGGCCAGCGTTCCTGCGGAAATAGACCCTGATATTTTTTCATACATTTCTTCGTCAGCAACAACCGCAATATCTGACCCATCTAACAGTTTTTCCAGCGCACGTTTAACCGTCAAATCGCGAAATTCGTAATCTGACACCGCCAATTCTGGTAATGCATCACCGGTGTTCAGACGCACCATTTCAATTTTTTCTTCGGGCACAACCGACACAACCGTTTGATTGTCCCAGTTGACCTCGCACCGCTTTGGCAAATCCAACGAAAAGCGTCGCGCCGTATCGGTGGTCAATGCCGCCTTTTTCGGGAAAATAGGCACAGAATTTTCATCAATGACCAAATTATCAACAACCGTAACCGTGTCATACTGCGGTTCTTCATCGTTGTTTTGGACACACGCCACCAACGCCATGCACATGCACGCCGCCCCCAGCATTTTGCCCAACCAATTATCGATTATTTTCATTCCGCCTTTCTCCTTTGCTGCACTGCACAATATCAGATATTCATCAATCTTTCAAATTCTGCCAGTGTCATTTCATAAATCGGTTTCTGTGTCGGTGTTGTCAAATCTTTGACCCGCGCATAGTTTTCATTAAATCGATTTATCACCGAAATAATTTCCGGCGTCAATTCATGTTTTTTGTCCGCCATCAGACGACGTCCATATTCTGCAACAAATTCCAACGTGTCCGCCGCAAAAAAACGTCCAACATAGTTTTCAATCGCAATACCGCCCTTTTCCACACAGATGGCCGACATCATCATTGTCATCTGGTTGTAAAAATTTGCCAGTTTTATAAAATTTGCAACTGTTATTGCCATGTTATTCTCTTGCTCCATTTTTCCCTATTATAAAAACTATTGCCCCATCAACGCAAATAAATTATAATGCATTGCATGAGATTTATATACCTGATTTTAATAGCAACTGTCGCGGCATGTGCATCGCCAAATCGTGGCAATATTGATGACGCAACTGTTTTGAATTGGGAAAACGAAGCCGTCACGATGGAACAGTTCGTCCGTGATCACAAGGCATGCTTGGGCGTGAACAAGCCATCGTATATGCCACGCAGCCGTATTTCAAAATTGCTGGCCCCAAATCAGAGTGGCCAAATGCCCGACTGGGACGGCCTGTGGGTGACATTCCAATCGAACGAGTACAAGGACACCAGCCAGCGTTCATTGCTGTCCGTGCCACGCAACACAACATCTAAAACCGTCGGTGCATATCGCAAGTGCATGTTTAGACGCGGTTATTTATTGCGTGCCAGTTGATTTTTATTTTTAAGGCACACGCTTTCAAAACCCACCTTTTTGTGATATAATTGCCGGTATGAAACGGACAATTTGGTTTTGGGTTTATTTTATCGTTGCCATTGTTTTGGCAACCTACTTTTCTGTACGTGTTATTATGACCAGTATGGGGCGTGGTGACCTGTCGCGCGTGCGCAGCATTTCAATATCAGCCGACATCGCGGACAAGGATATGTCCGCATTGGCGGCCGCCGCCGCGGTTGCACCGGGGACATCGGCACTGACAGTCAATTTGAACCAGTTAAATCATCGTATTGGTGCGGTTGCAGGTGTGCGCGCATCCGCGGTGCGTCGCTTGCCAAATGGTAATTTGGTTGTACGCGTAAAATTATACCGCGCGGTCGCGCTGTGGACGGATGGTATGAATTATTTTCCGCTGTCCGCCGATGGCACAATTGTAAACCAACCCAGCACAGAGCGCAAAGCCGGCACGGTTCTGTTCCGTGGCACATTACCAAATGATATCAGTGAAATTACAACCGTTGCGCATAACATGATTGGCGATTTGAACTATATGGAATGGATTGAAAACCGCCGCTGGGATTTGGTCACGACCGGTGGCATTACGGTAATGCTGCCTGAAAAATCGCCGGACGCCGCGATTGCGCAACTGATTGTCTTGAACAAGAATCACCATATTTTGGATCGTGATATCAGTGTTATCGACATGCGCGACGATGCGCGAATATTGGTAAAATAAGAAACAATGAACCTGTTTGATTCGGCTTTTTTATGTCTGGACATTGGCACGTCGGGTGTACGTGGCATGGGACATCGCGTGCGCGGTGGCCGACTGGACAAATCCGCCGTATTCAGCGTGGACAGTTTTGATACCGTTTTCGCGATAAAGTCCGTTATTGACGAACTGGAACGTATGGTTGGCGCACGATTTGACGACGCATATGTCACGGGTAATTTTGGCGCATCAATCTTTGATATGTCCGCCAAAAGCACAAAATGGAACGGCGAACACAAAATCACCGCATCGGATGTCCGCGCGCAAATCGCACAAATCAGTGTCCCAGACGGCTATTTTCCAATGCATATTATACCACTGCGCTATGATACACCAACGGCGCGCAATATGGTATCACCCGTTGGTTACACTGATCGCCAGTTGATATCGGCATTTGGAACAATTATGTACCAGCGTGATGCGTTTGAAAGCGTATCAACAAAACTGCGCCATGCGCACATTTTACCAAACAGTTTCTATGACCCACAATGGTTGCTGAATGCCGCCCTGCGCCAGAAAAAACAGACCGTTATGTTTCTGGATTTGGGCGCAGAATTTACATCTGTATCCATTTGGATGGATCGTGGGCCGGTATGGCACGCCAAGATTCCATTGGGCGGGACACATATATCACGCGACATCTCAGAAAAACTGCATATCGGATTTGATGATGCCGAACGCATCAAACGCGCGGTCGCATGTCTGTACCCAAAGGAAATGGACAGATTTACCCCCGCTGACACCGCATACGAATTTTCACGCGGCGATATAAATGACATATTCTTGCCGCACATGGTTGAAATCGCATCGCAAATTGCGAATGCATCCAGTGGCGCGATTGCAAAATATCACCCAACAAAAATCATTCTGACGGGTGGCGGCGCAACAACCGACGGCGCAACAGAATTTATTGAAAATGCATTTTCAATTCCAACCGAAAACATCGGCGGCGATGCATCGGTACGCGCCCTGTCCGCATTTATCTGGAATGCAGAGGCCGCACATCGTGGCGCATATCTGGCACGACATGACCGCTGGGCACGACGCTGGGCGCGCATTACAAAATTATTCCACCACAAACAAAAACGCCGCACGCAGTTTATTCCGATTATGCCCAGTACACTGTGCTTTAACATGCGCAAGCAATCAACGTATTCAATGTTTCGTGCGGGCGGCATATCGATGATACACGTCGATATTATGGACGGTTTTTACGTTGACCGTGTTGCCGGCGGAATCCCCGAATTAAAATTGATTCGCGCCCACACCGACGCGCACCTGCATGTACACCTGATGACCGAGAGTCCATCTGTCTGGGCGGCTGATGCCGTTGCGGCGGGTGCAAACACCGTAATCATGTCAACAAATACGTCCGGCCTGCGTGCGGCGGTGCGGGGCGTACGTGCGGCGGGCGTGCGCGCGGGCGTTGCAATCAACCCAGAAACATCGGTTGATATATTAAAGCCAATCCTGCGTGATTTGGACGAGGTTATGATTATGACCGTGCGCCCAGGTGCGGCTGGGCAAGAGTTCCAGACCGAATGTCTGAAAAAAATCGAAATATTGGCGGCAACACGTCGTCGCTATGGCTTAAAATTCGTAATATCTGTTGATGGTGGCGTGAACGATAAAACGGCACAAATGTGCTGGGCCGCCGGCGCGGATTTACTGGTCAGCGGTTCATATCTGGCGCGCAGTCCGGATTTCCCATTGGCGGTTCAGAGTTTATTGAAAAAACAAAAATAAAAAACGGGGCATACGCCCCGTTTTTTGAACACTGCGTTTTTTGCAAATCTGTTCAGACCCGCATAGGGATGTGGTTCGGAACCTTGTGGCAAGGCCCGTATACACGATGTGTTCATATGCACTTGCAACTGCATACACATTATTACGCATCACGCGCATCCGCGCCACAGGTCAGATTTCCTAACACTTATTTTATAACCAGTTTGCGACCCGCCCCATTTTCGCTCAGGTGCACATGGATTGTATCCGCCGGCAAAATGTTCGCCGCAATGTCCGGCCATTCAATCAATGTAATATCGTTCGCAATAGCATACGGCAAACCAATTTCCACCAATTCCGACGCATCGTTTATACGATACAGGTCAAAATGCGATATTCCATCATAGTTCTGGACAATGGTAAATGTCGGACTGGGTACGACGGTGTCCGCCCCGCG
Organism: Alphaproteobacteria bacterium UBA6376; assembly: GCA_002437665.1. Lineage (GTDB taxonomy): Bacteria > Pseudomonadota > Alphaproteobacteria > Rs-D84 > Rs-D84 > Enterousia. The sequence goes on from DJQW01000001.1 coordinate 111,965, forward strand.
CAATGTCTGGATTATAGTACGTGCAATCTCGCTCTTGCCCATACCCAAATCGCCATGCAATGCCACACATACCGGCGCATGCAAGGTTTTCGCAAAATCCCGCGCCCACGCCCGCGTTTCTTCAACACTGTTCAACAAATATTCTTTCATCGCTGATTTTCACCCCCTATTACATGAACCAGTGGTTTATATTCTGGCACTTTATATGTTTCGGTTTTTCCCGCCAAATAATCCAACATTTGATGTGCACCCGCACGCGTTCTGTATGGACTGCGCACACGATACATCATTCCTTTTACACGAACAATATAATCTGCTGCATACCAATCACGCCATAATTGCGAAATATATAATCCGTTTATTTGAACTACTTGCGCCCTATTTATTTTATTTGCTGTTTTTGTCATTTCTTACTCCACCAATAACAGGTCGTCTTCCAGTTTATGAATCTGGTCGCGCAATTCGGCCGCGTCTTCAAATTCCAGATTCTCGGCCGCGGTGCGCATCTTTTTGGTCAAATCCTTTATCTGCTTGCGGATGCTATCTGCGTCCATAACACCGCCCGATTTATCATACACAAAACGACGCGCCTTGTCTGTCTTGTCTGTTTTTTCACCAACCTCTGCAAATACGGCCTTGGACACGGTTGTTGGCGTAATGCCATGCGCCGCGTTATACGCCATTTGCTTTTCACGACGACGCGCGGTTTCTGTCAATGCCGCATTCATAGAATCCGTCATAACATCGGCATACAGAATCACACGCCCTTTTGCATTACGTGCCGCACGACCAATGGTCTGAATCAGCGAACGCGTCGAACGCAAGAAACCTTCTTTGTCCGCGTCCATAATCGCGACCAATTCGCATTCTGGCACATCCAACCCTTCGCGCAACAAATTGATACCAACCAAGACATCATATTTACCTAAACGCAAATCACGTAACAGTTCAATGCGTTCCAGCGTTTCAATATCACTGTGCAGATACTTTGCCCGAACACCATTTTCATTCAGGTAATCGGTCAACTGTTCCGCCATCTTTTTGGTCAGTGTTGTAACCAATACGCGACCAGACGTTTTCTTGATTTGCGCCAACAAATCATCAACCTGATTTTCCGTTGGACGCACGTCACATTCCGGATCAAGTAATCCGGTTGGACGAATAACCTGCTCTGCCACAATGCCACCCGCCTGTGTCATTTCCCATTCGGCGGGCGTTGCCGATACAAATATAGTTTGCGGACGCAACGCATCCCATTCATCAAATGTCAGCGGTCTGTTATCAATACACGCCGGCAGGCGGAATCCATACTGTGACAGCGTTTCCTTGCGCGCACGGTCACCACGTGACATCGCCGAAATTTGCGGTACTGTAACATGGCTTTCATCAATAAATAAAATCGCATCGCGTGGCAGGTATTCAAACAATGTCGGTGGTGGCATACCCGCCGCACGTCCCGACAGATACCGCGAATAATTTTCAATCCCGCGACACGTCCCCGTTGATTCCATCATTTCAATATCAAAATTCACACGTTCGCGCAGACGTTGTTCCTCTATATACTTCATATTTTCATGAAAGTATTTCAAGCGTTCTTCCAAATCAGTTCTGATTTGACCGATTGCCTGTAAAACACTGGGCATTGGCGTTGCATAGTGCGTATTTGGGTAAATCGCAATTCTGTCCAACTTTTGCAACTTTGCCCCCGTCAAGGTGTCAAATTCCCAAATCTCTTCGATTTCGTCGCCCCAGAACGACAGTTTCCACGCCCTGTCCTGTGAATGTGATGGGAATACGTCCAGCGTATCGCCACGCACACGAAAATCGCCGCGCTCAAACGCCATATCATTACGCTTGTACTGAATATCAACCAGCGCATGCATCACATCATTTTGACCAATTTTATCACCCGCATGCAGAACCAGTTTCATACCCGAATACTGTTCCGGTGACCCCATACCATAAATAGATGACACGGACGATACGACGATAACATCGCGTTCTTCCAACATGGCGCGCGTCGCACTGTGGCGCATACGATCCAACTGTTCATTGATGGACGCGTCCTTGTCAATGTATGTGTCGGTGGTGGGCATATACGCCTCTGGCTGGTAATAATCATAGTACGACACAAAGTATTCAACGTGGTTGTGCGGGAAAAACGATTTCATTTCCGTGTACAACTGGGCCGCCAAGATTTTATTTGGTGCCATAATCAACGCCGGCCGCGACAGTTCTGCAATCACATTCGCCATTGTGAATGTTTTCCCAGACCCCGTCACCCCCAGCAAAACCTGACTGCGTCGGCCATCACGAACACCCGCCACCAAATCAGAAATGGCGGCCGGCTGGTCACCCATTGGGGCGTAATTACTTTCCAGTGAAAATATGCTTTTTTTGTTCACACTATTATTGTAATTCATTATAATCAAATTACAAGGACAGAAGAGAATGGCATTAAAACCCAGATACAAGCGCAGAATAATATGGTCTGTGGTGGCGATTGTTGCCACCGCGATTGTGGCATTGGTCATAATTCCACCAATGATTACACTGGACAGTATGCGCGGCAAAATCGAACAGGCGATTGAAACCCAGACCGGAATCACCGCCCAAATAAACGGCAATGTGCATTTCAGTTTGCTGGGACGCGCCACAATCGTTGCGCATAATGTTGTTATTCCAAACGGTCATATTGACGCGGTAATGTTTTCAGTGCCATTGACACATATTTTCAATCTGGCGGATGCGCCATTGTCCAATCGCATCATTGTTGGTGGCGCAGAATTGGAAATCAGTTCGTTGGACGCACCTGATTTTGCACATGCGGTTGACATATACGATTCCAACGTAAAATTCCATGGCAAAAACTATGAAATTCAGCGGGCACGTTTTACCGATGGTAAACTGAACGGCACGGTTCGCACGCGCGATCACAAATACGATGTAGAATTTGAAAACGACGAATTTATAATCCGCAATTACAATAATAATTTGGAAATCACGGGGCAACTGTTTTCGGACGGAACGGCGCGTGGCCACTTGGACATTGAAACCGCAAACGTCAATGAATGGTTTGAATTTCGTACACCGCGCATTGACCGCGAAATAAAACTGAGTATGGATTTCAGTTGGGACGGCGGTTACGGTTTTGAATTTACAAATATTGAATCTGATAATTTTTCAGGCAGTATAAAATTATCACCCGATGGTAATCGGGACATTCACCTGCGCGCCACTGACCTAGATTATGATTTTTCATTCTTGATGAATCCATCACGCCTGTATGCACGCACAACATTTGATTTGGATTTATACGGCAAACTAAAAATCGGCGGACGCACTTTCCAGCATTTACGTCTGGACGCAATCGGCACACATGATTTAATCCAGATATCGACAATCATCGCCGACAATATCGCAATCACCGGTGGCACGATTGATGCAAATGGTGCGCACGATATCTTGATAAATATGCCGGTCGATGGTGTACAAACAATGTGCCTGTTTTCGGGCACACCGGACAAATGGACATGCAACAAATTTGCATACGGCAATATCGGTGGCAGTGTTGCGGTTGATCAGGATTCTTTTAACGCATTTATGTCCGCCGACGAAAATATGCCCGATGCAGACAAATTGATTCGTGCGGCGCGCCGTTTGGGCACACGTGGTGCGTTAAATTTCAGGTTCAAAAACATCGCCGGCACATTTGATATTGACGGCGATCGGGTAAATTCATCATACACATTTGCGCAAAATAAAAACCTGCGTTGGGCAATGCCAACGTTCAAATACCTGCCTGATTTTATGCTGGACGCGGCGGGCGATTTCACATGGAATGGCGCAATCATGAAATTTACGCCATACAATAAAAAATGGAATATCACGGTTGCAAAAAATCAGTTCTATTTATCAGGCAAAAGTTTCAAAGAATTATTACCAGATGTAAACCTGCAATCTGTAAATGATTTTGAATATACAATATCCGGAACATTTAATGACCGCAATATATCTAATCTGGAATTGCAAATTGCGGGTCACACATTTACTGGCACGGCCAGTGGGCGTAACATAACCCTGCGCACAGACGCGTTAAACATCGATGCATTCGCGAACCAATATTATATTGATAATTACGACGAACTGGAATTTTTGGGGCCGTCCCCTTTGACCGTGCCATTTACGTTACCTGTGAATATTTCGCTGTCCGCAGATACAGTAATTTATAACGGCACAGAATATAAAAACTTTGTCTATGCCTTGAAACCAAATACGCAAATATTGTCCATCACAGACCGTGCGCGTGGCAACCTGTTGGCAACAATTTCGCGCACCGACAATCGGTACGACATATCGGCCCAGTTAAATCGTTTTGTGATTGATGGGTATTTATTGTCGGGACGTATGCCAATAAATATTCGCGATTCTGTGATTACCGCCGATATCAATATGAAAACCCACGGCATAATTGCACATGACATATTCTATAACTTGGCGGGTGATATTGATATGATTGTCGATGGCGGTTATCTGGTCGGATTGGGATTTGATAATTTTTACGCCAGCGCAAATCAAATCACATCGTTCAATGCCGAATACGCATTGGCAGATGCACTGACCAGTGGCGAAACAAAAATCAAGAATATGCACATTATCGGTAAATACGATAATGGCGGATTTATTACGTCGAGGCCCCTGACATTGCAAATGCGCCACGTTGATGCGTATGGTGAATTTGATGTTGATAATGGCAATATGACGGTTATGCTGAATATGGTGCTGCGCGGCACATCGCCCACGCCCGCACCGGTGCGCCTGACCATTGCGCCTGATGGGACACGTAATTATTCACTGACCGATATTATGACGAATTTCGACAGCGGTTTTATGCGCAGTTTTGTAAAAACGCATTCGCAATTCTAGTGTAATTGTTCCGATATTGCGCGATGCGCAACATCGGACGTAATTATATTTCCGTATTTATCAGACCACAGTTTTCCATTGTCTGTTCTGATACAGTGATATCCACCCGCCACCAGTTTAACATTACGTGACGCATGCATCAGTATTTTGTCGCGTCCAATCAAATCTGCATACGGCGCGGAAAATGGGTGTAACAACCAGTTAAACAAACCGCGCACACGATTGCGTGGCGCATACAGCACCCCACCCCGCAGCACCAAATGACAAACATCATATTTACCATAGTTTTGTTTCAGCACACGTGTCTGATATTCATTCAAACCCAATACGTATGCTAATTTATCAATATCTGGCTTTGCGCGTGGCATATTACACCCCTTTGATTACCTGTATATGAATTATACCCGCACTGCGTCCATATTTTCATAGGTTTGATTTCATATAAAAAAATCAGCCCGCATTACGCGGACTGAATAAACACATAACATATATGTTTTGTTTAGTTTTTCTTGCGAACCTGAATGTGGTCTTCGCGCAGTTGCTGTTCTGTAACCGGCGATGGTGACCCCATCATCAAATCCTGACCACGCTGGTTGGTTGGGAACAACACAACCTCGCGCAAATTTGGTTCGCGGCGCATGATTTGTACCAAGCGGTCAATACCAAACGCGCAACCACCGTGCGGTGGCGCACCGTATTGGAACGCGGTGTACATTCCACCAAACTTTTCTTTAACCGTTTCTTCGTCATAGCCGGTAATGTCAAAACATTTAACCATGATTTCTGGGTTAAAGTTACGCAAACCACCACTGCAAATTTCAGCACCGTTTAACACCATATCAAACTGTGCCGCCTTGATAGACAACGGATCGCGTGTATTTAATTCTTCCAATGTTGCCATCGGGAACGAGAATGGATTATGTGTAAACGCGATACCCGTCGGTGATTCTGGGTCTGCTTCAAAGAATGGAAATTCTTCAATCCAGCACAGGCGGAAATCGTTTTCGTCAATCAATCCCAAATCTTCGCCTAATTTGTTGCGCAGTTTTCCCGCCGCCTTGGCCGCGTTGTCCACCGCATCACATACAAAGAACAATGATGCATTGTCACCCGCGATTTCATGCAATTTGGCAATGCGCGCTGCGTCCAGTTTCTTGGCAACTGGGCCTTTGGCCTCGCCCGCAAAGACGATATAGCCCAAACCACCCAAGCCCAATTCTTTGACCGCATAATCGCCCAGTTTATCAAACCAACTGCGCGGTTTGTCGGCGGAATTTGGTGCTGGGATTGCGCGAACAACCGCACCACCTTCAATCGCGTTTGCAAAGATACCAAAATCAGACCCGCGGAAAATGTCCGTCACATCTGAAATGATAATAGGGTTACGCAAATCTGGTTTATCAGAACCGTACTTTAACATCGCTTCGTCAAATGGTATGTGCGGAATTTCTGGACATACATTTGCATTCGGAACAAATTCACGAATGATTGCAGGAATCAGTTCGTTACCCACCGCCTGAATATCAGGCAGGTCAACAAACGACATTTCCATATCCAACTGGTAAAATTCCAACAAGCGGTCTGCACGCAAATCTTCGTCACGGAAACATGGCGCGATTTGGAAATAGCGGTCAAATCCAGAAATCTGAATCAACTGTTTGAACTGTTGCGGTGCTTGTGGCAATGCATAGAACATACCGTGATGATTACGTGATGGCACGATAAAGTCACGTGCGCCCTCAGGGCTGGACACGGTCAAAATTGGTGTCTGAAATTCCGAGAATCCCATATTCCACATCTGATCACGCATAAATTTAATCATACGGTTGCGGAATAAAATATTTTGGTGCAGTGATTCACGACGCAAATCGATATAGCGATATTTCAAACGTAAATCTTCGGAAACAGTGTCGTCGTCACCAAACACTTGGAATGGCAAAACATTTGCGTTGGTCAAAACGTTCCACTTTTCCGCCTTGATTTCAATCGCACCGGTTGGGATTTTATCATTGACCGCGGACGCATCACGCGCAACAACCGTACCGGTAATCTGAATCACAGATTCCGGACGCACACGTTCCAATGCCTCGTCCCCACCATCAAATACACATTGGGTAATTCCATAATTATCGCGCAGGTCGATAAACAGCAATGACCCGTGGTCACGCTTGCGATGAACCCAGCCCGACAGAACAACAGATTGCCCAACATTGGACGCATTCAGTTCGCCACAAGTATGGGTTCTGTACTTTGATTTTAATGATACAACCATTTTGGTCCCTTTTGCTTTGTCATGGACGCCAAAATTTCATCATATAAGATTGGATTCGGCACCCAAATGATTTCCACAGGGGCGCGGAATCCGCGCGGTGCCACCCTGATTTATAACTTGTACGTGGGTTATGATTATTCCGTGGTTGTCAGTCACATCAACACAATCGTCCCCATAAAAAATCAAGCAACAGCGAAACACATCACAAACAAACGCAAAGTAGATGGTGTATTTCGTGAAATGTATCAGATACTGCGTATTGTGCAGTTTTTGTGATGGGAGTGTATTAAACATACATGACCTGAACAAAAACAAACAAACGCAAAGTAGATGATATATTTCTGGTGCCCTAAGCAAGAATCGGACTTGCGACTCGTCCTTACCAAGGACGTGTTTTACCACTAGACTATTAGGGCAATTTTACCATTGCCCCGCAATTATACGGTATTGCGCCTAAAAATCAAGAACAAATACGTAAAATAAAAAACACCGGCATTTACCGGTGTTTTCTCGTTATTCCAAACAACAATTTACAGCATTTTTTACCCAGTTTTTCAGGCGCGACATTGTACCTGTGCCGCCCGCGTCCGTGGCAACCATTGTGGCTGGCGCGGTTGCGCTTTTTGATGCGACATCCGCGGTAATTGGGCATTGCTTTTTTTCTGGCTGGGCCTTGACGTATTTTACATCACCACCAATCATACCCATATTTAATCCCCAGAACATGCAATACAGTCCATACGATTCATCAAACAGTTCATTTGCCTGCGTGGTATCACCCGCTGATTGGGCCTTTGTGCCAACCTCAAACAAACGCATGGCGGCCGCCAACAGATGTTTTGATATACACCAAACCTCGCCCTCGTACGATGGAATAATTTTTTGCATCATACGTTTACGTAAATCACGCACATCGTTTATCATATCGTAAAATTCGTGTTTGCCCGTTTTCGCACCCGAAAACATCAAATGCTCTTCGATTGAAATCAGATTCATAATGCCGATTGATAAATCCTGATCAGACGACAAATCTTTTGGATTTACCTTTTTCGCGGCATCCATTTTTTCAACGTATTCTTTGACACTCTTGATTTTTTCCATTGCCATTGTTTTTCTCCTTTGTTTTTTGTCTTATTTTTATAAACATGCCACCATCACCCAACTGACCAATGCCAGCGCGATAACAGGCAACACAACCTTTTCAAATGGGAAATGTGCGTGACCACCATTGCGCACTTTCATAAAATCGTACAATTTTTCAGTCACTATAAATATCGCCGCCCCACACAATGTGCCAAATAAAACAGGGTCGGCACGAAACATACCGCAAATCCACACAGGATTATATTTAACAGTCCCTAAATACGCAAATCCGATTGTCGAAACAGACAATACCATCAACATAAAATTTCGTCCCCACCAATTCCAACCACGCATATCAAAAAACTTTATTGTCCAATACCCCAACAACGCCAACATTGCCCCAGCCCACAGGCCAACAACACTGTCTGGAACACCAATATGTCGCGCAACTTCCAGTGATGCGCCGATTGCAACCGTGCACACCGGACACGCCGGATTTGCAAATGCAGATACCGGCAATAACACTCCCATCAATAACCCAAACATTTTTTTCATACCCTTTACTCCTTTTATATATCAATTTCAATACATATTATAATTCATATCTATTAAAAAGTCAAATTATTTATTTGCCGCGACAAAAAATCTTTGCTATTGTTCAAATATCAACAGGATACAAATATGACAGAACCAAAATTATCATCACAAATACCACCAGAAATTATGCGTCGCGCCGCGCGTGCTTTGACATATGTTGGCCACCCGCTGCGCCTGCGCATATTGGAATTTTTAGATGTTTTTGGCGCATCATCTGTATCGGCAATCGCACACGGTCTGGACACAGAACAGGTTATAATTTCCCAGCATCTGCGCAAAATGCGCGATGCGCATTTAGTTCAAACAACACGCCGTGGGATTTTTATTTATTACGAAATATGCACCGAATACCCCGCCAGTATATTTGTGTGTCTGCGCAAATTATACGGACACATGACCGACAACCTGCAATTTTTGCGCCGCGGTTTTCGTGAAATTTTGCCAACCGATTACACAACAATGGCGGCAAACAGAATCAAACTGTTTGCAAATTATGACAAAATGCGCATTCTGGAATACCTGACGTGGCGTGGGGAATCGTGCGTGTCTGATATCGTTCGCGGTACGGAAATCCCCCAGATAAAGGTATCCCAGTACCTAAAAAAAATGTCCGATGATGATTTTGTTGCATCACGCCGCGATGGCCGGCATATATATTACAGAATTACCGCCGGCGTACATCAAACAACAATACGCTGTATCCACCGCCGCTATGATTTGGTTGGTAATGATTTTTGATAGAATATAGATACAGCGAGAGAGGGAATTCATTTCACGCATGCATGTGTAAAGTTAAAAATGCTTTTTTATAAATTCACGCCCGCATTGGGACTTCAAGTATTTTTCAAAATCTTTCGCCTTTTGTTCATCATCTAATGCGAAATAATCTTTGATTTTCCATGGACGATATTTTTCCGTATGACCTGCGTGCTCATTATTATGTTGCATCAGCCGTCTTTTCAAATCATTGGTATAACCAATATAAAACTTGTCTGGGAAATTTACGCTTTGTAATATGTACACATAATACATTATGTTGCCCGTCTTCGTTCGCATTGCTCACTTCGTCGTGGCATCCGTTTCGCGTGATTAAAATCACATCGCCCCGCCCGATTGTACCAATCGCGACGGAGCGAAGCGAAGACGGATGGTAGCGGGAGAGGGACTTGAACCCCCGACACGCGGATTATGATTCCGCTGCTCTAACCAGCTGAGCTATCCCGCCAACGCCCGCGCATTATAAACATAAAAAAATTAAATGTCCACAAAATTATACGCGCGCACCGCAATCGGATTTTATTCTGATTGCATAATTATTATATTTTTTAATATTTTGTTTGAAAGGTGGGCTAAAATAGTGTATTATACTGCGTCATGAAAAAATTCTTAGCATCTTTATTTTGCACTATTTTTGCAGCAAATGCCGTCGCCGCCGACAACCCATTTTTCGGCAAGTATGAAAACCAACTGGCATTCCATTTTGGCCAAGGTATCGACAGTGGATTCTTGGTTCCGCCACCAGCGCGCCCCGTGCCGTTCTATATGCTGCATTTCCAGTATTCCCAGCCGACAACATTCTTTCGCGTGCCGGCACGTCAATCGCTGAATATCGGACAAACACTGGGGTTCGGCAAAAAGTATGGTTGGCATTGGGACAAGTACACCATTCCAATGGTATTTATCAGCGAAGATGTCGTTCTGCTCCATGGCCGTCGGTGGTACTATGCCAACGGCGCGGGCGTCGGATTACAGGCACAACAAAATGAACGTCTGGGCGCAAAGTTATTATTCCAGTGGAAAATGATTGGCGGGTACAAGGTAAACGACCGCATGAATGTTGAATTATTTATGCAGCATTTTTCCAATGCCAACACCGCGCGCGAAAATTATTCGTACGCATTTTACGGTCTGGGATTTACATATAATTTCTAATAATTCTAGCTCTTTTGTCATTGCGAGTGCAACGAAGCAATCCAGTAAATTAAACATGTCCGCCAATGGCGGACACAAAATTTGAACTTTGAACTCTGTACTTTGAACTTTTTATCGAGACGCAGCCGCAGCGGAGACGGATTTATCACGACGGAGCGTCAGCGAAGACGGATTTATCACGACGGAGCGTCAGCGAAGACGGATTACCACTCTATTGGTGTTTTTCCATGCTGAACCAGATATTCGTTCGCGCGTGAAAAATGATGATTGCCAAAGAACCCACGATGCGCCGACAGTGGTGATGGATGCACCGATTTCAATATCAGATTGCGTGATGGATCAACAAATTCTGCCTTGCGTTGGGCATATGACCCCCACAGCATATAAACAATATTATCACGTGACGCCACCGCACGAATAACCGCATCGGTAAATTGTTCCCATCCGCGCCCCGCATGCGATGCCGCCCGATGTGCCGCCACCGTCAGCGTAGAATTTAACAGCAGCACACCCTGACGCGCCCACGCGGTTAAATCACCATGCGTTGCACTGGGACGCCCCAAATCAGATTCAATTTCTTTGTAAATATTTATCAAACTGGGTGGTACAGGCGTTGGTGGCAACACCGAAAAACACAGACCGTGCGCCTGTCCTGGTTCGTGATATGGATCTTGGCCAATAATCACAACCTTGACATCCGGCAGCGGACACAGGTTAAACGCATTGAATATATTTTGTGGTGCGGGGTACACCGCATGTCCCGCCAGATATTCATTACGTACAAAGTCCGTCAGTTTGATAAAATAATCTTTATCAAATTCACCCGCCAACGCGTCTTTCCATGACTGTTCAATTTTTACATTCATAATTTTATCAACCCTGTTTGTAACGCTTTCCATAAAACCACATCAATATACCCACGCGGCAGTGATGTTTCAGCACACAATTTTTCAAACATTGCATCACACGCGGCGCGAATATCTGGATTTAATTTTTTATTATCGATTTTTTTGTACAGCATAGAATCCCCGCTGTACATCGCCCCCAAACGCTGAATCCAAATATCATATTTCACAACATCTTCGCCCAAGTTTCGTGCCAAATGATTTGCCGTGATTTTTCCGATATGCGGCAAACGCGACAAGAACCCCAAACGCGCATCAACGTCATTCAATTTATAATATTCCGCGCATAACGCATTACGATTTTCCCAGATTTTACAAATCGCATTTATTTTATTTTTATTATGAAAAATCGAAAACAGATAATCAAAATCTGCGCCACGCGCGCGCAACGCAGACATAATTTTTTCATGAATTGATTTTGCCGTTTTTTGTGAAAACCCACCCGCCAAAATCACATAAGCACATTGCGACGCAAACGCGTCTGCATCACAAATATGCCGATGCATCAGGTTATCTTTGATTTGGTCAAACGATTGCGCATCACTGTCCAATCCCGCCGCACGCAACCGCGAATCCAAATCAAAGAACCATTTTGCATCAAACATAATGTTATTCTTTCTCAGCCATACTGGCCAACGCCGCCATCATTTCTGGCGACATTGTGTTAGCATTCATTTTTGCCTTTAACTTATCATTGGCCGCATTGAACTTTGATTTTTTATCACCGCCCGCCAGTTCCTGATTCAGTTGTTCCAACCGGCGACGCGCAAAATCAATATTTCCCATTCTGTCTGAATTGTTATACACCACATCTTCCAGTTCGGCGCGTTCTTTCTGTTTTGCAACCAATTCTGGCGAAACCAGATCGTTCACAACCGCGCGATGAACCTGACCATACTTATCAACAAATTCAGCCATTTGCCAGCCCCCGACTATACGTCCAAATTCGCGTCCAGCGCATTTTCAACGATAAAGTCACGACGCGGTTCAACAACATCGCCCATCAGCATGGAAATAACCTCGTCCGCTTGCGATGCGTCGTTGATTTTAACTTGGAACAAACTGCGGTTGTTTGGATCCATTGTGGTTTCCCACAACTGTTCCGCGTTCATTTCACCCAAACCTTTATAGCGTTGAATCTTTAATCCATTCTTTGCATATTCAAACGCCGTATTCAACAGGTTCAACGCACCCCAAATCTTTTGTGATTTCGCCTTGACCCGCAATACACATGGATGAACAAAGATTTCCATCAATTCATCGCGACCGTCCAAACGCAACCATGCGCGAACCTCTGGCGAATTGATTTTTTCGCGTGGCAAAACGTACGTTTCGGTAACGCTGCGCAGCGTGCGTGTTACGGTAATACCACTGTCATCACCAGACACATGCCAACCACGTTCAAATTCCAATTCTTGGGCATCCAACAGTTTTTGTGTCGCCGCAAACGCGTCTGCGGTTTCATTATCAAACGCACCGTTCAGGGCCAATGCCTCAATAAACCGCAATGGCATAATGTGTCCCAATGCCTGCAAAGTATTTTGCATATTCAGAATCAATGTCAGCAAGCGTTTCAAATCCGCACCTGAAATCTGTGCCCCCGAAAACGTTTCAATCACACCATCGGTTGCCAACTGATCCATCAGATAGTCGTCCATTTCACGTTCGTTTTGCAGATACAACTGCTGTTTGCCACGTGTTACACCATAAAGAGGTGGCTTTGCAACATAGATGTATCCACGTTCAATCGCCTCTGGCATATAGCGGTAAAAGAACGTCATCAGCAACGTCTGAATATGTTGACCGTCGACATCAGCATCGGTCATGATAATAACTTTGTGATAGCGCATTTTTTCGATATCAAAATCATCTTTGCCGATACCCGCGCCCATCGTTGTAATCAGCGCACCGATTGTATCAGAACTCAGCATTTTATCGAAACGTACACGTTCAACATTCAAAATTTTACCACGCAATGGCAAAATCGCCTGTGTCTTGCGGTCACGTCCCTGCTTTGCCGTACCACCAGCAGAATCCCCCTCCACAATGAACAATTCACATTTTGCCGGATCACGTTCAGAACAGTTTGCCAATTTCCCAGGCAATCCGCCCAATTCTGGGCCGGTCTTTTTACGTGACAATTCACGTGCCTTGCGTGCGGCTTCGCGCGCGGTGGCGGCCTCTACAATCTTGTCCACAATCAGTTTTGCGATAACAGGATTTTCTTCCAAATATTCATACAGTAATTCCGACACGGTATTTTCAACCAGTGGGCGAACCTCGCTCGATACCAATTTATCTTTGGTCTGTGAACCAAACTTAGGATCTGGGATTTTCACACTGATGATACTGGTCAACCCTTCGCGGAAATCTTCGCCCGACAGGTTGATATCTTTCTTGGTAACCTTTTCACCAATGTATTTGTTTATCGCACGTGTCAAACCCGCACGGAATCCCGCCAAATGCGTACCACCATCGCGGTTTGGAATATTGTTTGTAAAGCACAATGATGTTTCCGTATACGCCGTTGTCCATTGCAGAACGATTTCAATATACGTTTCATCTATCTGTTTTATCATCTGAATTGGGTCACGATTTAATAATTCTTTGGATTTGTCCAGATATGTTGCAAACCCCTTTAACCCATCCACAGAATGGAATTCGCGTGTTTTCTTTTCTGGCCCACGCAGGTCTTCCAAAATAATCTTTACATTCGCATTCAGATACGATTGTTCACGCAGCCACGTTTCCATCGTATCAAAACTAAATTCAGTACCCGTAAATGTATCAGGTGATGGCAGGAACGTAACCTCTGTCCCATGTTCGTGATGTGTCTTGTTTTCTGTGATTTTCAAATCAGATGTCGGCACACCATCGGCAAATGTCATCTGCGCCTCTTTGTCGCCACGCCATACGCGCACATCCAACCATGTTGACAACGCATTTACAACCGATACACCCACACCGTGCAGACCACCAGACACCTTGTATGCGCCGCCACCTTCGTTATCAAATTTACCACCGGCGTGCAATTCGCACATAATCAATTCCAGCGCACTGCGCCCTGTTTCGTGATTGATATCAAACGGCATACCACGACCGTTATCGCGAATTGTCGCCGACCCGTCTGCGTTTAATGAAACATACACGGTGTCCGCATAACCTGCCATCGCTTCGTCGATAGAGTTATTTACCACCTCATAAATCATATGGTGCAGACCAGAGCCCCCCTCGCCCACGTCGCCAATATACATTCCAGGGCGTTTTTTGACCGCTTCCAGTCCCTTTAACACCTTGATTGAATCACCGGTATATTCGTTATTTACAGCCATTTATATTCCTTTCTTTTTTCTATGTGAAAAATAGCAATTTCTGGTATAATTATCAAGAAAAAAGGGGACAAAAATTATGGTAGAAAACAAAGCACCAGTATTTTCAAAATCTGACTATCTGTCGGCTGCGGCGGCGGCTAAAAAGTACGGCACAGACAAACTGACCGCGGCCCAGATTATGCATGAACAATTCAAACGCGGAACAAAAATCCTGACAAAATACGGTTCGCGTCCAATGATTACAATCGATCCATTGGTTCATTCCAAGACCAAGGACGGATTTCCTGCGTACCGCTTGCACCCACTGGCGGACGAAAAATTCAAAGAATTACTGGCCAAGGAGAAATAATCCATGAAATTCAAATTATTGTATTTTGGTGATATTTTAATCAATCCAAAGAAACGCTCGCAACATATTGCCGATATTCGCATGCAATTTCACCCGCAACTGAAAAAGTTGGTGGAACACCAGCCATGGAATAACCTGACGCAATATATGGTACCCACCGCCACCAAGAGTCCAATTACAACCCGCCACGTGGGTGGTATTGACTGGAATCCAATTATCACGCCAAACCTGAAATTATTGGCGGAAATCGATATTCAAATGATGCACCCTGAAATTGTGGGTGTCCCGCGCCGCGATATTGATAACCGCGTTAAAACATTGCTGGACGGGCTGCGTTGCCCCCAGAATGAACACGAGGTTGGCGAAAACACACCTCGCGATATCGGGCCAATTTATACATTGCTGGACGACGACCATTTGATAACAAAACTGTCGGTCAACACCAGCCACTTGCTGGGCACAGAATTATTCAGCGAAAGCATTCCGAAAACGCCTGATGCGGTGTTTATAATGTTGGACGTCAATGTCCGTGTCGCCGAAGGCACACTGGAAAACCTGCCGTTTATGGTATAAAAATGCCCCACTGGGGCATTTTTATTAGAGCATAGGTAATAGATAGTGCGCCGAATGGCGCACTTGCTTTACTCATTTGAACTTTGAACTCTGTACTTTGAACTTTCTTTATGATAACGCTGCGGTGATTTGGTCTTGCATCTGGAATGTCCCCAGCACAACCCACGCAATAACCGCAGATACCAGCAAGATTCCAACACTGTTCAACATATTGGAAATCGATTCAATCTTGCGTACGGATTCGTCCAGATAATCGTTTGCCACCCGCGACAGGTTCTTGTCAAATCCATTCATATCAGCATAAATAGTCAAATCGCCAATCAGTTCTTCGTTTGGAAAATCACGCCCAGAATGCGCCAACGCCATACCTAAATTATCACCATTTGCAATATAACGCAATGTTGCGTCCAATATACTGCGCAAGTATCTGTTCGAATTGTCCGCCAACATACGCATTGCATCTGGTATTGTAATACCCGCCGCCACCATTGACGCCAACCCCATCAGCCAGCCAACCGACAACTGAATCTTGTAAATATTCCATGGCGGCAATTTATCAAAAACACGACGCAACGGGCCCGACCAGTGAGACAAACTGGCCCACACAATCAAAATCGCCGAACAGAACACAATCACAAACACATACCAGTATTTAATCGAAAATTCCGACAGCGCAATCAACGACGCTGCCCCAGATTGCCAAACAACGGAATTACCGGCAACCTCTGCCAATGGCGGAACCAGATACAATCCAACCATAATTATTATACCAAATGTCAACGCCAGCAAGAACAGCGGGTACGCAAATGCACCAATCATCGCACGCTTGATACGCTGTGCGCCATCAACAACGCGACTGATACTTTCCAGCGCAATCACCAAATCAGACAAATTTCCAGACGTCAGCAGCAACGTTTCATCCGCGGGCACCCAATCACGCGTCGCGTCAGAAAAACTCATACCACGTTCCAGATTTTGCTGAAATTCACGCAACGCAATGGCGAATGGTTCATTTGGCTTTGCACCATTTTTGGATTCGACCATTTCCAAACGACCCAACGCGTCCATCAATGAAAAATCATTACGCAACAGCGACGCCAATTTGCGCGCAATCGCCATACGCTTTTCAGTGTTCAATTTGAACACGATTTTCGCATAAATCTTGTCCAGTTTGGTTGTCATATCAATACACCCCTGGTCTGTCCAATAATCCAACCCAACGTTCCAATTCATCGACGCCAATGATACCTTGTAACATCAGTGCCATTGCCGCCTCTTTCAATGTGCGACCATCCATATCTTCCAACCAGTAACGCACCGCGCCATCGGTATTACCCGCCAACGCCAGACGCAAAAATTCACTGTTTGTAATAATGATTTCACCGGCCTTGATACGCCCCAATGTCCCCGTGCCTTTGCATTCCTTGCACCCCGCACCACGAATATAAACCTGACGCAGCCCCAGTTCCCCAAACGCGTCCATTACACGCTGGTACGCAGGATGTTCTGGGTGGTCAATTAGGCGTTCACGGCAATACGGACACAACTTTTTGAACAAGCGCATAGAAATCAATCCACGCATCAATGTTTCTTCTTTTAGTTTGAATGATTCAATACCCAAATCCAACAGACGCGTCAACGCCGCCATCGCGGAATTAGCATGCAACGTTGTCCAAACATTATGCCCCGACAACGCACCACGCACCGTCAGTTGCGCCGCCGCCAACGTACGAATTTCACCCACCATCAACGTATCAGGGTCACTGCGCAATGCGGCAGCTAACGCCTCGGTATACTTGCCTTCGCGTTCTTCTTCGTTTGTGGTGTTGACAACAGGCATCTGGTGTGCACCAAAAATCTTTTGTTCAACGGGATTTTCCACCGTAATCATATTGATTTCATAGTGGCGTTCTTTCAGCATCAATGACATATTACGAACCAATGTCGTTGATTTACCAGAACTGGTTGGCCCCGCCACAATTACCAGCCCCGTCGGAAACGCGCGCAGACGCATCAACAAACGCTGTTCGTATTCGCCAAATTCTTGTTCAGTTTTAATCCCTTCGGATGGATTATCGTACAGCAATCGCATCACGACATATCGCGAACCAAATGCGATTGGATTGAATTGCATACGAATACTTAAAATCCCCAACGGCAGATATAAATCCTTGGTTCCGCGCAGGGGCGTACGCCCATCTTTCTGGGCCGATTGATATTCATTCTGGGCATAGTTCGCATTCGACATATCAGACGACGCAAACGCCGCACGAACAAAAGATTCACCCCACTGGGAATTATATTCCAAAACGGGCTGCATACTGCCATCAATACGGAAATAGATTGTTGTTTGATCGCCAACCTCGATATGAATATCTGACACTTTCTGTGCGGCCGCACGGGCGACAATATCAACAAAATCCTTTTGCATTTGGTTGTCGTAATCACGGCTGACACGCGCCGTGCCACCCAAACGCGCATCATACGATTTATAAATCGCCGACACCAAACCCAAGTCAGAATAAAATGGCACGCGCATTGCGCGACCACGCGCCTTTAATAAATCCAGAAACGCCAACACGCGCCCATCATAACGATGCGTGCGCGAAATAATAATTTCACCACCTGAAAAATATGCAATCAGCCCTTGGGTATCACGTGGCAATTCCAACGGCGCACCTGTCGCCGTCATCAAACGATTGCCGTTTGAAAACAAATAATCAACAATATCTTTGGTTTCGGAATTTTCCAATCCCGCCGGCACAGATGGTTTATTTTCCACCGGAATATTGTTCAAAACATTGTTTTCTGCATCATTCATACCATGCGTCCCACGTTTAATTATTTACCACTGACAACATTCAATGTCTGGGTATTGCCATCTGGGTCAACAAACATAATACCATCATCCAAAGATATTGATTTTACCGTGTATCCATCTATGCTGCGGCCCACAGAAATCTTTTTATTCTGGCCTGTTGTCAAATCTGCAACCGTTGCCTGTAATTGATTGCCCGCGCCGAAAATATTCACCAGTTTGAACAGTTCGGTAACCTTTTTAACCTCTGTCTTTTCGTCATCTGCGCTGGCCGCACGCGTGGATTTCACAACGGGCTGTTCATCTTCATTTTCCAATGCCGCTTTTTGTTTTTCCAACTTCGCCGTTTCGGCCTCTAACTTGGCCTTGGCATTTTCCAGTTCCTGTTGCTGTTGTTCCGCACGACCGGACAGTGTGTCAATTTCCATATGCAACTTGATTTTTTCAGCCGCCAATCTGTCCAGTTCCAAATCCAACTGGGCACGTTCTTTTTCCAACTGCATCAGAACTTTTTCCTGTTCCAAATCTGTAATCTGTTGAAACAGTGAACCATCAACTTCATAATTTGCAACCGCATCTGCAGATTGCAATTCCATCGCCGCATCATCAGATGTATCATCACCATCTGATACAGTGTCCGTGATTTCAATATCTTCGTCCAGAACCTCGGCCGACGCATATGACACAGGCAATGCCACCACAGATGCCGCCAACAATAAATTTACCATCAATTTATTTAACATAGATTATCACCTCATAGTTCCAGATTCGTGCGCTGACGTTCCACGTACAACGCGTCATATAAACCCCACCAAAATCGTCAAAGATTTTCATGAATTGCATTGGTGTCATTTTGGATTCAGCCCCAACCTCTACCACATTAAAGGTTGCTGTATCAACACCGTTTGTTAAAACGTCCGTGACAACATTCACATCAACGTTTGTCGATATTCCCTGAAACGCGGTCTGAATCGCACGCACAACGGTTTCTGCATCACGTTCATCAATCGATGAATGCGTTTTAACATTTGGCAATGTGGCACGCACAGATACAGAATCCGATGATTCTTCGGACACAAATGACGCCGGCATCAGTTCCGTCGCCACCTGATAAAAATCGGCCAATGTTCCAAAACTGCGCGCAAAACGCGCGGTCGCATGTGTTTCACCACATTCCGCCGATACCTGATTCCAACCATAAATCGGCTGCATCACAAAACCAATCGCCTGATAACATACATCGGCGCGCGCCGCCACATCCGGCAGGTTATCGTACGGCATCACCAATGGTTGCGGTGGCAATTTCTTTTCAATTTCAAATTGCGCGTCCAACTCTTTATTTTTTTCTTCTATCTGGCGTTTATATTCCGCCGCCAATTCAGGATTGATTTTTGCAACCTGTGGCGGTGTCATCATTTGCTGTAACGGTTCACGAAAGAATATCAACAGCCCAACAATAAACAGCGCGATTACACCACCAGATACCGTAATACGTGACAGGCGACTGATATGATGTATTGTCGCATGCGCAGAATCCGTAATTAAATCCGACAAATTGCGTTCAACAGCACGTGGCATTCCCCACGCCCCTGGGGCAAACAAAGCATTCCAATCCGGAATTTCTGCCAGACGCGAATACGCCGCACGCGCATCATCGGCGCGGGCAAAAACCTTGTCCTCCAAAATTATACCATTACGCACCGCAACCAAATAAAACTGGTCACCCGCCGGAAACACACCCAAAAACGAATTAAATTCAGTCAGAGAATCCATAACCTCTGCCGCCGCCGCGGACATACCACTGCGATGTCCCACGCGACGTGACCCCAACCCGACCATAGACCGATATTCGGCATACATGTTGTATTTATGGTCAACACCGCGCGCCAAATTACGTGCGTACGTGCGCGCGACAAAACCCGCCCCAATCGGCTGCCAAAACAGACCTGTGGCGTATTTTTTACGTTTAATGGTGATAGTATTACCCTGCAATTTCTCTCTCTGCCCTAATTTGATACGGCAATTATAACACAAAACAAACAAATAACGCAATCGCAGAATGAAAAACCCGCTGAAAAATTCAGCGGGCATAATCACGCAACAAATGCATTATCTGCATTCTGCACCATAAATGTTATTTGTGCACGGCACAGAATATTGCACCGAAATTGGCACTTGGGCCGCAGATGTACGAATTGTACGCTGTGACGGGCAATCATACACATTTGCCGTCAGGATAAACGCGCGTTCTGGCCCGAATATTACCCATTCATTTGGACGGGTACGCTGGCTGGTAATCCAATATGCATTACCACCACGTGCCTGATCCGCGATACGATTTTCCAGATAACGACGTGCATCATCGGAATCATAGACCGAAACCTCTGATTCAATCTTGTACAAATAGACACAACCCGTTGGTTCGCCGTCCAGTTGTGTCAACAATTCACTGCCGTTTTCGTTTTTAATCATGCCACCGCATGCCGCCAATGCCAAGATCGCCAACCCAGCAAAAATCTTTTTCATTTTATAAATCCTTTTATTTACCATCTACTATATCATAATTTGCAGTGTCACTGAACAATTTTTTCAGAACCAGATTATTCAACGCATGACTGCCCTTGTATGATTCCAATGCGCCCACAACCATACCACCGGACGTGAACATATCACCAACCACATCAATAACCTTGTGACGAACAAATTCGTCCGGCCAAATCACAGGATTCAGCGTACCATCACCCGCATCGTTTAACGCGATAACGTTTTTCTCGCTTGCGCCATGCCCCATACCGTGCGCCTTCAAATATTCCCATTCGGAATATTTTCCAAATGTGCGTGCACGCGCAACGTTTTTAACAAAATCATTTACCGATTTTTTCGTGCCATCAAAACGATAAGAAAACGTCTGACGACCAATAATCTTTTCTGGGTACACCAACGTCGCCGTGATTTCCAATGACTTACCATCATTCGGGTTCAGTTTTACGTATCCATCACTCTTGCGACCAGCGATTTTATTTACAACCCATAATTGCAAACGAACATGCCATGGCAATGTGCGCAAAACTTCGCGTGCGCGTACAATAACAGGCTTGCGCACAATAATCTTTTTCATATGACTATCGCCCGTTGTGTTTCCCATGAACTTTGCCAGAAATTCTGCCGCACTGCCGTCCAAAATTGGTGTTTCCGGCCCATCAATATCAATAACCGCGCTGTCAATGCCGGCCAAGAATAACGCCGCCATCAAATGTTCAACGGTCTGGACATGCGCACCATCGGTACGACCGATTGTCGTGTTGCGCATTTTGGTTTCGCCAACATTTTCCGCCAATGCCTGAATCAGCGGGGAATTAGGTATATCGCTGCGATGGAAATAAATTCCATACTTTTTTGATGGCTTTACAACCATATTCACTGGCAACCCAGAATGAATCCCAACACCAGTAATTTTAATTTTTTTTGTCAGCGTTGACATTTTCTATTTTCTCCTTTAACCAATCAAAGAACGCCCCATCAACCGATGTGACCAACTGGGCATATTTAATTCTGTCACGTGCATATGCCGGCAAACGTACCCAGTCCTTTTCAGTTGTAACCAACTGGGCCTTTTTACGCGCCGCCCATGCAAACAACTTTTCAATATCTTCGTCGGTGTATTGATAATGATCTGGGAATGCACGTCGCGAAACCACAATATTATTCAGCATTCTGAAAAACTTTTTCGGATACCCAATCCCCGCAAAGGCGCACACACGTTCGTTTTCATCATATGGCGATACGGTCTGGTTTGTGGCATAAAATACAACCGCACTTTCTGGCAATTTGAAATTCTTGCGCGGACGCGCACTGCGAATAACAATCACCGCATCGGCACGCGAAATCGCCTTTTTGGGTTCACGTAATGGGCCGGCCGGCAGCAAGAATCCATTGCCAAATCCTAACCCTTGGTCAAATACCAGAATAGAAATATCTTTTTTAATACGCGGATTTTGAAACCCATCGTCCATCACAATCGGTGTCGTCGCATCAGAACGATTGTTTAATAATTTAATCGCCGCACGACGGTTACCCGTATGCACCTGCAATCCGGCACGTGCCAGCATTACTGCCTCGTCCCCTGCGTTACCGGTATTTGCACTCTTTTTATACCCACGCATAACAACCGGCGCATCAAATCGCATTGCAATTTCGCGCACAATCGGTGTTTTGCCAACACCGCCCGCCATAATATTACCAACACAAATCACCGGTCGACACGATTGATACGCACCAATTTTACGCACCGATTGTACCACCAGTGACACCCCACGGTAAATCACCGCCACTGGCAACAGAACAAATGATAACGGCGTTTTATGCAAAAACCACCATGGTGTTTTCATACTTATTTTCCTTTCTTTGATTTCTTGGCGGCTTTGCGCGCATCGCGCGCCGCACGCATATCTTGCTTGAATTTATGCGCGGTCAAATCCTGTTCAACCTGAAACAGGTTAAATTCCCCGTCCATTTCACGAACCTGACGCACCATTAAATCTTCCAGATTTTTACGCACTTTTTCAAATTCCGCATCACTGCATTTACGATCAATGAATATGGGGTCAGCAACACGACATGTAATCTTGGAAAACGGTTTTGCAATCAGATATCTGTCCCAACGCTGTTGAAACCATGCGCGCGAACAAGAATAACACACCGGTATAATCGGCGCACCGGTCATTTTTGCAAAATATAACGCCCCATCTTGGACACGCATGGATGGCCCACCTGGCCCATCGGGCGAAATACACATGGAATAGTTACCATCACGCAACACACGTACCCCTTGGCGTAAAACGGAAATACCACCATCAGATGTACTGCCATAAATCGGTTTTAACCCAAACAGGCGTTGCAATTTCGCCATCATACGACCATCACTGTGCCGTGACGCAATCGCATACGCACGCATACCACCAACACAAATAATTGGCGACAACATCATACTGCGCCCGTGCCAGAACACAAATACCGCGGGTTTTCTACGATATTTCTTGAATACATCATACCCCGTAATCTGAACGCGCGACGTTAAATAAATAAACCAAATACACATCGCAATCAGACCGGCAACCAACCACTGAATCAGCGACATATGCAACACAGGTTCCCAGAACCCTTTCCATAATTTTCTGAATTTTTGATACATAATTTCTATAACCTTTACAGGAATCTTAGCAACAAAAAAAGTATATTTCAAGGCAGCATTAGGTAACAAATCATAACACGCTATGTGCATAAAAACGTGGAATTTGACAGAAATCATATTTTTTTATTTGACACCGCGCCGCAAAGGTATATAATCTAAATCACTTTCGACGCGGAGTAGAGCAGCCCGGTAGCTCGTCAGGCTCATAACCTGAAGGTCTGTGGTTCAAATCCACACTCCGCAACCAGTTTCCCGCCCAGAAATCTGGGCGTTTTTTATTGTGCACATTTCATGTAATGTCCGCCGCCCATCATTGGGGCTACACCAGGGCTACAATTACAAAAAAAACAAACCGGCGCTATAGTGCGGAAAATTCAACATTTCTATACCAATGTGCCCTGTGCGCGTGTGCGGGTCAATTTGCAATGTTCCAGCATTTCTTTGATACTGGCATTTTGATCGCTTAATGCATGGAAATTTCCACCCGTTAACAAAACATACGACCATTCACAGCCCATACGGTCTGATTCTGGCAATTCGTTTATTTTTGTCACCCAATCAACCGCGCTAACTTCCTTGCTGCGCACATCAACATTGTCGGCCCTATCATCACCCTTTGTTTCAACAACATACATTTTATTACCAATTTTCACCATAAAATCAGGATGATACGTGCCCAGCATGCCGTCCTTGCGCAAATAACGCAGGTGTGCAAAAGTGTGCTTATGTTCATCAATTTTTATCAAGCGTTCAACAGCCCCATCTGCATCGCAATATTCCAAGAACTCTTTTTCCAAATTTGATGTTGATGGATAAAACGTTTTTTCATAAATGGACTTTTTGATATCTAACGCAAAGTTTTCACGCCCAAACATTGTATCAACTTCCGAGAACCAGTGTTTTTCCACTACTGCCTCGGCCACATCAATATTGGTGTGCATTTCATAAATTGCTTTGGACAATTCCGTCAATGTATGTTGCAATATTTGACCATTAGACAATATCAAAACACGCCAATTACCGTCAACCAACGGGTCAAAATTCTGTCCAAACAGGCGCGTCCGAATATACTTATCAATCGTACGCATCAATAATGCCTGATCAATTTGCATCAATGGCAATTCAGTTTTATGGCCATTGCTGCTCATCTTGGCCATATTTACAATGATTGTATTCAACATCTTTTGCAAATATTCGTTGTATGATTTGGCATTGAATATATCACCGCGCACTTTATATTCACCGAAACGCGTTTTAACTTGCATTTCTACGCCAACAAAGCGTTCGTCATTATCATTAGGCACTAATTGTTTCAAATCTTCTAAACGCGCCCCGTCCCAGCTTTTCATATTTTCCACAGATATGACATCGCCTGATAATGTTTCTTCTTTGTCCTTTATAATACGTGGCCAAAACAAATTTAGTTCTGCAAAATTTGGTTTTAATCCGACAGAAATCATATCCCCCAGTGCTTTACCTTTGCCACCCGGTCTTGCGGTCTGCTCTTCAACCAGCAAACTTTTATCAAGATCATCATAAAACTTTTCAAATGCTGGATGTTCTATGACAAACAAAGTATCTAAATAATTCACAGGTTGTTGTTTCAAATCATATATATTATGCCGGTTTTCTGCTTTACTGTCTTGAAATTCTGGTTCACGCCACATCAAACGCAGCCCGCGCCCCAATACCTGTTCCAGCAAAATCGGTGCCTCTGACGAACGCAACGGAACAATGACGCAAATACTATTAACATCAAATCCTTCGCGCAACATCATAACACTGACAACTGCCTTTGGTTTGTCCGACTTATCCATGTTAAACAATTGCTGTTTAGTTTGTTCCCATTCATCTGGTGGGATTTCACCTTTGCGATTGGAATCAATACGCATAATATCACCTTCTTCCAATCCTTCTGACCGCAGAAAATCCACCACAAATGGCGACACATCCGTATCTTCACAAACAACCAACATTTTTGGCGATTTTTTCGCATTAAAGTTTTCAAAATCTTCACGCAATATATTCAAGCGCGACAAACCGGCCCGCAGCATTAAACGCTGGCCTTCGGATAAACCTATAACTTTCTTTCCATCACGAATGGCCTTGAATTCAATCTGTTCATTGGACAATGCCCCCAATTCTTTACGCTTGTCCAGAATAAAGGTTTTAACAAATCCGGCTTTCATTGCGGTGGCCAATTCAAAATTGGTCACAATATGCGGGAAAAAGTGTTTTGTTCTGTTTTTTCCACCACCGGTCACAATGTACGGCGTTGCAGAAAAATCAATTTGAATAAAACTATCGCCCTTTGGTTCTGCAATTGTATTTAATGCGCGTTGCCATTCAACCTCGGCCACAATGCCATTGGATTTACTCTCGTGAATATGATGGGCCTCGTCATTAAATACACACAGGTCTGGCAATTCAGACAGATACTCCAACACACCACCACGCAAGTATTTTGCATCCAATTCGTCCAATGCATTACCACTGGCAACACCCGGTGTCACGGGCAATATTTCAGATGCTATTTTTGTTGTTTCGGTAAAATCAAGCCCCATAATTTGTGTTTCTGGCTCTTCTTCGGAATCATTTTCATTTAATTTATGCCAGTTTGTTATCGCAATTATTCCACCACCGGTTGTTTTATTTCCAATTTCATGCTTGTCTGCCACAGAATTTTGGATAAACGAAAACACATCCTGACGATACTTTTCTGGCACAAAAAGTTCCTGATTGCTCTTCAGATCTGATGTATCAAAATCACGTTGGCCAACATTAATTTCTTTGCCACAGAACGCATCCAACAGGCGTTCATACACAATCAGCCCAGGGGCAATCAACAGAAAGTTTTTTGTGTATTTTACACCATTATTGGTTTGATATTTTGCATTCAAATACTGCCATATCAGCAACGCGTTTAATACCCACGTTTTTCCTGTGCCTGTGGCCATTTTTACACAGTATTTTGGATAACGATATTTATTGGCCGTTATAACATCCGTAAAATTCTGGTCAACATAAGATGCGTCTGTCACATTAGACAAATGCGCATACATATCAACCACTGATTTTGATTTCAACACTTCGTGAACATATATTGTATTCAAAATCGCCTGACGTTGACCATCATGGAAATTACGATCACGCACATCGCAAAAAGATGGTTCAAACCAATACCGCAACAAGTCGGCAGTGATTGGCGACACGGCCGCCAAGAAACGCCCAGATTCCCACTCTGTATTTACAAAATCTGTTAATCCCTTGGCAAATTTTAAGGGAATATCACGTGTTCCAGAATTTGTTGGTGCTGACATATTATTTCCCTTTTTTAGTAGTTTTTAACACATCTTTTGGTACATCCGGAGAATTGTACACAATTCTTGGTTCTAAAATACTTTTGGGAACACTCGGTGAATCCATTGTTGGTTTTAATACTGCCCTAGGAATATTCGGAGATTCACACATAACTTTATATTTCATATCATCCTCCACAGATTAAATAAGTAATAATTGACAAGTAACCGACAACCATGATTACAAACGATATGTTCACAATTTTGTTGCAACGCTTCTGTTTTTCGTCATAACCTATCGCTTCAGTTTTATTTTCCAGCGCATCCTCACACGCTTTTTTACCGTACACAGCCCCAACAATATGTGCAATGACGACTACGATTGCGCAAATGTTTATAAATACAAACACAAACTGCCAAGACCAATGGAACATTCTTACTTTATCAACAACCCCTAACGCCAGTGGAATAGAACCAAGCGCCGCTGTTAAAGTTAATTTATCAATGAATGCCTGATTGTCTTTATAACATTCCAACAATACCTTTTCTCGTTCTTTATTTGTCATAACCTACACCTCCACAACAGTCATAGATTCAAACCCGAACACATCAACCGCCTTGACGCAAATTTTACGCTTTCCTGTATGCGCCGGGGTAATAATCTCTGCATCATGCACAACGCGCAACGCATCACCATCGTTTGCAGTATTTTCACGATAATCCTGCCATACACTGCGAAATGTTTGTCCGTCATAATCTGGGTCAACTGACCAATATTCAATTAAATCCAATGGATTTTCTGCCATAACCTGTTGCACCTTGGCCTTGGATTTATCATCCAGTGGCAGGCTATCTGGTGACAACAAAACATAGTTATCTAATTCAACAGTTATTTTGACCTTGCCTTCTTCGTTTGCTGGCATAATCCGTGGCGTTTTAATGGTTAAATATTGCAAGGACGAAAATGTAATTTTCCCGCTGTCCACCAAATCGCGATAACCCTTTTTGCGCAACATATCCAGCAAATCTGGCGGAATAACCAGAACCTCGCATTCTGAACGATTTATTCCTTGGATGGTTTCACCAATATCAAATGCAAAATTCCAACCCAAAACAATAACCTTGTTCCATCCCCCCATATACGATTCACGCAATTCTAATGCTTTTTTAATCGTGTTGCTGTTTGTCACCTTATTCGGGCTGTCCACATACACCAGCGTACTGGTACCACGAATATGCCCCAGATTGGCCGGCGCATCCGCGCCATCAAACGGCAATGCGCCATACAACCCCAGAACAACACGTGCCAAATCAGAAACACGGCGGAATTGTTTATCGGACAAAAATGCCTCGCGCGAATAATCACCAATGCTGTGATACAGGAACGGTTTGCAATCAGGTATATCAATCAACCGTTTACGCATAATCATACATGCAGGTTTACCCAAATCAGATGTAATCCAACGCCGGCCCAGTTTTTCAGCAACTGCGGCGGTGGTGCCAGACCCGCCAAAGAAATCCGCCACAATGGAATTTTCATTAGACGATGCCTTTATTATTCGTTCAAGCAGCTTTTCTGGCTTTTGAGTTGCATAGTTTAGACGTTCTTTTGATGAACTTATATTTATGTCTGGTATTTTTATAATTTCATCATTGATTTCTATAACGCTTCTAGTTTCCAGCAATTCTTGTTCGTATGTAATATATTCATCTGTAGTTGTTATTTTACCATCAACTTTTTTCATTTTTTTGCGCGTAATAATTTCACCTGTCTTTGTTGTCTGTGGATAAAATATTAAAGACGGCTTATTTCTCGCATAGAAAAATAAATTGTCATGCATCTTAAAATACAATTTCTTTGTTTTATCAGGGATCTTGTTGTATCGATACCAAATTATTTCACTTAAAAAATTACTTCTTCCAAATATTTCATCCAGTAATATTTTTACATAATGGCCAACGTTCCAATCAAGATGTACATAAATTGACCCCTGATCTGACAATAACTCACGCATTAATGCCAACCGCGGATACAGCATTTTCAAATAACTTATTGTGCCATCCGCCCACGTATCAGAATATGCGAATTGCTCCAATACCGTTGGTTTTTGTTCAACATCCCCATTTGGCAGGTTTATTTTTGTTCTATAATCTGCCTTGGAATCAAATGGCGGATCAATATATATCAGGTCTATTTTACCACGCATACTGGGCAATCCTGTTGCCGGATCACCGGCCAATAACGCCTGCATCGCAAACAAATTATCACCCTGAATCAAGCGGTTAAACCATCCATCGGTTTCACAATATTCTGCACCGGCATTATCGGGCGGACAACATGCACGAATTGTTCCACGAAACAAACCACTGTCATCACGCGCAGGCAATACGTATTCATTCGTCTGCAACATCATTTTATTATCAGATTGTGCACGTTCCAGAATGCGCTCAACCTCTTTTTTACCTGTTGCCACAACATCTGGCAGCATTTCAATTAACGATTTCGGCATAATATCTGCCCCTGGTATAAAAATTAAACCGCCAACAAGAATTGACGGTCAGGGAGTTAGCTAATCACCTAAAAGATAGATTCCGCCAGTCTTCGGGAAACCCTGTTGGTATACACTGACGGCTCCCCGACCAAACTGGTGGGGATACAATAAAAGACGCATACGCGCCCATATTGGCGGATAACAGCGATATTACACGCCGCTTTTAGGTGAGCCAGCTACAGCCCCGAACCCAATTCCCATTGGATTCAATGAAAGTTTACCAAGAAAATCACGAAAAGGCAAAAATAAAAAAACACCGGCCTTTTGCCGGTGTTATCCATATCATAAATTATCCTTTATCCAATCAGATACACCTTTAGATAATCCCCTCCAAGCAGCAGGAACGCTTACCTTTATGACCAGGATTTTATCATTGGCGTCCAGATATTGCGCCAAGGCATCCCTTATACTAGATGGTTGTAAATCAGATTTTACAATCCAACATGACTCTAAAACATGGCACCAAGCAGAATATGATTTTATCGATTTTATCAAGTTATCATAGTTCTGTCCCGGTTGTACTAAATCATAATTTATCATATAAAATGACATTTTGATTTCCTTTGGTTAAATGAGAAAAACCTTTCACACGTCATTTTTTTATGGTATCATACCGTTGTTCGTAGACATGCACCGGTTTTTCTCGGTTTATGTTTCCCCTTGTGAATTTCCTGATGAGAAATCTCACACGGGGTGTTATGGGACGCAAAATCAATATATTGATATTTTTGCGTCCTATTTATCACATATATAGTTTTTATAATTTATTCGCAATGTATATTTTTTGACAAAAACGCACTTTTTACTTGCTTTGTTATAACCCTTAATTTCTGCTGTATTGCCAGTGTTATCCGAATCGAAAAATACGACATTTTATATACTTATCAGTATATTACGCCAGATTTTTTGTCCGAATCACCAACCACACAGACGAATCATTACTATAAAAATACTTTAATAATGTTTAACCCACATTATTTATCGTATAAAAATCTAACACGTAAGCTTTTTCCCTTGAATATTTTTATTAAAACGTTAACTTTATTTAAGCGTAAGAGAGAATGTAGGAAAACCGTGGAGTCAGAACGATTCACGAAGTTACAGTTCTCTCATGAACAAATCTTCTGCGAATCATGGCAAAACATAATACAGAGGATTTGCAATGCAAATTACGAACAATAAAATAGATTACATTCCAATCAACAAACCATTTATCAGCCCCAAAGAACTTTCTAAATATATTAATATTTCGGTTGGAACATTGGCCGTATGGCGGACTAATCGTACTTATGATCTGCCGTATGTAAAAATCGGCGGACGTATTATGTACCCGGCGCAACAAGTCAATGAATGGCTGGCTACACGTTTTTGTAATTTATCAGCACAAAGGTAATAACAAATGTCCAAAGCATATTCTGTGCGTGGGCTATGTTATCATATCTGTTATTCTGCTGATGAACTGGCAACGCATTTTGGCGTTCATATTCAAACTGTGCGTGAATGGACGCGCACAGGTCTGTCGCCTATTGATAATGGCAAACCCCATCTATTCTTTGGGGCGTCTGTAATACAATTTATCAACAAATTGAATGACCAGCGCAAACTATTCGCTATATATTCAAAAAGGTATTTTCTGACGCCGGCATGCCCGTATATCGTGTTCACAGCTTTCGCCATACGATTGCACGATGGGCCGAATTAAATGGTACGCCAGAATTTTTTAACGCCGTCAGTCAATCACTTGGACACAGCAGCCTTCAGACAACTTTTTACTGTTATGGAACTATGACACCAAGTAAAATCAGGCAAACATTGTCAATGTTACCAAGAAAATCTATTTAGAGTCCAAAAATCCTAACGCTTTTTCCATTGAATTACGCACAGGTTCTGTAGATAAACGGGCATAGATTTCTGTAGATTGCGCCGATTTATGCCCCAATGATTTACCTATAATCTGCAAACTTGAACCTGAAATTGCCTGCCATGAACCAAGTGTCCGCCTGATATCATGAATACGCAGGTCTGTTATTCCTGCATTATTCAAAACCCGTTTCCACGCTTTTTTGGGATCAGCATAATGATTTTCCGGATTTTTTGGACTTGGAAACACCCATTGACTGGTTCGTGGCAATTCTTGTAATAAACTCATTGCACGCCCAATCAAAGGAACAACAACTGGGTCACCATTTTTAGTATCAGGAATGCGCCAAACACCCTGAATAAAATCAATATCAGACCAACGCATAGCCAAAACATTTGATTTACGCGCACCGGTGTATAATAACATCCAAATATAACTACGCGGCAATAATTCTTCAGCATTTACAGCATTGATAAACCTTGGCACTTCTTCCAAATGCAGAAACCTATCACGTTTTATCTCGCGATTTTTTTTAATACCATTTGTCGGATTTTGACCATTCCATCCCCACTCTATTGCCTTGTTATACATTGCGCGCAGACGTTCAAGCAACCTATTGGCTTGATAAGGGCCATTTTTTACCGTTATTTTATCAAATAAATTTTGTATTTCTGTCTTTTGTACTTCACAAATCTTGCGATTAAACCACTGTGATAAAAATAATGGAATTTCACGTTGGTCATATTGCCATGATTTTTTATGCAATTTTGAATACCGCTCCATAAATTCACAAAATAACTTCCCTAATGTTAATTGATTACGGTATTGCCGCTTTGTATCATTTGGATTTTCTCCGTTATTCAAGTTTTCTAAACAAGAAACTGCTTTTTTTCGCGCGGTATCAATTGTCATTGTCGGATAATGCCCCAATGTTATCCGAACAATCTTTCCATTATAACGCCGCAGCAAAACAAACGATTTAACCCCAGAATCAGTTATCCGTACAGATAATTCTGGTCGCACGGAATCATGGACAGAATACCGCCGACCAGACTGCGCTGGTAATAATGAATCTAGATATTTTTTAGTAAAATTATGATGATTACTAATCATAAATCAACTAACGGTTGTTTTTTAACATTTTTTCTAGTTCTTTAATATCTTCCAAACGTTCTTGCTCAGAATCTGATTTCTCTTCCTGCTTTATACGCAATTTGTATTTTCCGTACTCTTCACTTGCTTTTTTTAATGCTTGGACACGTGATATTTTACCGTTGTTTTCCAGAATTTCTTTTTGATTAAATGCCAGGAATTTGTCTAATTCTTGCTCCCATTCTTTCATGAATATAGGTTCTTCAGCTTCGGCTTTATGTTCTGCAAAATCCAAGAACATATTAATAACATATTTTAACTCTTTTAATTCTGGTTCAGTTAAATAGTTTTTAGCCCACATAATGTCACGTTTTACAATATCACCATCTGGTGCCCCATCCCATGTCTGTAAATTCATATGTGCTTTTGTGGCATCAGCACGCTTGTATATCAATTCGGCCGATGTACTACCTGTTATTGCAAAATGCACTTTATTTTGAACCTTGGCAAAAAACATTATTGTTTGCCGTTTATCATGATTATAATCCGCAGATAGTGCATAAATTGCCTTTAATTGTTGATATAACATTCGTTCTGACACACGAATATCTTTGATACGTTCGCGTAATTCACGAAAATATGACCTATCAAAATCATAACCGCCCTTCAGTCTTTCATCATCCAGCGCAAATCCCTTTTGAATGTATTCATGTAAAACCTTGGTCGCCCACATACGAAATTCAGTAGCTTTTTTTGAATTAACCCTGTACCCAACAGCGATAACCACATCCAAATTATACAAAAACGGCTCTGGATTTATCGGGAAAGTACCGGTTTTCTCGTTTTTTTCCATTTTGGAAACAGCAACATCTTTTACAATTTCACCTTCTTCAAAAATATTTTTTATATGCTTACTAATAGCTGGTACTTCGACAGTAAATAAATCCGCCATTTGTTTTTGTGTCAACCATACTGTTTGGTTAAAAAAACGTGCATTAATTGCTGGCATACCATTACGATGATAAACAAACATAGAAGGTATACTTTTAACTTTATTTGCCATTATAAAAACCTTTTGCTACGTATTTGCTATTCAGGGCAACACCTGGGCTACAAAATCCATTAAAAACGGTTAAATTGTAGCCCCAAACGTTAAAACTATTGTATTATAACACTTTGAAAAATCAAGAGAAAACTAATAAAAATTAAACATTATTAAACAATAAAAAAGCTGGCTCATAACCTGAAGGTCTGTGGTTCAAATCCACACTCCGCAACCAGTTAAATGAAAAAGCACACCCAAAAAGGTGTGCTTTTTTTATTTAACCTGTGTTGAGAACCATCGGTTTGTAACCCGCTGCAAAATGCATCTACTATTATTTTCCTGAACAAAAACAAAGGATTATAACATGGTTTATGCATACCTGCGCGTCAGCACCGATGCCCAAGATACCGCCAATCAACGTTTGGGTGTTGATACCAAGGCAATCAAATTGGGCCTGAACATAGACAAATACATCATTGACGACGGCGTGTCCGGTACAACAGACCCCAACATGCGTAAATTCGGCGCACTGATAAAGAACGTAAAATTTGGCGATGTAATCATAGTTTCCGAACTTTCGCGATTTGGCCGCCGACTGTTTATGCTGTTTCGCGTGTTGGAAACCTTGCTCAACAAAGGAGTCAAAGTTTATTCGGTCAAAGACGGTTATTCATTGGACAACACATTACAGTCCAAGGTTCTGGCATTCGCATTCGGTATGGCGGCGGAAATCGAGCGCGAAATGATATCAAAACGCACCAAAGAGGCACTGGCCCGCCGCAAGGCCGATGGAAAATTCATTGGTCGCAAATCCGGTGCAAAAAACACGCGTCATAAATTGGACGGCAAAGAAAACCTGATAAAAGTAATGCTGGAATCAAATATGTCACTGCGCGACGTCGCACGCCGCCTGAACGTCAGCCCCACCACCATCAGCACATTTATCACGAACAAGTGTCCAGAACTGACCATCCCCAGTACTGGACAAAATTATACACTATAATCAGTTCAAAAACAATTTATTTTTGTCCAAATCTAGGGATGGTCAAATTTGGACAGTTTAATATGACGCCCCGCAAAAACGGGGTGTCAATATGGCAAACAAAAATCTATCTGCGGCAAAACGCGCAAAAAACGATGAATTTTATACACAATATGCAGATATTCAAAAGGAAGTGAATGCATACCTGGACTACAATCCCGACGTGTTTCGCGACAAGGTTATATTATTGCCATGCGATGACCCAGAATGGAGTAATTTTACAAAATTTTTTGCCCAGAATTTTGAACGTTTCGGTATCAAAAAACTGATATCAACCAGTTATGCATGTGCCGCCAAGGGCAAAGATGCCTGTGCAGATTATTGTCCAACACTGTTTGAATATAATTCTGAAAAATTCAATAAAGATAAAACAGAAACCCATGGAAAAATATTCACACTGACCCGCGATACAAATCATAACGGTCGCATTGATATAGACGATTTAGAATGGCAATACTTGGACGGCGACGGTGATTTCCGCAGCGACGAGATAAAAAAACTACGCGACGCAGCCGATATCATTGTGACCAACCCGCCATTCTCGCTGTTCCGCCAGTTTCTGGGCTGGATAACAGAGGCAAACAAACAGTTTTTAATCATTGGAAATATGAACGCGATAACGTATAAAGATGTATTCCCATTGATACAAAATAATCTTATTTGGTTTGGTGAAAGTATTCATAGTGGCGACAGAAAATTTAGAGTTCCAGAATCTTACCCATTAAACGCATCTGGATTTCGTATTGATACAAACGGGGAAAAATACATACGCGTAAAAGGGGTTCGCTGGTTCACAAACATTGAACATGGTCGCCGACACCAACCAATGCAACTGATGACCATGGCAGAGAATATAAAATTCAGCAAACACAAAACAATCAAAGAAAATGGTTATCAAAAATACGACAACTATGATGCAATAGAAGTGCCTTATACAGACGCAATTCCCAGTGATTATACCGGAATAATGGGTGTTCCAATCAGTTTTCTTGATAAATACTGTCCTGAACAATTTGAAATTATACAATTAGACCACTGGGGAAAACTCGGCAACCTTGATAACAAATTAAACAATAAAAATCTTTATAGACGTATTTATATTCTTAAGAAAGGTAACGCATAATGAAAACAACACTCAGAACCGATATAACTATTCGCGATATTTGCGATGGATTTGTGTATAATGAATACGAGGGGCGCGGATTATTTGGCCTGTCTGGGAAACTGACAATTCAACCAGAATACCAGCGCAATTATATTTATGCCCAAGAAAACCGCGAATCTGGGGTTATTGATTCTGTTATCAAAGGTTACCCACTGGGCCTGATTTATTTTAACAAGGTTGCCGATGACAAGTTTGAGGTTTTGGACGGTCAACAACGTATAACCAGTATTGGCAGATACATTACAAATAAATTTCCAATCAAAGACCAAAATGGTATGGAACAATATTTTGATGGTCTGAACCAACATATACAAAATCAAATACTGGACACCCGCTTGTTGATTTACGAGTGCGCTGGTACAGAAACCGAAATCAAGGAATGGTTCAAGATAATAAATATCAAAGGCATCCCATTAAATGACCAAGAATTATTAAATGCCGTATATTCTGGGCCATTTGTAACACTGGCCAAAGAAGAATTTAGCAACAGCCAAAATGCAAATATTCAAAAATGGAGTGCATATGTTTCTGGGACGGTAAATCGTCAAGATTATCTGAAAACAGCACTAGAATGGGTCAGTAATAATAACATCAGTGATTATATGAGTGCGCACCGTAACGACGACAATATCACTGAATTAAAGCAATATTTTTCTGCTGTTATTGATTGGGTTTCCAGCGTGTTTCCAAACATCGAACCAGAAATGCGTGGGTTGGAATGGGGACGTTTATATGAAAAATACCACCGTCAGGCATATGATCCAAAAATCATAGAATCTAAAATCAAAGAGTTATATGCCGACCCATATGTCAAAAATCACAAAGGTATATTTGAATACGTACTTGGCGGTTGCGTGGACACCAAATTACTGGACGTGCGTGTTTTTGACGAGGCCACAAAACGCGCCGTATACGCAAAGCAAACACAACGTGCAGAGGAATCGCACACATCAAATTGTCCATTATGTGCACTTGGCCATGACGCAAATAAAATAAAGATATGGAAATTGTCTGATATGGACGCCGACCACGTGACCGCTTGGTCAAAGGGTGGCGCAACAGATATAAAAAATTGCCAAATGTTATGCAAAAGTCACAACCGTGCCAAGGGTAATAAATAGTTTTTGACACAGCAAAATAACATATTACACTTATCATCATGTTATTACGTAATATTATTTTTGCGTTTGCTGTGATTTTGGCGGGCAATGCCAATGCCGCCGTATCGTGTCATGAAAATGCGCTGGGCGCGCAAAATTGCACCAACCGCGCAACCGGCGAAACCATGCATGGACGCATAGACGCGATGGGTAATCAAAAATTTACGACAAACACCGGCAAAACCATTAAATCGCGCACCGCGGCAAACGGCACAACCGTTTACACCGATAAATCCGGTGCGCGCACCACATGCCGTAAAAACGCAATGGGCGCAACCGTTTGTCGCGACGCGTCGGGCGACAAAATTACATGCCGCACAAATGCCGTCGGTCACACAATTTGCAAATAAATATACGTCAGAAATTATTCAAAACAGCGACGCAATGTTTCGCCCGTGTCGTTTTGGTCAACGCGCTTGTTACGTATCTCTTGGGCGGCATTGATTTTTTGCTTTATCAAAATCAAATCAGGGTGCGCCTGCAATTCTGCATTCAGTTCATCAACCGCCGCCGAAATATCAGACGAATTTTTCACAAATATCGGTGTAATCGAATCTGCGGCCGCATAGACGGACGTTTTCAGTTCGTCCGCAAAGTCATCAATCACTGACAAATACGCGCGTATGTGCCCATCTTCATGCGCCAAAATCGCATTATAAGAGCATGAATATGGGCTGTGTCGCATATCAATTTGTACCAAGAAATTACTGTACCCAACCGACGCGTTTACGGATTTTATCGCAACGCAAAAACCATCTTCGATTGATGTAATATCAGCAATAATGTCATAGTTATCGTCCAACGTCGCAATCACATTGCCGTGCAATAAATCCATTGGCCGCAGGGGTTGTACAACCTCTTTGACCCATTGCGGCGTGGTGATATTTACATTCGGGTTCAGTTTATATGCCAAGCAATCATCGGCGCGCGCCATTGTCGCACAGCAAACGCCCAATAAAACCGCAGCACCCCGCCATAACATTTTGTTATAAATCCCCCGCGCCCTGCTTTTTCAAATATTCAGACACGAAATTATTGCCATATTGCTTGTATAATTCTTCGGCCAACAATACCGACGAACGTCCCGATTCAAACAGGCGCAGCAAATTACCCAATCCGCCCAATTCTGTATTCAGAATCACGGATTCGCCCGTCACTGGTCGCGACAGCAACACCGCACGTTTCAGGTTTGGATACGCCTTGCCTTGAATAAAAGCCATTTCCAGCGGATTCAAATTCCAGTACTGATAATCCGATGCGTCCGCCGCCGGATTACGGAAGAATAATACCGTTTGCGCCTGACCACGAACAACGTCGCCAATCCCCAGTTTGTCCAGAACATTCGCACGCTGGAACGCAACCATATACGCCTGACGATTCTTGCGCCCTTCTTGCAGGCCGGTAATAAAGTTATCGCGGAACATTTTGTTTTCCAGCATAGGCGCGGTTTCGTCAATCATAATCAGCGACGGATTTCCACCCGACACCGTGATATTATTGATTCTGTGCAAAATATAAGAAATCACCGCCGGCGCAAGTGTTTCGTCCTGTAATATTTCGGTAAAATCAAACGTGGTCAAACGTGATTGCAAATCCAACGTATCGGACGTTTCATTAAATATGTCGCCATATTGCAACGGGTCAATCCACTTTTTCAACGCCGGTCGCATATTGCCATTTGATGCAAAGCAACTCTCCCACAAATTCTTCAAGATTCTGTCGCGATCGGGCAGATAATCAAAATTCACCGACACCGCACGCGCAATTTCGTCCGCAGAATTTGCGTCTGACTGTCCTGTTATTATTGCAAACCACCGACGCAAGAACGCGCGATTTGCCGCCGTGTCCGGCATTTTCAGCGGATTCAGGTGGGTCAAAAATGAATTGTCTGCGGCGTTTTTCTCTTTGCCCTGCATCGTGATGTATTTGCCACCAACCGACAGGGTAAATATTTCCGCCCCCTTGTTACGGTCAAAAAAGAATGCCTTTAATTTCGGATGACGCAATGATTGCGCAATCAAGAAACTGAACAGCGTTGTTTTACCGCCACCTGTTGGCCCGATTGTCAATGTATGCGCAACCGCCGCTGGCTTGTCCGATACATGGAATTGGAACTGATACGGCGTTCCTTGGGCGGTTGGAAATACCACCAGTGGCCCTGGGCCCCAATCTGAGTTCGCCACCCCACGTGGCTGGGTCGACATAGGAATACTGATTGCGGCCGTCCGCGACAGCAACTTGAAACTGCGCGGGAAAACATCAAAACCTGGGATTTGTGCAAACCACGATACGCGCGCCGCATACGTTTCACAAATCGGCGCAACACCAAACGATGCTGAAATCTTCTTGAACTCGTCAACATAATGATTCAATTCATCAATCGAACGCCCAAACAGAATAAACAGCGGGTAATAATTTACCAGCGATTGATTTCCCGTTGCGTTTTCGTCCATTGCACTTTGTGCATCAGAAATCTGTTCCAATGTCGATGTTTCGTTATCATCGGCCGACGATTGACGCTGGCGCAATGTCATTTCAACGTCCGCCGTTCCCATAATCTGAAACGCATTCATACAAATCATTTCGGTCTGGATTGTTGAAATTGTATCAAAAAACTCTTCGTCCAAATAATCCGGCGACATACGGAAAGACATCATTGCTGCAAACGTCTGCGCCCCGCCACTGATATACCGAACAACGCCATCACGCATAAATTCAACATCGTCAACCGTTACCAAATCCGCAATGCGGTTATCGCATACAATGGGCGCGGGCTTTGTAATTGGTGACAAAATCCGGCCAAAGAATCGCGCCATATTATCGGTGGAATTATTACGCAATAATTTCGGCTGGTACGCAGCCAATATAGATTCCAGATAATTACCATATTGATTTAATTTTTCGCGCGCCGACGCGCCCGATACCTGTAACACTATATAATAGTTATTCAGGAAAATACGCAACCCTTGGGCCTGCCACTTGTCATAAATTTTCTGCAAAACCGGCTGGTCAAATTCATAGTCCGTATTTTCGTCCGTTGCATCACGCGTCATAAAGAAACGCATCACCATATTTGGATCACGAATTTGGTTAAACAGTTGCGTGCGTAATTCCAAGAATTTTTCACGTGTTGCGGCATCCTGCATACTGGTCTGAACCCCCGCAACCCGATACACGCGCAACAACGACCCGTCCGATAATTCCAGTGAATCATCGTTGTACACGGTCTGGAACGGCAAATACCGCGCATAGCGTTTATAACCAAACTGGGGCAATATACGCCGCGTCAGTGCCGGCAAATACATCATCAGCACGACAAATATAAAAATCACCGCAATGACCATAATCATTGTCGTGACGGGAAAACCACTGCCTGCGAAATATTCAAAAAATCCATTCATTTTTTACGCCGCCAATCTGTTTGGTATCTTCTTTTTGAACAGTTGTATTTTTGCAGCCAAAATTTGGCCCAGTTGGGGATCACGCTTTGCAAATGTCGCCATTATCATATGAACCACGCACAGCGACACCAAAAACCACAGCGGTGACACAGGATCTCTGCCATTTGTCCACAACAGTGATGCAACAAAAACCATAATAAAAACAAGGAACTGAATCACAAAGTTCAAAATTGCCATATTATAGGGCACATAAAATATGCGCGCCGGATTGGCCAATGCTTTCAGTACCCGCTGTCTCATTTTTGATAAAATCCCCCCTGATGTTGGAATTATAACAATTTCAACAGTTTTCAACAAGTATAAAAAGCAAGCCCATAAATTTGTTAAAAATACTGAAAACTGCGCATTTATTGACATGTTTATATTTCCGCAATATTTTCAACTGTGGCACACAAAATCCCCAGAAATCTTGCAAAAAAGTGTTGAAAACTTGTTCAAAAAAAGTTCACAACAGTTTTCAACAAAACCAACAGCCCCTACAACTACAACAAAAATATAATAATTATTTGATTTTTTACAAAAAGCGTTTATAATCACCACGCAATAAAGGATTTAGATATGAAATTTTTGAGTTCATTAAAAGCTTGGAAGAAACGCGGCAATGTTAAACAAATTCGCCGTGGTAAACAGGTTATCTTGATTGATCCTGCGAATCCAAAGTTAAAGGCCAAACAGGGCTTCAAGAAAAAATAAATCCGTGCCTGATTGGGTTATGGTTATTTTGTGTCCGATAAAATCGTTTTTATCGGGCGCTTTTTTGTATTCTGTTTTGGGTGATTTTATAAATCATTCATAAACGCTTCGCGGGTGGCAAGGGTAACCTCTGCCCCAGACAGGCCCGCTTCGCGTAAATATTCAATTTGAAAATCGGTTGGGCGGAAAATCGCCGCACTGTGGTCGGCCGATTTTGGCACGGACGAAATACGTTGTGCGGGCACAAATTCAATTTGCGCGGTTTTGTCCGCCAATGCCGCAAATGCGATATCTGAAATCGCGTTTTTCGTATTTTTTTCAATTACGGCCGTACCAGACAATTTTGATTTTGTATTTTTTTCCGCAATCAATTTTGTTTTAACGCAAATCGCGGTATCATCGACCGCATGTTGACCGGTAATGTTATACGTTAAATCACCGCCATTTTCCAATAATACCCCGCCACGAATTTCAGAATTTTTACCGGTGTTTTTGATAAAAATATCAAAAAAGGCCGGTAAATTATTTTTTACACGCACGTCTAAAATGACGGATTGATTTGCCGCAGAAATATTCAAATCCAGCCGGCATTTACCGGCAATTTCGCCAACATATATTACATGAACGGGCAATTCGTATGTTTTATCAATATTGCAATCGGGCAATGTTGATAAATCAGCGCAAAACACGCCATCGCGGAAAACAATGGTTTCCGCCGGCGTGGTTTTTATATTGAATTCGTTCCACATGTATGACATATTACAGGCATTATAAAGGATTTAGTTATGGGTTTCAATTGCGGAATTGTTGGATTGCCAAATGTTGGAAAATCTACGTTATTTAATGCACTGACACAATCGGCGGCGGCAGACGCGCAAAACTATCCATTTTGCACCATTGAACCAAATACCGGTCGCGTTGTTGTGCCGGACGAAACACTGCTGAAATTGGCGGCGGTTGATAACAGTGCGAAAATTATTCCAACACAACTGGAAATTGTTGATATCGCGGGTCTGGTGCGTGGCGCATCAAATGGCGAAGGGTTGGGTAATAAATTCTTGGGCAATATTTTATCAACTGATGCAATTATTCACGTTGTGCGTTGCTTTGAAAATGATGACATTGTGCACGTCAATGGCCGCATTGATCCTTTGGACGATATTGAAACGATTGAAACAGAACTGATGCTGGCCGATATGGAAAGCATGGAAAAACAGATTAAAAATCTGGAAAAAAAGGCGCACGGTCTGGACAAGAATGCAATCAAATTACTGGCGGATGCAAACACGATTTACACTGGTTTGAAAAGTGGTACGCCCGCGCGCAATTCGGGTGTGGATGCATCGCCATTTAACCTGTTGACGGCCAAACCGGTGATTTACGTATGCAATGTCGAAGAATCCGCCGCCGCAACCGGTAATAAATATTCTGATGCCGTACGCGCAAAATATGGCGACGGCGCGCCTGTGTTGGTGATTTCATCAAAAATCGAAATGGAAATTTCCCAGATTGTAAATCCAGACGAACGCAAAATGTTCTTGGACGATTTGGGACTGAAACAATCCGGACTGGAACAGGTTATCAAAACGGGCTATGAAACATTGGGCTTACAAACATTTTACACCGTTGGCCCAAAGGAAGCGCACGCATGGACAATCACGCGTGGTATGACCGCGCCACAGGCCGCCGGTAAAATCCACACTGATTTCGAGAAAGGTTTTATTCGTGCCGAAATCATTTCGCCCGCGGACTATATTGCGCTGGGGGGCGAGGTTGCCGTCAAAGAAGCCGGCAAAATGCGTCTGGTCGGCAAAGAATATGTTATGCAAGAAGGCGACATTTGTCATTTCTTGTTTAATAATTAAAAAACATCAAAAAAGGCCGGTAAATGCCGGCCTTTTTTTCATTATTTTTCGCTGTTTACGGCGTAATAATATTCCAATTTTTCATGGTCATAATCTTCTATTCTGCCCGATG
Source organism: Alphaproteobacteria bacterium UBA6376 (assembly GCA_002437665.1). Lineage (GTDB taxonomy): Bacteria > Pseudomonadota > Alphaproteobacteria > Rs-D84 > Rs-D84 > Enterousia. The sequence goes on from DJQW01000001.1 coordinate 155,290, forward strand.
GTAATACCAGCATACGGGTAATCCCGATTTGTTCGACAAAGTCCGGATTATGGCTGACCACGATAATTGTGCCGGTAAAATCCCTGAAATTATCACCAATCACGCGTTGCGTTTCGGGGTCTAGGTGATTCGTTGGTTCGTCCAGAATCAGCATATTTGCACGTCGCAATAAAATCTTGGCCAATGCAACACGCGCGCGTTCCCCAGGCGACAGCACAGACACCTGTTTGAATACATCCATATCATAGAACAAGAAATTCGCCAGCACCGCGCGCAGTTGTTGATCTGTGTAATCATCGCTGGCGACATTTTCCAGAATTGTTTTGTCGGGTGACAATCCCTCTAATTCCTGTGCATAGTATGCAATGTCGGTCTTTGAATTTATATCAATCGTGCCGCGTTCTGGGGCCAGCAGCCCCATTATCAATTTCAGCAGTGTTGATTTACCTGTACCATTTTCACCACAAATTAAAAAGCGTTCGCCACCCGTGATAATAAATGACAAATTTCTGTATAATAACTTTGCATTTGGATACCGAAACCACAGGTTATCAACCATAATCGGGTGACGCGCACCATCGCGCATGGGTGACAAATCCATCTTTAACTTTTTATACGCGGTTTCGCGTTCAATTCTGTTTTTCAGCACATGTTCCAAAATCGCCGCACGAACATTACCCGCACGCTTCATCGCGTGGTTGGTCGGACTGGCGGCATTTGCGCGCGCCACAAAATCAGACAGGTGTTTAATCTGGCGTTCTTGGTTTTCAATCGCCTTGGCGCGGGCGCGTTTTAATTCGCGCAATTTTACCTGATAATCATCATAGTTCCCAGAAAACACAGATATCTTTTTGATAACCTTGTCCACGTACAGAATCTTGTTTACGATATTGTTCAAAAATTCGCAATCATGACTGATAATCAAAACCATACCGCGGTATTTTTTCAGGTAATTGCAAACCCAGTCCTTGGTCGTGGCGTCTAAATGATTTGTTGGTTCGTCCAGTAATAAAATTTCCGCCATGGAATACAGCAGACGCGCAAATGCAACCTTGGACTTTTGACCACCCGACAGGTCGCACAACCGCATGTCCAGCATATCTGAATCAATATGCATATTGTCGATAATTTCCAGCAACGTATCTTCGGCAGTATAGCATTCATAATAATCCAGTTCGGATTGCGTGCTGTCTATGTCCGATTGAACCTGCGCGTCATCGGGCGTGTCCGCAATTTGTTGATAGAGGTTGCGCAGGCGTTCTTCCAGTTTTGCGATGGGTCGCCCCGTTGTTAAAAATTCCCAAACGGTTATTTCTGGATTTGTTATTTCGATTGTCTGTGGTAAATACCCCAATCGCGCACCGCCGGTATCAATGCGGCCCGCGTCCGGTGATAATTCACCCAGTATCAATTTGAACAGTGTGGTTTTGCCCGCGCCATTTACACCAACAATACCAACCTTGTCCCGTGTCGACAGGTTAAATTCTGCGTTGTCATACACAACCGTTGTGCCAAATGATAAAGATAGAGATGACGCATGCATGTTGAAAAAATCACTCTGAAATCATTTGTTCCAGTTTTTCCGTGTACTTTGCAATTTCGCTGTCGATAGCGGAAATCCGCCCACGCGCGTCATCGTCTGCATCGCCACGCAATATATCAGTGGTCAATTTTTGTTTTTGTTCACGTAATTTTTTCAGGTAATTTTGCAACTTTAACGATGTGATATAACGTTCCGCACCACGCGCATCCATATTCATATCAGGCGCGTCACCGTCCAACGAAATATTCAGTTTTGCTAAAAATTCCGCATGACGTTCCGCGATTTCTGGAAATTTGTTTGTGATAAATACCAGCGTATTGCGCGTAATTGCATCAATTTCTGGAACGGAAACTTGCGCCGCTTGTGGCTTGCGTGACCATTTGTGCCACTGATTAAACTTGCGCGAATTATATTCGTTTTCATATTCCGCGCGCAACGCCACATCCGCAATTTTGTCTGTTTCAGATTTCAAGAATTTTTCCGCCTGTGCACGTCCGCCTGGGGTTGATACAACATAATTGTTGTTCGCCGTATTCCACAAAAAATCGGTCAGGTTTTCCGCCGCATCAATAATCGCGCGCATGGCGTCCGTGCCAGAATTTTTCAAAACCTCGTCCGGATCTTTGCCGCCGGTAACAAATGCAAATCTGACATCGGAATCATCGCGCACAAATGGTAATACAATGTCTGCGGCGCGAACCGCGGCCTTGCGTCCCGCATTATCACCATCAAAACAAAATACGATATTACGATTTGCCTTGCACAGAATTGCCAAATGATCTTCGGTCAATGCCGTCCCCAGTGGCGCAACCGTTTCAGGAAAACCGTGGCATTGCATTTGAATGGCGTCAATTTGCCCCTCTACAATAATAGTGCGATTATTGCGGTGAATATTTTCGCGGGCAAAATTAAATCCAAAAATCGTTTTACGTTTATGAAATATTTCCGTGTCCGATGTGTTGATATATTTGGGTTCTGAACCGTCCAAACTGCGCCCTGAAAAAGCAACAATTTGACCGCGCGCGGAAAATATAGGAAACATCAATTTATCGCGAAAGAAATCATACATTCCATAATCGCCACGCCGACACAGACCCGTGCCAATCAGAATATCTTGGCGTGTGTTTACGAATTTATTTGCGATAAAATTATTTTTCGGTGCGTACCCCAAGCGATACTTTTTTATCATATCGTCGGTAAAGCCGCGGCGACGAATATATTCCAATGCAATCGCGCCCGCGGGGGTAAATAATTGCTTTTGATATTCGGATGCCGCGCGTTCCATAATATCAAAGTATGATTCTTCGCGGGCGACAATTTTCGGATCACGTGGCTTGAACTCTGGTAATTTCATACCCGCCATATCGGCCAATTCTTTGATTGCATCAACGAACCCGACGTTTTCCGATTTCATGGTAAAAGAAATAATATCGCCATGTTCGCCACACCCGAAACAGTGATAAAACCCCTTGTCTTCGTTCACAGAAAAACTGGGCGTTTTTTCATTATGAAATGGACAACAGCCCCAATAATTTTGCCCCTTTTTGGTCAATGGCACACGACGCGACACCACGTCCACGATTGACAGACGTGTACGCAATTCATCAGTAAAATTTTTATCGTAATTTGCCATTACTTTGCTTTTTTACGGAAACGCGTACTTGGTTTCTTGTTGTTGATTAAATCAATCGCTGTTTCCAAATCAGGTTGCGTTTTTACCGAAACATTTACCTTGTTCGATGAAATATATGCACCATAACGTCCTGTTGGGTAATAATAAATCATCTGGTCTGTTGCCGGATTTTTACCCAGTTCAATCGGTTCTGCTTTCTTTGGCCCGCCCGCCAGTAATTCGCGCGCAACGTCCAACGTGATTGTGTCGGCGGTGTAATTTTTCGCCGCGACGTTTTTTTTGCCGTCCGTCACATATGGGCCAAATCGTCCGACACGGAATGAAATACCATCACCCAAATCTGTGGACGCATTTGCGGGCTTTGCCGGCGTATCAGCCGCATCCGCCGATGGCGCGGCGACATCTGACAAACGCTGAGTATAATTACATGTTGGGTAATTTTCGCACCCGATAAACGCACCAAACTTGGACAATTTAATTCCCAGTTTTCCACCACACTTTGGACATTTATCATTGCCATCTGGGAACAAGTGATGATGCATAACGTGATTGATTTCGTCGATAATTTCTGTTGTTTTAATACCGCGCGCGCCATCAATCATGGATTCTGTTGGTGTCCAGAATGCACGCAACGCCGCAACCTTTTCCTGTTTGCCATTTGATACATCGTCCAATGTATCTTCGGTTTTTGCGGTAAAGTTCACATCAACCAATTCATTAAAATATTTAGCCAAATATGCCGCAATAACCCAACCGCCAGATGTCGGGTGGAAACGACGTTGTTTGTCTTGTTCAACATAGCCGCGGTCAACGATTGTCGACATAATCGTCGCATACGTTGATGGACGCCCGATTCCTAATTCTTCCAGTTTTTTAACCAGTGACGCTTCGGTATAACGTGCGGGTGGTTGTGTAAAGTGTTGTTCAGGTGTCAATTCAGTAATCACAACCGCATCACCAACGGACAAGGCCGGCAATTTAGATTCCGCCGCATCTGCATCGTCATCGCGTGATTCGGTATACACACGCATAAATCCATCAAAGGTACGTGTCGAACCAACCGCATGGAAAATCGCGCTATGTGCATTGTTTTCTATATCTGCGGCCACACTGTCAAATTCTGCATTTGTCATTTGGCACGCAATCGTACGCTTCCAAATCAGATTGTATAATTTTTCTTCATCACCCGACAGGTTTGGCATCGCATCATCAAAGTGTGTTGGGCGAATGGCCTCGTGCGCCTCTTGGGCGTTCTTGGATTTAGTAACATAAATGTTTGGTGATTTTGGAACAAACGCATCCCCATATATGCGACCAATATACGCGCGAATATCATTCACCGCGTCCGCCGACAAATTCGTTGCGTCCGTACGCATGTATGTAATCAAACCGTGTTCATACAGTTTTTGTGCGACGCTCATTGTGCGCTTGGATGAAAAGTATAATTTGCGCGCGGCCTCTTGCTGTAATGTGCTGGTGGTAAATGGCGCGGCGGCACGACGTGATGTCTTTTTCTTGTCAATCGCAATGACGGTTGCCGCAATTTCAGGCACACCAACGTGTGACAGAACAGCGTCCATTTGTTCTTTATTTCCAATGGTCATCTTTTCAATTTTCTGACCATTTGCAGATACCAACGATGCATTAAATTTTGCACCATGCGCATTGCACGCGGCGGCCAAAGACCAATATTCCACCGGTACAAAAGATTCAATTTCGCGTTCGCGATCAACAACCAATTTCACAGCAACCGATTGTACGCGCCCCGCCGATTTACCCAGATTGCGACGCCACAGCAATGGCGAAATACCAAAACCAATCAGGTAATCCAACGCACGGCGCACCATGTATGCATCAACCAAGTTCTGGTCGATTTCACGCGGATTTTCAATCGCGGCCAAAACGGCTTTCTTGGTAATTTCGTGAAACGCAACACGATAAACCTTTTTACCGGTTAAAACTTTTTTCGCCTTTAATATATCAAGGATATGCCATGCAATGGCCTCGCCCTCGCGATCAGGGTCGGATGCCAGATACACTGCATCGGCTTTTTTCAGTTCGTCTATAATCAGTTTGATTTGCTTTTCTTTGCCCGCCATAATTTGCCATTTCATTTCGAAATTATGCGCGGTATCAACGCTGCCGTTTTCCGGAACCAGATCACGAACATGACCAACCGACGCGATTACGCGCCAGCCCGCCCCCAGATATTTTTCAATCGTTTTTGCCTTTGATGGGGATTCCACAATCAACAGGTTCATAATACTAACTCCCTTTGGCAGATAATTGTTGGTCTTTGTGAATATGTGCATTCTGGGCCAGACCGAATCCAAACATCAGCGATAACAAACTGCTGCCACCAAAAGACATCAACGGCAACGGTACGCCGACGGTTGGCATCAGCCCCAGCACCATGGAAATATTTATAAAGTAATAAATAAAAAAGTTCAACATAAAACCAAAACAGATCAGTTGCCCAAATCTGTTTCGACATGTTTTGGCGCACCAAAACAGTACCAGAATAATCCACGCATATACTGCAATCAATCCGAATGCGCCGATAAATCCCAATTCTTCGCCCAACATGGTGAAAATAAAGTCCGTCTGTTTTTCCGGCAGGAATGATTGCTGGGACTGTGACCCTTTCAAATACCCTTTTCCGGTCAGCCCCCCACTGCCAAACGCGATTTTTGCCTGATTGATTTGGTAACCCGCCCCTTGGGCATCATGGTCAGGATTTATAAATGTGATAATGCGGTCACGCTGGTAATCATGCAGACCGCCATACCACACGACCGGCATCGCCATCAGGCCCAGCACAATACCGATAATAAACCATTTTTTTTGCGCGCCAACAATGTAAAACATCCCGACGGTAATCATACCCATGGACAGTGCCGTGCCCAAATCTGGCTGCATAACAATCAATCCAAACGGTATCAATAACATTGTAATTGGCACGATATAATTTTTCAGTTGCGACAGTTCTACAGAATTCATCCACGCAAAGTATCGCGCCAGTGCCAATACCAATGCAATTTTTATCAGTTCTGATGGCTGAATATGAATAAAGCCCAAATTTAACCAACGCTGTGCGCCCATACCGGTGTGACCAACAAATGTCACCAAAATAATCATAATCAGCGCGATTGCATAAATCACATACGCGGATTTAATCCATGTTTTGATATTGGTAAATGCCGCAAAAAAGAATACCACAAATCCAACCAGAATCTTTAACAGTTGCGACAATGCAAATGGCCGCCATGCGCCACCACCCGCCGAATACAGCACAACAATAGACGTCGCTAAAACCAAGCACATCGGAATAAACAGCGCGACAGAAAATCGCGACAGTTTTTCAGAAAATGTCATCATACTGGCGTTTGAAACGCGTGTCTGTCGTGCCATTTTATTTTCCGCCCTTTAATAGTTCGCGCATTGTTGCCGCCGCGGTGCGCGCGGCACTGCCACTGCCGCCACTGTGTTCGGTGATAACGCATACTGCATATTTTGGATTTGTTGTTGGGGCATAACCCACAAACAAACCATGGTTGCGCATTTCCCATTTTAACTGTTCATTGGTTAAAACGCCGCTCTTGCGTTCGGCCTTGGAAATACTACGCACCTGTGATGTACCGGTTTTACCCCCCATCTTTGCACCATTGACGTTGATTGCACTGCCCGCGGCCGTACCACCCTTTTTCGTGACCAATTCCAGCCCATTCAGCACATAGCGCAGATTTTGTGGTTGCAGCCCCAGTGATGCAAAGTTCGGATTTTTTGCATTTTCGTCCAGAATCAATCGTGGTACAACCACGCGATTTGATGCCGTACGTGCCATCATAACCGCCAACTGCATACAGTTGGCCAGAATAAATCCCTGACCAATCCCAGATATAACGGTATCACCATGCACCCAACGTGCACCTTTGTTTCTCTCTTTCCAATAACGGTCTGGAACAACACCCGTCATTTGGCGCGAAATAACGTCGTCTAGGAACGTTTCTGTGAAACCCAGTTTAACCGCCATTTCGCGGATTGCATCAATACCAATGCGCAATGCCACCTGATAAAAATATATGTCGCATGAATGTTGCAGCGCGCCCGCCAAATCGACCCAACCGTGCCCCTTGGATTCCCAACAGTGATAACGATGGTCGCCATAGTCCCAATGCCCCGGACAGAAAATCTTTTCACGTGGGGTAATCGCGCCCGATTCCAACGCCGCCAGCGCAACAATAATCTTGAATGTTGACCCTGGGGGATACAGCCCTTCGACCACCTTGTTCATAAATGGTTTGGCGCGGTCACCGCGCAACGATGAAATATATTCATCACCATCATCGGCACTGAAATTATTCGGGTCAAAACTGGGCGTTGATACCATCGCCAGAATGTCACCTGTTTCAATGTCCAGTGCGACACCGCACCCCGCCCTGTGCACGGTCAATGCATCATACAGTACGCGTTGCGCCGCATCATTGATTGTGGTTTTTATGTTGCTGCCCGCCTGTGGTGCAACGTATTGCGATTTATCTTCGCCGGTGACGCGTCCAACCGCATTGGTAATCATAACGGTCTGGCCCGCTGTACCCGCCAATGTATCGTCAAAACGTTTTTCCAGCCCCGTAATACCTGTTGAAAAAAATGGTGCGCTGGCAATCGGTTTGCTGGGCGCGCCAACATAACCAAACACCTGTGCGCCCGCCGGCCCCAGTTCATACACGCGGGCATACCCACTGGCCACACGTAATCCCGCCAGATTTTTTGCCTGCAATCCCGCCAGTTGTGCCCAGTTGGTATTTTCACTGACGAGTACTGGTTGAAAACGTGGTTGGCGTCTGATTTTTTCGCGAATCTTTTTCACGCGTTTCGGGCGCAGATTTAATTCGTTTGTTACAATATCGACCAGCGCATCAACATCTGGTGCTTCTTCGGGGACAATGTATATTCTGTATATTGGCATATCGCGGGAAATAGGCGCGCCACTGCGCGACAGAATCTTGCCCCGCTCTGGCATATTCATCTGAATACGATATGAATTATTCTCGCTCTTTTCTGTGTATTCACGATAGTTAAATACCTGCATCTGTAACATACGCAAAATCAATACAGACGTCAAAATCGTGCCACCTGTTAAAAACAGTGCGGCGCGGCGGTCAAATGTGCGGGCAACTTCTTTATCTATCATTCTGTGCCCCCGCAATTAAAATCGTAATTGGTTCGTACAGCGCGCACAGCCATATAAACGTCCACACATCGCGCCCCAGATTGGCCCAACCGATATGCGCAAAAAACAGAACCAAGATTCCAACGCCAACAAATACCGAAAACGGCATCAATGCGTTATTTGGTGCACGTGGCAGGTCAAAGAATGTCTGAAACCCATTCAGCGCATATATCAGGCAATACAATGATGTCCAGAAAAACAACGTATTTGAATTATAATCAATCAAAAAACAAAATATCACGGACAGTCCTGCAAACCACGGCACTGGGCGCACAAAAGAACAGTAAAATATCGGAATCAACGCCAAAATGCCCGCTGGATTCCATACGGGCACGGCCAGACGCCACAGTGCAACCAATAACAGATATGGGCACGCACGGCGCAAAAAATTCAGGACATTTGTCTTCATTTATACTTGTTCGCACTGTCAAATTCCAACACCATAACACGCGTCAGTTGCGACACAGGTGTGGTTTTAACATCGCTGTCATTTGTCATTGTACCAACAGGAATATCGGCGGGCAAAATACCACTGATATTGCTGGTCACCAGTTTCAGTCCGCGTGCCGGCTGAAATTCAGGGTCACTGAAAAATCCCATTGTGGGGCGTTTCCCGCCATTGCCGGCCATAAATCCATAAACACCCGTACCAACAACGCGTACGGCGATGTTTGAATCAGAATCTGTCAATGCGCGCACACGTGAAAATGTCGGTGCAACATCGGTAATAATACCAACCAAGTAACCATCAGTGGACGTAACAACCATACCAACAGACAGCCCACTGCCCACCCCTTTGTTTATAATAAACGTATTGTGATGGAATGCGGCGTTATCGTGAATGACATCGGCCAGAATTGTCGTACGTGGTTGTGCGCGTACAACGTCCAGTTCATGCTGTAATTTTACGTTTTCGTCCCGTGCGATATCACACGATACCTTGTCCGCCAATGCCGCATCCAGACGCGCACGTAATTCTTCGTTTTCGCTGCGCAAATTTGCCAATTCGTGAATATTAGAAATCAGATTTCCTGTGGCGCGCACCGGCCATGTAACAACGTCACCCACCGCATGCGCCACCGGAACAACAATATGCCCCATGGCGTTCATGATTCTGTAATCCGGCTTTGCAATCATAATGTATATGAATAAAATCGGCAATGCCGCCGCCGCAAATGCGGATTTAATCAATGTACGCACACGCGAAGATAACTTGTTCTGGTTCATTGCCCCCCAGTTTAACCGCTAAAACGCCAACATTCAATAAAAACTTGATTTTTTATTATGTTATGCCAAAATAGTGCCGTGTTGAAACAGTCCGAAATGGCAAAGGCATTGCCATCAGGACATAAAAAAAGGTGAAAAAATGCCAAAATTGAAAACAAAGTCGTACTTGAAAAAGCGCGCTTCTATGACTGCAACCGGTAAAATCCGTGTTGCCCGTAACGCCCACAAGAAACTGTTGCGTCACAAATCCACACGTGCAAACAATGCGGGTTCAAAACCACAGTATCTGAACGAAAACATGACCGGTCAGGCGAAAATCTTGGCCCCATATGGTTTGAAATAAGTAAAGGGGTGTTAAGATGGCAAGAGTAAAACGCGGTACAACCGTTAAACAGAAACATAATAAAATCTTGGCCCGTGCCAAAGGGTATCTGGGTCGCCACAGCACAACATACCGTGCCGCCCGTGAAAAAACGGAAAAAGCAGGTCAGTATGCATACCGTGATCGTCGCGCGAAAAAACGCGATTTCCGCGGTCTGTGGATTGTCCGTATCAACGCTGCTGTGCGTAATGCCGGCATGACATACAGCCAGTTCATGAACGGTCTGAAAAAGGCCGGTGTTGCCTTGGATCGCAAGGTCTTGGCAGAAATGGCGTATGCTGGGGACGAAAACTTCGCCAAATTGGTCGAGGTTGCAAAACGATTTAACAATGCCGAATCCAAATAACCCTTGGCGGCAGGTAGTTGTTTTGTCATAATAAAAGCCGTGAACCATCACGGCTTTTATTTGTTTTACAAAGGTAAAGATATGCTGGAACAGATTAAAAATATAAAAAATTTAGATGAATTACAGGCATTGTACACGTCTGTATTTGGCAAAAATGGTACAATGACGGCCAAATTGAAGCAGATGCGTGATTTGGACAATGATGCGCGCGCGGCGTTAAATGCTGAAAATACGAACCTGCGTGCGGCATTCAAAACGCGCCAAACAGAAATCGAAGAGGCAGATATGATGACGCGCCTGTCTGCACAAAAATTAGATGCAACACTGAATCCGATGCCAGAATCGCGTGGTGGTCTGCACCCACAAACACGTGCATTGGCCGATATTTCTAAAATCTTAGAATCATTTGGATACACAATGCGCATCGGGCCAGAGGTCGAAGATGACTGGCACAACTTTACCGCACTGAACACACCAGAATATCACCCTGCGCGTGATATGCAGGACAGTTTCTTTTTGTTAAATGGCAATGTGTTGCGTACGCAAACATCGGCCATCCAGATTCACAGTATGGAAGAATTGGGTGTGCCAATTAAAATATTTGGTATTGGCGCAACATATCGCAAGGAAATGGACGCAACACACGCCCCAATGTTCCACCAAATCGAGGGGTTGTATATTGACAAGAATATCACAATGTCGAACCTGATTGGTGACGTCAAGGCGTTCTTGCAACGGTTCTTTGAAATTGACGATGTTAAATTGCGTATTCGTCCATCGTATTTTCCATTTACCGAACCCAGCATTGAAATCGACCTGTTGTGGCAGGGTAAAAAGTGGTTGGAAATTATGGGGGCCGGAATGGTACACCCAAATGTTCTGCGCAACTGTGGCATAAACCCAGATGAATATCAGGGATTTGCATTTGGATTTGGCTGGGACAGATTGGCAATGTTGAAATACGGCCTGAACGATATTCGCCAGTTCTATGATGGCGACATTCGTTGGTTGGAAAACGCAGATATTTAATGTGAGGGTTATGTTATGAAATGGACATTTGATTGGTTACAAGATTATTTGAAAACAAGCGCATCTGCCCAAGATGTGGCAGATACCCTGACCCGCACAGGGCTGGAGGTCGAAGATTTAATAATTCCAACCGCGCCTGTTGCGGCGCGCATTATTAAATGCGATGCCATGCCGGACAGCGATCATCTGCATATATTACAGGTTGACGATGGCGCAGACGCGCCACGTCAGGTTGTATGTGGTGCGTCAAACGCGCGCGTGGGACTGATTTCTGCGCTGGCACGCCCAGGGTGCGTTATTCAGGGTCATGAAATCAAGGCTGGAAAATTGCGCGGTGTGATGTCAAATGGTATGATGTGCAGTGGCGCAGAATTGGGCGTCAACGATGACAACAGTGGTATTATGGAATTGCCCGCGGATACTGTTATTGGTGCGCCGGTGATGGATATGCCAACTGTATTTGATGCGGGTATTACACCAAACCGTCCAGATTATCTGGCGGTGCGCGGGGTTGCGCGTGATTTGGCGGCCGCGGGTATTGGTGAATATATCGCGCCACATGATGAAACACTGGAATTGAAACAGACATCACGTAATGTGATTATTAAAACGGACAAATGTCCTGTGTACCAGTTCTGTGAAATTTCAAATATCACGGTGCGGCAATCGGACAAAAAAATTGCCACCCGTTTGGCGGCGATTGGTATCAATCCGAAAAACGCGCCAATCGATGCAACAAACTATATCTGTTATGATATGGCACAACCAATGCATTGCTTTGACGCTGATGCGGTTCATGGCAACATCATTGTGCGTATGGCGGAAAACGGTGAAAAGTTCACAGACCTGTTTGGTCACGAACACGAATTGACCGAAAATGATATGGTTATCACCGATAACGATGGAATCTTGGCATTGGCGGGTGTAATTGGTGGTGCGCGTGGCGCAACAACCGATGCAACCAAAAATGTTATTTTGGAAAGTGCGTATTTTAATCCGGTATCTGTGCGTAAATCGGCAAAACGTATTGGCACATCAACCGATGCATCATATCGCTATGAACGCGGTATCGATCCAACGATTACTGGCATTGCGCTGGCACGTGCGGCACGTATTATTATGGACGCATGTGGTGGCGAAATCACTGGCGTTGGCATTGCGGGTAAAATCCCAGATTGCGCGCACGAAATCAAATATTCACCGAACTTATTCTTGGCCAAGACGGGTATTGATATGCCGGCGGAAACCCAGCGTGAAATATTTGAACAGTTGGGATTCAAGGTTTCAGTGTCTGGCAATACGTGGAAAATTACGCCACGTGCCGCGCGCGTTGATATCACAATCCCAGAAAATCTGGTTGCAGAATTGTTGCGCATATACGGCTATGATAAATTGGCGGCGGCATCAACACACACACCAACGGCGGCGGCAGTACATAATGATTTTTACCTGAATACAAAATCAGAATTGGCTGCACGTGGCTTGTACGAGGCGAAATCATTCGGATTCGGTAATTCACGTGTTGAAAAATTGCTGTCTGATAAACCGTCGGTCACGGTTGCAAATCCAATTATTGCCGATATGGACACGGTGCGTAATTCATTGTTGGGTAATCTGTTACAGTTTATTGCAAATAATGAAAAGCGTGGCTATGCGGATTTGGCAATGTTTGAATTGGGCACGGTGTTTGATGGCGATACGCCGAATGCACAACATACCCAAATTTGCATTGTGCGCACCGGCGCAAACGGGCCACGTCACTGGTCGGGCCGCAATCGCGCATATGATATCTATGATGTCAAGGCGGACTTGATTGCACTGATGCATGGCCAACGTTTCACGGTTTCAACCGAAAACGCACCACAATGGGCGCATCCATTCAGATACGGCGCAATTTATCAGGGTAAAAAGAAAATCGCCGAATTTGGTGAATTGTCGCCAATGGTTGCCCGCGCGTTGAAAATCAAGACAAACGTCATGGTGGCGATTGTTGACGATGTTGCAAACCTGCCCGCGCCCCGCAAACAGCGCGAGGTTCAGTTGTCCGATTTCCAACCGATATCACGCGATTTTGCATTTATTGTTGATGGCGATACGCCGGCTGAAAAATTGGTTTCGGCTGCGCGCAGTGCGGACAAGCGTATTACTGATGCGGTTGTGTTCGATGCGTTTAATATGCCAGACGGCAATAAATCGATTGCGATTGCAATTACAATCGTGCCAACCGACAATATGTCAGATGCAGATTTGATTGCATTGCAAAATGCGGTCATAAAAAATGTCGAAACCGCGTGTAATGCACGCATTCGCGATAAATAAAAAAAAGGCCGGCATTTGCCGGCCTTTTTTTATGTTTTTTATATCGTTTTATCGGGCGCATTGCAAATGTTTGCAACTGGACATTCGGCGCATTTTGGACGCAGCGCGCGACATGTGTACCGCCCGTGCATAACCATCACGTGATTTACGATTGCGTGATATTTTTTTGGAATTATTTTTAACAGTTCTTGTTCAACCTTGTCCGGTGTATTTGCGTCCACCCCAACCCACCCATATCGATGTGCATTGCGGAAAACATGCGTATCAACACCAATGTTTGGCGCACCCCACAGTACGTTCATAACAACATTTGCGGTCTTTTGCCCAATGCCTGATAATTTCATCAGTTCATCGCGATTATGAAACTTTTCCGGAAATTTATAGTCCGCATCGTCATTACCATCGTATTCCATCAACTGGGTCGCCAGACGAATAATACTGGTTGCCTTGTTGTTGAAAAAAGAGATAACGCGTATATGCTGTTTTAACCCGTCCAGCCCCAGTGCAATCATTTTGGCCGGCGTTGGTGCAATGGCAAAGAGTTGGGGCGTAACCTCGTTCACCTTTTTATCGGTCGCCTGTGCCGACAATATTACCGCCACCGCAAATGTAAATTCATTCACAGAATACAATTCCGAACGAATGTCCATATTCAGACATTTTGGTACGGCGGTAAAATATTGTGTCGGCGTCATCTTATGCCTTTTTTATACCGATGGAGAGTTGGTAACCTTCAATCTCGGTCTCGTATTCGCCATCGCCATATGACATATCAACAATCAATGCGTCGGACATAATGCGCGCGCGGTGTTGTTCTATCGCCGCCGCCAATGCCGGTGCGGCACTGTATGTCAGTTTGATTCTGTCCGATACGTCCAGACCCGCGGTCTTGCGCATATCTTGGATAAAGCGCAATGCGTCGTTGGCCAACCCTTCGGCAACCAATTCAGCGTTGATTTCGGTATCCAGTACAACCACGGCTGTGTTGTCCGGCAATGCCGCGCCTGTGATACCATCACGCACCGTCAGACGATTTTCAAATTCATCTGGGTTCAGGGCGTGTTCCGCCACAATCAGTTTGTCACCCATAAATTCATATTTGCCCTGCTTTACCGCTGGAATAATTTCGCGCAATGCGCCACCCAGACGTGCGCCAATCTTTGGCGTAATCAGGTAAATAAAACTGTCGGCAACATCACTGATATTTGGCGTGAAATCGACGTGTTTCACATTCAGTTCATCGGCAATAATGTCTGCATATGCATGCAGGTCACCGCCCGCAATCGTGATTTTGGCCAGCGGCAAACGATTGCGCAGTTTGTATTGTTCGCGCAACTGTTTCCCAACAGATACAACCGATTGCACGTGACGCATATCAGATACGATTTTTTCGTCTGCATCCGCCGCCACAGGGAACGATTCCAAATGTACGGATTCTGCCCCAGTCAGGTTTTTATAGATATATTCACTGATAAATGGTGCGAATGGTGCAAGGCACTTGCACAGCGTCACCAACACGTAATGCAACGTGTTAAACGCATCGGTATCTTCGTCCCAGAAACGTGCACGTGAACGACGAATGTACCAGTTATTCAATACGTCCAAGAAACGTACAAATTCCTTGATTGCAACGTCTGGTTTGTATTCATCCAATGCCGTGCCAACAACGCGAATCAGTTCGTTTAATTCGGCAACAATGTATTTGTCCAATACATTGTCTGTGCTGTAATTGCACGTTGCAACAACGTTGCCGGCATTGGCATACAATGTAAAGAAATGATATGCATTCCACAGTGGTGTTAGTATTGTTTTCGTTGCATCACTGAATACCTTGCCCGCCATATCAATGGACACTGGTTCTGCCTTCATAAACCCAGACCCCAGTATGAACAAACGCACGGCGTCTGCGCCCGATTGTTCAATCTGTTCTTCGGGGTTCACAAAATTACCAACGGACTTTGACAGTTTCTTTTTATGTTCATCGACAATCATACCGTTTGCCGAAACCGTACGAAATGCGGGGGCATCAAACAGCGCGGTTGCCATCACCATCAATGAATAGAACCAACCACGGGTCTGATCTTGCCCTTCGATAATATAATCTGCTGGGAAAGTGGCCGCGAATTTGTCGGCGTTTTCAAATGGGTAATGCAATGATGCAAATGGCATAGAACCCGATTCAACCCAACAATCCAAAACGTCAGGAATACGTTTCCAACCGTCTTTTTCCAACGCGTCCAATGTTGGCCGATGCAGGTCGTTGATTTTCACACCGAAAAATTCTTCGATTTCGGCGATTGAGCCAAATATCTTGTATTCGCCATCACGTGTCCAAATCGGCAGTGGTGTTCCCCAGAAACGATTACGGGAAATAGACCATGGGCGCGCCCCCTCAATCCACGTCAAGAAACGATCGCCCGCCGATGTCCATTTGGTCTGGGTCTTGGTGATTTCAACCAAACGTTCGCGAATTTTTGGCACATCGATATACCAAGAATCAGTTGCACGATAAATCAACTTTTCCTTGCTGCGTGGGCCATATGGGTACGAATGACGATGTTGTTCTTTCTTGACCAAATGACCATTTTCGCGCAGGTACGTCATAATCTTTGGATTGGCTTCAAAAATATTTTCACCCGCCCAGTCACGTACATCGGATGTATAATTACCATAATCGTCAACGTTCAAGATTACTGGGAATTTCGCATCAACGTTTTTGGCCGCCCAAAAGTCGTCTTCGCCGTATGCGGGTGCGATATGCACGATACCCGTACCATCGCCATCGGAAACATAGTCCGCTGGGATTACCTGATATAACAAATCAGATGTGCCGGCATAGTAATCAAACAACGGTGTGTATTTTAATCCAACCAAATCGCGACCAAACAGTTCGCCAACCTGTGTTGCGTTTGCAAATTGCTTTTCATACGCCTTTAATCTGGATTCTGCAATGACATAAACCGTGCCATCAGCATCCTGCATGCGCAGGTATTTCATATCTGGATTTACCGCCAACGCACTGTTCGCTGGCAATGTCCATGGCGTTGTTGTCCATGCAATCGCGCGATCGCCATTTTCCAATTCAAACCACACGGTGATTGCATCGTCGGTGACATCTTGGTATTCACTTGACGCCTCTGAATTAGACAGAACAGTACCCAATTTCCAATCAAATGGATTTACACGATAATCTTTGTACAGCAACCCCTTGTTATGCAGTTCTTTGATTGCCCACATAACGGATTCCATGTAATTCTTGTCCATGGTGCGATACCCATACCCGTCGCCACCATCAACCCAACGACCAATACGTTCAATAAATTTCAACCATTCGGTGGAATACGTCATAACGTCCGCGCGACACATATCACAGAACGCGGCAATACCATCGGTTGCAACGATATCTTTGGCCTGACGATGTTGCTTTTTTTCAACCGAAGATTCCGCCGGTAAACCGTGGCAATCCCAGCCCAATTCGCGCACAACGTGACGCCCGCGCATTGTCTGGTAACGCGAAATCATATCTTTGACCGCGGATACGCCCAAATGTCCCCAGTGTGGCAAACCATTTGCAAACGGTGGCCCGTCATAGAATGAAAATGGGTGACCCAGTTTTGTCTGGTTCAACGATTTATGAAAAGTATCGTCGTTGCGCCAAAATTCCAGAACTTGGTGTTCCAGCGCGGTAAAATCAGCACGTGGATCGGTCTTTGGGTATGCCATGTTTTGTGTCCTCTTTTGTCTTGTTTTACCCTTATTAAAAAAAACAGGCGCATATGCGCCCCAGCCACCGCCAAAGGCGCAGTGCCGGTTTATTTAATAATAATTATTGCTGTCTGTTTCATCACGGACAATTTATACAATGATTTTGCCAGAAAATCAACATGTTTGTGTACGCCGCATATTGTGATATAATTATATTGATATGAACCAAAGGATTTAATAATGGCAGCAAATAAATTTTCAGATGCCGAACAGCGTCTGTTGATAAAACACCTGCAACGTTCTGGCGCACGCGCGATAAAGGACTTGGTGAACAAATATACGGACAATTTGACGTTTATAGAGTCCAATCCACAATATGGTTGGGAATTGATGGGCATCGTGACCCCACAACATGTTATTATGTTAAACGGCGCGACGGGTGATATCTATGTCGAAGAAAACACGGAAAAGTGGCGTTTTAACCGTAACAAGAACAAACAGTGGTATCGTGTGGGCTATACCCGCCCATTGGACATCGTCGCAACAATCCCGTATGATGACATTGTTTATATCATGAACTGGGCCCAGAAAAAGCAGCAGAATTATAACGCCCGTATGGCCAAAGCGGCTGATAAAACACGTGGTGCAAAGAAATTGCCCCAGCATACACGATAAAATAAAAGCCGCGATAAAAATCGCGGTTTTTAATTCTGGTGCCGGTGATAGGACTTGAACCTACGACCCCCTCATTACGAATGAGATGCTCTACCAGCTGAGCTACACCGGCACGGCGTGCATAATCATAGTATATGTAAAAACTAATTTCCACATTTTATTTTTATTGTTGCACATTTCTGCGTTTACTGGGGTAACAGAAGTACAAAAAACACCGGCATTTGCCGGTGTTTTTTAACATTTTATTTTGCGCATTACAACCATTATACCCGCCGGTGTCATCCCAGGGATTCGTGACAACGCGGCAATGTTTTCTGGGCGTGCCGCGGTCAATTTTTCAACCAATTCATTGGTCAGCCCCGGCATATTTGTGTAATCGATATCACGTGGAATCTTTAATTCCATATCACGACGCACGGACGCAATTTCGCGCGCGTTGCGTGCAATATACCCCGCATAGAATTTGTCGTTTTCATCAATTTCCGTCGCATGCAACGCCATTTTCTCGTCGCGCAACGCGGGCGTAATCAGACCGCACCCCACCGCCATATCACCCAAACGCGCAATCGCATTGTCCGCGCGCAGGTTTAATCGATATTCCGCGCGTGACGAAAACATACGATATGGCTCGTCAACACCCAATGTGGTAATGTCGTCAATCAATACACCAATCATCGCGTTTGTGCGATTCAAATCCAACCGCGGCGCATCCAGTGCAAATGCCGCGGCGTTTGCGCCGGCAACGATACCTTGGGCGGCGGCCTCTTCATAGCCCGATGTGCCATTGATTTGTCCGGCAAAGAATACGCCAGATATGTCGCGTGATTCCAAATTACTGTTCAGTGCGCGCGCATCAATCGCGTCATATTCAATCGCGTACCCATAACGCGCCACACGCGCGTTTTCCAACCCCGGAATCGTGCGAATCCACATGTCTTGGATGGCGGCACCAAAACTGGTCGAAATGCCGTTTGGGTAAATTAAATCACTGTCCAGACCTTCGGGCTCTAAAAATACATGGTGCGACGTGTGGTCTGGAAAACGCATAACCTTGTCTTCCAAACTGGGGCAATAACGCGGGCCCGTGCCACGAATGTCACCATTGTACATTGGGGCATTGGCGATATTGTCGCGAATTATTCGATGCGTTTGTTCGGTTGTATGTGTGATATAGCATACCGCGGAATAATTATTGTCCGCATTCGGCGCAGAAAACCAATCGTGCGGTGTGTCGCCCGCCTGTAATTCACATACGGAAAAATCAATACTGTCACGATAAATACGCGCCGGTGTTCCTGTTTTTAGGCGTAATAAATTAAAACCGTTTTCACGTAACACGCCCGATATAACCGTATCGTTTTCTTGGTACGTGCCATCATCTTGCAGACGGCCTGACGCAATCTTTTCTGTGCCACGCGTGACCAGACCCCCTAAAAACGTCCCAGTGGTCAGCACGATTGCGCGCGCCGAATATGCGCCATTTACAACCTTGTTCGGCAAATCCAGTGATGTAACCTTTTCAAATTGGACAGAAAGGTTCGGCAATTCCCCCAGAATTTTTACAACCGCATTGTGATACAGCGTGCGGTCAATCTGGGCACGCAATGCGCGCGTCGCCGCACCATGCGATGCATTCAGGGTTCTGAAATGAATCCCCGCCGCATCCGCTGCGCGTGGCATAACGCCGCCCATTGCATCAATTTCCGCAACCATTTGCGATTTGCCAGGGCCACCGATACTGGGGTTGCACGACATTGCACCCAAATCGGTTTCGCGTTGCGTCATCAGCAATGTGCGCGCACCACGGCGTGCCGCGGCCGCGGCCGCTTCTACACCGGCATGTCCCCCACCAATAATGATTACATCAAATTCGGTCATTTATTAAAAACGCCCCATACCGCCATTGATATTTAATGTCTGGCCATTGATATATGATGCCTCGACGGACGCCAAGAACACACATGCATTTGCAATGTCGTCTGGTGTGCCAAAACGACCAGCCGGAATTTGCGCCAGATATGTTTTCTTTAATTCGTCCGGCAATACATCGGTCATTGGTGTTTGAATAAACCCAGGGGCGATGCAGTTCGCGGTGATGCCGCGCGATGCAACCTCGGCCGCGATGGATTTGGTCATTGCAATCATACCACCCTTGGATGCGGCATAGTTCGCCTGACCCGCGCCACCGATAACACCGATAATAGACGCCATATTGATAATGCGGCCAAAACGATTCTTCATCATTGGCATAATCGCCGCACGGCACATTTTGAAGCATGCACGCAGGTTTGTGTTGATAACATCATCAAACTGTTCGTCGGACATACGCATCAACAATGTGTCTTTGGTAATACCAGCGTTGTTGACCAAGATGTCGATTTTGCCCGCGGCCTCTATTGTGTTCATAACCAATTCAACCGCGCCACCGTCCGCCGACAGGTCACATGGCAGTTTAATAAACCCTTCTCCGCCAAATTCAGATTCCAGTTTTGCGATATTGCGTCCCGACACAACAACCGTTGCGCCAGCATCACGCATTTTGTGTGCGATTGCACCACCAATACCACCTGTTGCACCCGTAATCAGCGCGACGCGCCCTGTTAAGTCAAACATCTTTATATCTCCAATTTCTTTGCGTTTATTTCTGGACAGATTCTGCCCGCCAATCCTGTCAAGACATTGCCTGGCCCGATTTCAATTTGTTCCGTGATGCCTAATTTATGCATTTCCATCACGCTTTCGCGCCAACGGACACCGTGGGTCATTTGGTATACCAATTCGTCCTTGATTTCATTTACGTCCATCATTGGGGCGGCCGTCTTGTTCGCGATAAATGTTGCATTTGGTTGCGCAATTTCAATGTGCGCCAATGCGTCCCGCATTTCGTCCGCCGCTGGCCCTTGCATACGGCAATGAACCGGCACAGATAACGCCAGTGGCATCGCGCGACGTGCGCCCGCATCTTTGGCGCGTGCCAAAACATCTTCGACAGCATTACGTGCGCCCGATACAACAACCTGATTTGGACAGTTATCATTTGCAACATCACATTCTGTGTCGCGACATAAATCACGAACAACATCAATGTCCAATCCCAAAATCACGGCGGTCAATCCTGTGCCCGCTGGTGCCGCGCGCTGCATCGCGTCGCCGCGCAGGCGCAACAACCGCGCCGTGTCGCGTAACGATAATGCGCCCGCCGCACACAGTGCCGTGTATTCGCCCAAACTGTGACCGGCAACATATTCTGGTAATTTTTCGTGCGCCGCACGCAGCATCGCAATCGATGTCGCCATAATCGCCGGCTGAACATTCGCGGTCAATGTCAGTTCGTCCATTGGCCCGTTAAAAATAATATCAGATAATTTTTGATTTAACGCATCGTCAACCTCGTCAAAAACGGCGCGGGCGGCGGCGTTATTTTCATACAGTTCACGTCCCATGCCAACGGCCTGTGCGCCCTGACCTGGGAAAACAAAAATAGCAGACATATTCATTACCCTTGTTGTAATTACAATGGGAATTATACTTTGCGAATACTAAATTCGCAACCGCAATAATTTTGGCGGTAAAAATCAGACGCGCGCCCAATTTGCTGGCGTAATTTTTCGTCCCATTTTATGGGTATATAGCATGCGCCCAATGCGCCCTGCCCCGCGGCATCAACCTGTGATTGGTCTTTGTGGCGCGATACGCCAAACACGGACGCCACCGCGGTGTATCCGTGTGCACGTGCAAACGCGGCCGCATATTGAAACCTAAATTCAAAGCACCGGCTGCATCGCGCGCCACGTTCGGGCTCGTTTTCCAGTCCCGCAATGTGCGCACGCCATGCCGCATGGTCGTAATTGCCGATGGCATACTTTACACCCAATTTTTCACAATACTTGATTTGTTCATTCAGGCGTTTTGTATATTCTGATTCTGGGAAAATATTAGGGTTAAAAAACAGCACGATAAAATCGTCCACACCCGCAATTTCCCCATTCGCCAACTGCTGAATTGCACCGGCACTGCACGGCGCACAGCATGACATTAAAATCAGTTTTTCGTGTTCCATCTTACTTTATATACGCATCGCCGATTTTGGCATCTGCGCCCAGTTCAACAATTTCGTCGCCATTGCTGCTTATACCCAGTTCCGCGCCACTGCACATCATACCAAATGATTCAGTGCCGGCAACGGTGCGCTGGGAAATTGGCTTTTTCATATTTGGCAATGTTGCGCCCACGGGGGCCAAGACGCCAATCATACCCGCATGCACATTTGGCGCACCGCACACGATTTGCAATTCGTGATTTATGCCATCATCCACCGTCAAGATATGCAGGTTTTTACGCGTTGGGTGGTCGCGCATCGCAACAATTTTCGCCACAACCGGCACAATTTTGTTTTCGTCGCGTGGTGCATATTTTTCGGTCAGTTCTGCAACCGTTTCATCATCAATGCGTGCGAACAGATTTTCCGGTACGACAAATTCCGCACTATCGGCAATACGATGTTCAAACGTTTCTGGCCATGTCATATCGTGCGACACGGTGAAAATATTCTGCATCTTGTCCGCGGCATTCGGTATAAATGGTGCAGACACGCGCGCATACAGATCAATCAACTGGAAACATTGGTTCAGCACCGCCGCCGCGCCCGCCATGTCACCGTTTTTGACCAGTGTCCATGGTTCACACCGCGTCATATATTCGTTGCCAATCGCGTACAGACCGCGCAATGCAACAACCGCCGCGCGAAATTCGCATGCGTCAAGTGCCGTGGTCAGTTCGGACAACTTTTCATTTATCTGTTTTTCTAAATCAGCGTCCCGCGCGCCCGCCGCCGGCACGGCCCCTCCAAAATTCTTGGCGGTCAATTTGCAAACGCGTGAAACAAAGTTTCCCAACATACCGTTCAAGTCCTTGTTCACAATGTCGGCAAAGCGCGCAAATGTGAAATCGGTGTCATCTGTTTCTGGTGCAGACGCAATCAGTGCATAACGCCACGCGTCGGCCGGTGCGATTTCAATCGCGCTGTCCAGAAATACGCCGCGATGTTGGGACTTGGAAAACTTGCCACCTTCAAAGTTCAGGAAATTCATGGACTTTAACATATCGACGGTTTTCCAATTATCGTTCATCGCCAACTGCTGTTCTGGGAAAAATACCGCGTGGAACTTCACGTTGTCCTTGCCCATAAATTGTGCATAGTGCGCGTCTGGATTTTTCCACCAATCGGCCCAGTTTTCACGTGCGGCCTGTGATATGGAAACGTAACCCCATGGGGCGTCGAACCAAACATAAAATACCTTGTTTTCATAACCCGTTTTATTGACAGGAATCCCCCACGGCAGGTCACGCGTAATCGATGTGTCGCGCAATTCATCTGATGCCCAACCATTGGCAATCGCACTGGCGGTCTTTGACCATTTCGGCGCATGCGATTTTAACCATTCGCGCCATATGTCTTGGACGCGTGATGCCATAAAGAATAAATTCTTGGTCGGCCGCATTTCGACGTCACACGCCCCTGAAATTGCACTGCGTGGGTTTTTCAGTTCATCGGCCTCGTACGTTGCGCCGCATTTATCGCATTGGTCACCACGTGCGTTTTCGTAGCCACACTTTGGACAAGTTCCCAACAACTGGCGATCGGCCAAAAACATATTATCAGTCGCCGAATACGGTTGCAGTGTTTCGCGTTCTTCTATCAATCCTTGGGCGTCTAGGCGTGCGAACAATTCGTGAATCAGTTTTTCTTGCAATTTCGTATGCGTGCGCCCATACAGGTCAAACGACAAATTAAAATCATGCACCGCGCGCAAATGTTTTTCATACCACTTGTTCGCATAATCAGGAATAGACATACCGTCCGCCGCCGCGCCAACAACAACCGGCGTGCCGTGCTCGTCCGCCCCGCAAACGTACAAGACATCGCGCCCGCGTGCGCGGCAAAAACGTGCATAAATGTCAGATGGCAACCAGCAACCAACCAAGTGCCCCAGATGCAATTCACCATTTACGTATGGTAATGCGGATGTAATTAAATATTTATTGCTTTTGTTTGTCATAATTGTGCCCTGTTGTATTTTAATAAAAATGCGACGCCCAACGGGGCGTCGCACAGAATCCCGTCAGAATTTTTTATTCAAGATTAGTTCTGCATTCGCATTATTTCTGTTTCCAATAAATCTATATGCTCTGTTCACGCTGCGGTGAAAATTCGTGGTGGGTGGTATTGGACTCGAACCAACGACCTTTACGATGTCAACGTAACGCTCTAACCAACTGAGCTAACCACCCGAACATCGCGCATTATAACAGAGTTTTTCCCGATTGCAACACTAAAAAAGTTCATCCGTCTCCGCTGGCACTCCGTCGTGATAAAAATTTTGTGCGCTGCGCGCAACATAAACTAAACTGGATTGCCACGCGTCGCTACGCTTGCTCGCAATGACAAAAATTCTAGAATATCTGTCATTGCGAGTGTAACGAAGCAATCCAGTAAATAAAGTAGTGCGCCATTGGCGCACATTTTCATTGCTATTCAATTAAAAAAAACACCGGCATTTGCCGGTATTTTTTATTCGTGGCGCAAACTGTCGATGGGGTTCAGTTTCGCGGCCTTTAACGCTGGCACAACACCAGACGCCAGACCAACAATCACCGCAACCGATACAGACAGTATCACCGGCCACATTGAAAATGGCACGTTATACCCCAGCCACAGGCGACCGACCCCTTGGGACAGGCCGACACCAATAATCAGTCCCGCCATTGACCCCATAAACGAAATCAGAATAGATTCAGACAAGAACTGAATAATAATCTGGCGTTCACGCGCACCAATGGCCTTGCGAATACCGATTTCGCGTGTACGTTCCGCAACCGACACCAGCATCATATTCATAATGCCGATTGCACCCACCAACAGCGATACCGCCGCAATCGCAATCAACAGCATTTTCATGTATCCGGTAACAGTGTTCATCGTTTCCATAACCTGTTTCATGTCCATAATCTGGAAATCGTCGGCATCGGCGTCTTTCAGTTTGTGGCGACTGCGTAACAGTGCCGAAATTTGTTCAATGGCCAAATTGTTATCGGCGTCAGAATATAATTTCAGTGTAATCATTTGAACTGCATTTGGAAAACGGCTGCCGGACAAACGTTTTTTCAGTGTGGTAATAGGAATAATTACTAAATCGTCCTGACTGCCCATGGCGGAATCTCCCTTGGCCTTGGTAACGCCAATAACGACAAAAGGCGTATTCTGAACACGAATTACCGTTCCGATTGGATTATCAGGCAGGCCCAATTCTTCGGCCGTTGTTGGGCCAATTACGGCATATGTGGACGCGTTCCTGACCGCGGTTGCGTCAAAGAATGTACCCTTGTCTATTTCTGTGTTTTGGACAGTCAAATAATCTGGGTACGAACCAACCATTGATGTTGACCAGTTTTTGTTACCATACACCACCTGTGCACCCGACATCTGTACAGGACTGACAGCGGCAACGTACGGTAATTTGGCAATATATTCGGCGTCATCGGTTGTCAGTGTCTGGCGATTGCCACTGCGCACACCACCAGTTTGCGCCGCGCCGGCACGAATAACAACTGTGCCCGTCCCCAGTGATGAAAACTGGTCTGTGATTTGTTTCTGTACCGTTTCGCCAACGGCCACCATAATCACCACCGCCATAACGCCGATAACAATACCCAACACGGTCAAGAACGAACGGATTTTATTTCCACTGATTGACAACCAAGATTCTTTGAAAATATCGTTAAATGTCATTTTTACCCCCACAATTACAGATTATCGTCATTCTTGGGCATTTTGCCGTCATAGTTGATACGTCCGTCACGAATATGAATCAGACGATTAGCATATCGCGCAATATCAAATTCGTGCGTAATCATAACGATTGTAATTCCCAGTTCGCGATTTAATTCTGTAAAGAACTTCAAAATCTCGTTCCCCATTTTACTGTCCAACGCGCCGGTTGGTTCGTCCGCCAGAATCAGTTTTGGGTCACCCGCCAACGCGCGCGCAATCGCAACACGCTGTTTCATACCGCCCGACAGTTGCGTTGGCAAATAAGATTCAAATTTTTCCAATCCAACGCGTGCCAACATTTCGCGCGCACGACGCACACGTTCCGCCATGGGCAATCCGCGATACATCAATGGCAACATTACATTGTCCAACACGCTGCGTTTAGGTAACAGGTTAAATTGCTGGAAAACAAACCCAATATATTCGTTTCTGATTGTTGCCAATTCATCAGGCGTCATATTTGTAATATCGCGCCCATACAGTTCGTATGTGCCCGATGTCGGTGTATCCAGTGCACCGATAATATTCATACACGTTGATTTACCAGACCCCGATGGCCCCATAATCGCGACAAATTCATGGGCGTGTACATCAAAATTTATATCAAATAAAACCTGTTGTTCGCCGCCTAATTCCACAGGAAAACTTTTGCAAATGTCCTGCATAGAAATAATAATTTCGGACGACTTTTGTGACTTTTTCATAACATTTCCCCTCGACCCACTATTATACACTGAATTTTGCAATTCGCCCAGAAAAAACGCACGCTGGTGCGTGCGCTTTTTGTCCTTACATTGGGCCACCGCCGCCTGGGCCGCCACCCATTCTGTTGGTGGTGTTCGCGGTCTTTTGTCCGGTGCGACCGATAACCACACGGTCACCATCACGCAATTCGTCCGATATAATTTCTGTTTCAGTTGCTGTGACCAGACCCTTGGTATATGGAATCAGAATAATTTTGCCATCACGCTGAATTGCCAAGTGATCGTTCGGTGTCGCATCGCCCGCGTTATCAACAATGCCGTCAAATTTACGCAATACCAATGCGGCATTTTGAACCTTGAACACATCAAACTTTTCGGTCACGACGATTGTCACAAACGCCGTCATCCCTGGCATCAGACGCAGGTCAGAATTATCAACATCAATCACAACAGTATAAACAACAACGTTTGATGTTGTGGTTGGTGATAAACGAATCTGGCGTACTGTCCCATCAAATGTCTGGTTTGGATAGGCGTCAACCGTGAATGTAACGGCCTGCCCTTCTTTGATAACACCAATGTCCGCCTCTGACACAGATGTTTCAATCTGCATCTGGGACAGGTCTTCGGCAATCTTGAACAGGTTTGGTGTCTGGAACGATGCCGCAACGGTTTGACCAACGTCAACCTCGCGCGCGATGACTGTGCCGTCAACCGGCGATGTAATCGTTGCGTACCCCAGATTAGTTACCGCACGATCATATTGCGATTGCATACGTTTAACCGATTGTTCGGCCTGTTCATATGTGGTCTGGGATTGTTCCATTTCGGCACGCGAAATAAACCCTTCGTTATACAGTGTCTTGTTACGCTGATATTCACTCTTTGCATAATTGCGCTGGGATTCCGCGCTGACCAGTGATGCCTTGGCCTCGTCCACAGACGCCTGTAATACAGACGGTTCGATTTCCAACAGGACGTCGCCCTTTTTCACCTTGGAATTAAAATCAACGTACAGTTTTTCAATCGTACCCGATACCTGTGAACCAACGCTGACAGTATTTAATGGCTGAATTTCGCCGGTTGCGGTTACAACCTGACGCATTTCGCCACGTGTGATTTCCATGGTTGCCAATGGTTCAACCTTTTGCGTGCCACCACCGAACAAGGCGACCACGCCCCACGCGATTGCGGCCAAGATTAAAATCCACCATTTTTTGCGCCAAATCCATTTGCCAGCACGACGAATAAACGACGGACGCGATTTTGTGGCAACAGCATTATTCTTGCGCTGCGCGTTCTGTGCTTTCTTCATTCTCTCCCTCCAATCCTACTTTGATTTCACCAATCGCCAATGCGACCGCCGCACGTTTTGTGAACAAGTCATATTTTGCGGCATTATTTTGCTTTTGCGCATCAACCAATTCTGACTGGGCTGTTTGCCAATCCAACATGGTTGCACGCCCAACCTTGTACATACCGGCGGTGACGCGTTCGCTTTCCGTTGCGGACTTTAACAGTGTTTCGGTCTGGGTCAACACGGTCTGGGCGGTCTTGTAATTCTGGTACGCGGTAAATATGTCCAACGTCGCATTATCGGCGGTGGCGCGTTCCTGTTCCAATGCCGCGTCATAGTTCGCCTGTGCCTGACGCACACCGTACATATTTGCAAATCCCGCAAAGATTGGCATAGATGCACGTATACCAATGCTGCCACTGATTTTATCAGACCCGCTGTTAAAACTTTCCGATGGGGTGTCGTTCCATGCAACCGAACCCGATGCAGAAATGCTGGGCAGGTTTTTCAAAAATGACGCGTTACGACGATGCCACGCGGCGTCTTTGTTTGCCGCGGCCTTTAACAGGTCAGGACGCGATTTCTGGGCCATTTCTATCAATTCTTCGACACTCTGGATTTCAGATGCGCGCCCAAATTCAGATGGCATATCGGCAATCTCGATATCCTGTGTTGCTGGGAAAGACAATTTTGCCAGCAATGCACCCTTGGCAATTTCGCGATTGTTTTTCGCGCGTTCCAAATCCAAATTACGGCTGGCCAATGTGGTGTCGGCTTTCAGTACATCTGCCTTGGCAACCGAACCGGCCTTGAACTTCTTGGCGGCGGTATCACGTGCGGTCTGGGCCACGGTGCGCAAACTCTCGGCACTTTTAACGTCGGCGTCGGCATTCAACAAATTATAATACGCGCCAATAATGCCATAGATATAATTCTGGACATTTTCGTCATAGTCAAAACCCGCGGCGCGCCAAGATGCCGTCAACTGGTTCACATCCGCCAATCGCTTGCCAAAATCAAACAGTAAATATGATGCGGACAGTGATGCGCCATACGACCAATCGCCCCACTCTTTGTTACGATATGGCAATGACGCCGATGCAGATGCCGATACATTCGGCAGATAATTTGCATAACCCGCATTTTTCGCAAAACGTGCGGACTGCAATGCATAATAAGACGCAGTGGTTGTTGGATTGCGGCACAGACCTAAATCCACCACCTGGGGCAGGTTCAGACGCCCCGCCGGCACGGTTGTCCGCGTGGCGCAATCATCATCTGCGCCATATGCCAGCGTCGGCAGCAGGCATAAAAACAGTGCTATTTTTCTCATACTATCTCTCTTTCCCATGATAAACATACATATAATATAATTTTTCTGTTGAATTACAAATTTTTTTTGCTTAGTATGTCTTCACACGATTGGCCTGGTGGCAGAGTGGTTATGCAGAGGACTGCAAATCCTTGTATGCCGGTTCGATTCCGACCCAGGCCTCCAAAATATAATTCCCGCTCGTCGGGAATTTTATTTTGGACATTGGTGCTATCGAACCGGCCGAACTGTGTTTTTTTGCATTTGAACTTTTTCCCCATATGTCCTAGTATTGTGGCATGATTGAAACGATAACATTGACTGATTTCAGGAATCATAGAACCGCACGCATAACAACGCGCGGACACCGCAATGTTATCATTACTGGCCCAAATGGTGCGGGCAAAACCGCAGTACTCGAGGCCGTATCAATGTTATCCGGTGATCGCGGTATGCGTGGCGCACCATGGGGTGAAATTGCGCGCTTTGGGGGTTCGGGCGGTTTTTCCGTATTTGCGGTATTATCAGACGACACAGAAATATCTGTTTATTTTAACGCGGGTGATACAAATCGTCGCGCCCGTGTTGATGGCGATGCGGCAACATTGTCAGAATTGGCGGCGCACCTGCGTATGGTGTGGTTGACCCCCCGCGAAGACAGATTGTTTGTCGACAGTGCCGCCGACCGTCGTGCATTCTTTGACCGATTAGTGGCCAGTTTTGATTCCGCGCACAGTGGGCGTGTCCAGCGATTGGGGAAATTATTATCAGAACGCGCATTTGCATTAAAAAGCGGCCGCGATGCACATTGGTTGGACGCCATTGATGCCCTGATTGCCGCGACATCTGTTGCCATTGCCGACGCGCGCATAAAATACGCCGGCGAATTGAATTATTTCCTGAACGGTGCGGCTGTATCTGTTGCGGGCATTGTTGAAAAAATGTTGCTGTCGGGCGCGCCCGCGGCGGCGGCCGAACGCGAATACATGGAGTATCTGGGCAATAATCGCGAATTAGTTGGCGATAAAATGGTGCTGGACGGCGCGCATAAATCTGACTTTGGCGTGTTTAATACTGCGCTGGGCTTGCCGGCGAATTTGACCAGTACGGGCCAGCAAAAGACAGCATTGTTAAATATTATTTTGGCACACGCGAAATTGATTCACACAAAAACAGGTGCGCGTCCATTGATTTTGTTGGACGAGGCCGCCGCCCATCTGGACGCCGCGGCGCGTGCGAATTTATTTGCCGAATTGGGACGCGCCGATGCACAGGTTTGGGCAACGGGTCTGGACATGAATGTTTTTTCTGATGTACCGGACGCCGCATTTGTTGCTTGCGCTGATGGCGAAATAAATAATATACTGGCGGCGGAGAATTAAAAGACATGGCAAAAATTGATTATCAAACATTGTTGGATAACGCACTGAAATCCGTTGTCAAAGACGCGCTGATTCATGCACAGGTCAATGGTCTGGGCGATGGAACACATTTCTTTATCACATTCAAAACGCGTGCGGCGGGTGTTGTGTTGCCGGATTTCCTGCGCATACGGTATCCAGATATTATGACGATTGTATTACAGTATTCGTATAACAACCTGCACGTGTCTGACAAAGAATTTGGTGTGCAACTGACGTTTGATGGCCGTCCGTTCTTTATTCGTGTGCCTTTTTCCGCGTTGGTGGAATTCAAAGATCCGTCGGTTGATTTTATTTTAACCTTTCACCCAAAGGGTGGCATTGCCGCCGCGGACAATGATATGGAATTACCATTGGACGAACGGCCCGATACCGTTCCCGACCCCGGCCGCGTTGTATCGTTGGATGATTTCAGAAAGAACCGTAAATAAAAATGCCCCGTGTGGGGCATTTTTTTATAGAGCAAAGCGCAACGAGCAATGGATGTGTCTGCCATTTGCGGACAAGTTTAATTTACTGGATTGCTTCGTTACACTCGCAATGAATCCAAGCGAAGCGCAGGATACGGCAAGGACGCAGTCCGCAGGCGACACACGTTCTAGAATCTCTGTCATTGCGAGCAAGCGCAAGCGACGCGTGGCAATCCAGTTTATTCAATGTCGCGCGCAGCGCACAAAATTTGCTCTCTGTCGGAGCGTCAGCGGAGACGGATGAACTTTGAACTCTGTACTTTGAACTTTAATAAAAACGGGGCGTTGCCCCGTTTTTATTCTTGTTTTTCTTTCTGTTCTTTTTCACTGTTCAGGTAATTTTCCAACCAGTGGTTATCGAACTTTAATGTTTGAACATCGCGGTTCTTTAACAATTTCTGTTGCAGTGGGATTGTCGTCTTGACCCCTTCGATAACAAATTCATCTAACGCACGTGTGGCACGCATAATGCACGCCGTACGTGATTGCGCATGAACAATCAGTTTTGCAATCATTGAATCGTATGTCGGTGGAATTGTGTAACCGGTATAGACCGCGCTGTCCACGCGCACACCCAGACCACCCGATGGTGCATACAATGTGATTTTCCCAGGATTCGGAATAAACGTTTCTGGATCTTCGGCATTGATACGAAATTCAATCGCATGACCGTGTGGGACAATACTGGATTGTGCATAGCCCAACTTTTCACCGGCGGCAACACGAATTTGCTCGCGCACCAAATCGATACCATACACCATTTCAGTCACAGGATGTTCAACCTGCAATCTGGTATTCATTTCCAAGAAATAGAATTTGCCATCTTGGAACATAAATTCAAATGTACCGGCGTTGGTGTAACCCATTTTCTTGGCCGCGGTCTTGCAGACCTCTATCATATCATCACGCTGTTTCTGGGTCAGGGCCGCCGCAGGGCATTCTTCCATAACCTTTTGATTTTTACGCTGTAACGAACAATCACGTTCACCAAAAATCACAACGTTACCATGCGTGTCGCCCAATACCTGAAATTCAATATGACGTGGGTGCAACAACAATTTTTCCATATACAATGTGTCGTCGCCAAAACCACTGCGGGCCTCGTTCTTGGTAATCTGGAATGCAGCCGCCATTTCGTCGGCACTGTGCACCGCACGCATACCACGGCCACCACCGCCCGCCGATGCCTTTAACATAACGGGGTAACCGATTTTTTCGGCCCACTTTAATGCATCTTCGACCGTATCAACCGCACCATCAGATCCCGGCACAACCGGCAGGCCGCATTCAATCGCGGTATGCTTGGCATTTACCTTGTCGCCCATTTTGGTAATCATTTCTGGCGATGGGCCAATCCAAATCATTCCGTGCTGAATAACCTTTTGTGCGAAATCTGCACGTTCGGACAAGAACCCGTACCCTGGGTGAATGGCATCAGAATTGGTCAGCAATGCCGCCGTCAGAATTGCGGATTCATTCAGATAAGAATCCTTGGACGGCCCCGGGCCAATGCATACGGATTCATCCGCCAGTTGTACATGCATTGCATTTTTATCAACCGTTGAATAAACCGCAACGGTGCGAATGCCCATATCGCGACATGCACGAATAATACGCAGTGCAATTTCACCGCGGTTGGCAATCAATACTTTTTTTATTTGTGACATGATTATTCAATAACAATTATTGGTTGATCAAATTCAACGGCCGCGCCGTCCGTCACCAAGATTTCTTTGACCGTGCCATCACGATCGGATTTGATTGGATTAAATGTTTTCATCGCCTCTATCAATGCGACGGTATCGCCGGCCTTGATTTGTGCACCAACGGTTGTGAATGGCTTTGCACCTGGTTCTGGGGCCAGGTACGCAACACCAACCATTGGGGATTTCAGCGCATATCCCGACGTCGTTGCAGCGGCGGCTGCGGCCTTGGTTTCGCCCGATACTGGCAAACTGGGCATCGCGACCGCGGTGGCCTGTTGCTTTGATAAATGAATATGTTTGCGATAAACGCCAAACAAGAACTGACGTTCTAAATCCAATTCTGTGATACCCATTTCGTCCATTATTTTAGACATGGATTCAACAGTTGCACGAAAAGACATCTTTATAAACCTTTGTTTTTAATTCGCATATTTGTCCAAATTCTAGCACATTCATACCACTTGTCAAGGGACAGGGTCGTACCCATACCCGCCAAATGGGTTGCAACGCAATATTCGTCGCAGTGCCATCAGCCCCCCGCGCAACGCGCCGTATTTGGCAATCGCGGTGGCGGCATATTGGCTGCATGTTGGGGTAAAACGGCACGCGGCGCGTCCGCCAATGATTGGCGAAATCGCGCGCTGGTACGCCCGCACCAACCACAATGCCACACGTTGCAGTGGCGAATAACTATTTTGCTGATTTTTTACCTTGCTTGCCATATTCATGCGCCAGATAGTTCAACGCACGCGCCATTGCCGCGCGGCCATCGTCACGCGCCGCGTCCAGAATCGCCCGACGTGCAATGAATACATAGTCCATTGTGTCCAGCATCTTGTCACCAGTGGCACGAATCCAATCACGTAATTTACGCTTGGCCAGATTGCGCTGGACGGCAAATTTGAATGTCCGTTTGGTCACGACCAGACCAAAACGTGGGTCGGCTACATCTTTTGCCGGTTTGGCGCGAATTATAAAAAATGCACTGCGCGCCGTAGGATCGTCGTCCGTCATCAGAAAGTCATTATGATTTTTTATTGTGTTTCTCATGCCGGCTATAATACCAGAATCTGGTAATAATCAAATAAAAAAGCATATTTTTTAATTTGGCGACCTTGATTTTTATCATTACAGGTTTTATAGTGCAGAAAAAGTAGTTCATACCCAAGGATTTTGAAAAATGTATAACTGGTTGATGAAATTTTTTTCCGCAGATATGGCGATTGATTTGGGCACGGCAAACACCCTGATTTATGTCAAGGGCCGCGGAATTGTTCTGAATGAACCATCGGTTGTTGCGGTGGCTGAAAACCGCCTGTTGGGGCGCAAAGAAATTCTGGCCGTCGGGGCCGAGGCAAAGCAGATGTTGGGTCGTACCCCTGGGACAATTACCGCCGTACGTCCACTGCGCGATGGTGTTATCGCGGATTTTGAGGTTGCCGAAGAAATGATTAAATATTTCATTCGCAAGGTGCACCGTAAAAATCCATTGGCCGCGCCACTGATTATTATTTGCGTGCCATCATGCGCAACACAGGTGGAACGTCGTGCTATACAAGAGGCCGCCGATGCTGCCGGTGCGCGCAAGGTTTATATTGTCGAAGAATCAACCGCGGCCGCGATTGGTGCGGGTCTGCCGGTGGAAAAGCCAGTTGGTTCTATGGTTCTGGACATTGGTGGTGGCACGACAGAGGTTGCAATTATGTCGTTGGGCGGAATCGTGTATTCACACGCCGTACGTACCGCCGGTGACCAGATGGATTTGGACATCATTGAATTTGTACGCAAGAATAAAAACCTGTTGATTGGTGAAAATGCCGCCGAAGAAATCAAGAAACGTATCGGCACCGCCATTATGCCAAAAGACAAGGCAAACGAACTGACCATGAAAATCAAGGGGCGCGATTTGCTGTCGGGGACACCACGTGAAACGGTTATTACCGAATCCCAGATTGCGGCCGCATTGGCCCAGACCGTTACCAAGATTGTTGATACCGTGCGTCAGGCATTGGAATTGACACCGCCAGAATTGTCCGCCGACATTGCCGATTTGGGTATTGCAATGACCGGTGGTGGTTCGTTGTTGCGTGGGCTGGATGCGGCGATACGTGCGGCAACTGGTCTGCCGGCGTTCTTGGTTGATAACCCATTGGCATGTGTTGCATGTGGTTCTGGTAAAATGTTGTCCAGTTTGGACAAGAACAAGCACATCTTGCAAACAATGTATTAAAAAAAATACCGGCATTTGCCGGTGTTTTTTTTATAAAGTTCAAATATCAAAGTTCAGAGTTCAAATTTTGTGCGCTGCGCGCAACATAAAATAAACTGGATTGCCACGCGTCGCTTGCGCTTGCTCGCAATGACAGAGATTCTAGCTCTTTTGTCATTGCGAGTGTAACGAAGCAATCCAGTAAATAAAAATTGTCCGCCATTGACAGACACATTCATTGCTCTCTGCGCATTGCTCTCTGTCGGAGCGTCAGCGGAGACGGATGCGCTTTGCTCCCTAAATAAAAATGCCCCACATGGGGCATTTTTATTTCTTGGTTGCTGGTGCAATAATAATTGATTTGGTTCGTTCGTCTGGTTTGGACTTAGATTCCAAAGTCCCGTTTTCACCAACCAATTCCATAATATGTGCAAACAGTTCTGGTACGGCATCCTTGCCACGTGCCAAAACCTTTTTTGAACCACGGGTCATAACGGCAACTTTGACCTTGTTACCCTGCCCCAGAAATTCAAAGACCTTTTTCATTTTGATGTTCAGGTCGTTTTCTTCGATAAAAGGTTTTACCCAAACCTCTTTCATTTCGATTGTTTTCTGGTTCTTTTTCGCCTCGGACGCACGCTTTTTCTGTTCATACTTGAATTTGCCATAGTCCATAATTTTGACGATAGGCACAGCACCATTGGCGTTGATTTCAACCAAATCCAATCCATCGTCCATTGCCATCTGTAACGCAGCCGATGTCTGCATAACGCCCAGATTCTGGCCTGTGCTGCTGATTACTTGCACGGTCTTGGCAAAGATACGATTGTTCATACGTGGGCCCATATCCCGACGATTATCACGGTTAAATGCAGGTTTAATTGTAAACTCCTTTTTATGTTTATGCAGAAATTATTTACTATTTATCGGCACTTTTCAACAAATTTTGAATCTGCTGCAATGCATTCCATGCGTCACGCTTTGCCGTTGGCTTTAACAACAGGTAATTCGGGTGGAAAATAGGCATGCATTTTACGCCAAATTTAGTGTCTGCCACAACGCCGTGTGCACGTGCCAGATTTACGTCCGCGATTTCCGTCGCGGGCAATGTCCCCAGTGTCAGAATCAACCGTGGTGACAAAAATTCCAGTGCGCGATCAACAAATGGCCGTGCCAAATCCAGTTCATTGCGCGACGGCGTGCGCCCCCCTGGGGTGCGCCAGAATACCATCGGCAAGATTGATACGCATTCGCGTGACATTCCAATCGCCGCCAACATTTTGTCCAGCAATTCGCCCGCCGCCCCCGTCAATATTTCGCCGCGTGCATCGTCATCCGCGCTGGGAATATCGGTGATTATGACCAAACCATTTGGATTTGGCGCAATGTGTGGCAATACCACATTTGTGGCCGCGCTGCGCAATGGGTGACCAAATTCGGCAATCATGCGTGCCAGTGCCGCAATATCAGCCGGCCGCGCCGCCATGGCACGTGCGGTTTGAACCGTGACGCCAACCTCTGGTGCGATTGGGGGAACAATGGCGGTTGCCGCGCGCAGTGGTGCGGGCGTGTCCGGCACAACATCGGGCACAACAGTTTCCGGAGCGGGCGCGGGGCGCGATGCACGATTTGCCGCCGCGACGGCCGCACTCTGTGCCATGGCGAATGGTATGTCTGACAATTCCCAATGCACGCCCGACAAAACTAAATCCTGCAACTGATTACACTGCATTTTTTGTTTTCCCTTGATTTTTCAAACATTTCATTATAAGATAGAACACGAGCAACAGAAACTCAAGGGAGTATTTTCATGAAAATTAAAAACTTTGCTATGTTGGCTGGTGTTGCTGGCTTGTTGGCCGCTTGCGGCGGTTCCAGCATTGTTGAACCTGCTGACTTGAACGATCAACGCGTATTCTTTGCGTTCAATTCTTCGGACATTTCCGACGAAGCACGCGACAACCTGTTGGGCCAGTCGCTGTACATGAAGAACCACGCAGACACAAAGATCCAGATTGCTGGTAACTGCGACGAACGCGGTTCTACAGAATACAACTTGGCATTGGGTGCACGTCGTGCAAACGCGGCCAAGGCAGTTCTGGTCAAAGACGGCATTGAATCAAAACGTATTTCTACCATTTCTTATGGTAAAGAACGTCCATTGGTCAAGGGCACAGGCGAACAGGTCTGGAAGTTCAACCGTAACGCAACAACAACCGTTAAATAATAGTTGTTTAATTGCATAAAAAACACCGGCATTTGCCGGTGTTTTTTATATTAAAGTTCAGAGTTCAAATACCAAAGTTCAAATAAATAAAGCGGTGCGCCATTTGGCGGACATGTTATTTGAACTTTGAACTCTGATATTTGTACTTTTATTTCAGTCCCATCTTTTCTTGCATATGGCACAGCGTTGGGGTTTCAACGTCCAATGCCGCCGCGCGACGAATCAGGCCAGACAGTGCGAAAATCCCTTCGACTGTGCCGATAACCTCTTCGCCATTGGCAATCGCCATACCGCCTGCGAAATTACGGCTGGTGGCCGATGTCGCCGACAGGAACAAGTCCCCTATTCCGCATAAATCCAAGAATGATTCGATTTTTGCGCCCATGGCGATGCCGATTTGTGCAACCTCGCCCCAAGCGCGTGTGAATATCATCGCGCGTTCGTTTTCGCCCGCCGCCGCCACAGAATTATAGCCACAAATCAGCGCAACGGCATTCTTGCCAACACCACAGATTTCTGCACCGATAATGTCATCGCTGGGGCTGATGTATAACTGGTTAAATATGTCCCTGCCCGTCTGTAATGCAATTATGCTGCGTGTGGCCAGTGTTGATCCGGTTGGAACGCCACGTGCAACCTCGGCCGCGAATTGCGGGCCGGACAGCACCGCCAAATCACGCGCCGCGGGCAATTCGGCGGCCATGATTTCAGACATAAATTCACCTGTTTCTGGCTCGGCTCCCTTGGTGCAAACAATAACCGGTTGGCCACCATAATACTGTGCCGCATTGCGCACGGTTTCGCGGAAAAACGCCGCCGGTGTTACAACCAGCCACGCATCGCATTCGCCCATATCGGCCATATTTGTCGTGACAGATAAATTTGCCGGTGACACAACACCGTCAAAATCTTTCTTGGCCCCATCATAAGACCACAGAACCGCGTCCGCGCCCCCACGTGCAACAATCGTGCCCAATGCGGTGCCCCATGCGCCCGCGCCAATAATCCCTACCTTCATTTCAGTTTCCTCAGTTTCTTTTGCAGCGCAGGCATACTTGTCCAACCATCATTTGATAAATCAATCGCCGCCTGATACGCCTTGCGTGCTTGTTCAACATTGCCAGCCGACGCGTACATATCACCCAAATGCATATATAACAAAGAACATTCGTGTGTACGTTCGGTGACCTCTTCCATAATTTTGATGCCTTCGGCCGTGCCTTCGCGGGCGGCAACCGTAACGCCAACCGCGTCCCACGCCCGCACATTGCGTACATCGCGCATCAAAACCTTCATCGCATAGTCATATGCGCTGTCCAGTTCTTGATTCTGGGCCGCCCATATTAATGCCTGTATAATCATACCATCGCCGTCCATGGCCAGAACCTCGGTCGCGGAATTTATATCACGCTGGGCATCGTCATATTTGCCAAATACATAGTGCACATATGCCCGATTGCGCAAGAAACGTGCACGTCCGCCCTCGGTCAAATTTGGATTGTCCAATGCACGCTTTATCGTGCGCAATGCCGCGCGATAGTTCCCCTGATGTACATGATAACCGGCCAACTGCTCCACCGCCGGTACAAACAGCGGATTTATTTTCACGATGCGTTCCAACGCCGCGGCGTTTCCGCCCCGCTCTGCATTGCGCAGAACGCCGAACAGATAATATGGACTGGACGGGTCAATGCGGTCAAAATACGTTTGGTAATCGCCGCCGTTATTAAAGAAAAACTGCCCCAGATAATAGTTGATTGCATCATTATTATCGCCAAAATTCGGGCCGGTAATTTCCGCGAATCGCAGCATCAGCAACGACAAATCAGAATACATCATAATCTGGGTGTGGGATACGGTCTGAACCAAACTGAACGCCATTGCATTCTTTGTCCCAGCAAATGTTTCCCACGCGGGAATGTCTGTGTATTCCAGCATATACATACCGCCCAAATGCGATGTGAAATCGCGGCGCAATGCGTCCGCCGCATCATTCATATCATTGTGAATATAGAACGACATAATATATCTGTAATCGTTTATATTCATAAAATCACAGCGTACACGTGCAAATTCTTCGGCGGCACGTTTTATGTTACCGGTTTCAGCGTAAATTTGCCCGCGCATAAACGATTTCCATGCGTCATTGGTTGGTGTGCTGTCAACGAACTTTAATGCCTCTGTACGGCGATTGTTGCCAATCATAGACCAAATCTTGAACGATGCCATCAATGCGGATTTATCGTTTTTATGCCGTTTATAGAACGCGTCCCAATCGTCATTTGAAACCAAATATGCATCATAAATCAATTTGGCTGCGGGCGCGGTTGCCTTTTTCAAATCGCCGGCATTTTCCGGCATTTTTCCAGATAAAAATTCAGATAAATAGCGCGCATTTTGTACCGCGTCGAATTGCACATCACGGGTGACATTTGAAAATTCAACAGCGCGGTCAAAATCATTCACGTATATCGCGTGTCGCGCGGCCAGATACGCCCCATGTGGCGTAACAGGAAATTCGTGCGATGCGGCCGCGTTCGGCACACTTTCGTGATTCCAAATCGCGACGCCCGCCCCCAATACAGTGGCCAAACACGCCGCCCCAATAAATAAACTTTCTATTTTTCTCATAACTGTGCTAGAATACCGCGTATGGATAATAAAGTCAAATTTGAACAGTACGCAGACACGTTACGCACATGGTCGGCCAAAATGAATTTGGTCGCGCCCAGTACACTGTCTGATATTGAAAATCGTCATTTTGCCGATTCGGCGCAACTGGCGGACGTTTTGCCGACGGACGCGCAAATTGTCGATTTGGGCAGTGGGGCTGGATTCCCTGGGGTTGTGTTGGCAATTTTGGGCTGGCACGTGACGTGTATCGAATCGATTGGTAAAAAGGTCGCATTCCTGAACGCGGTCAAAGAACGTCTGGATTTACAGAATTTGACGATTTACCATGGTCGGGTCGAAGATTTTGTTAAAAAAATGCCGGCAAATACCGGCAATATTGTGTTCACAGCGCGTGCGTTTGCACCACTGATTAAAATTTTGGACTATGTTGCCAAAACAAAATGCCGGCTTTTTTTACTAAAGGGTCGGGAAATATCGGCAGAAATTGCAACTGCCCAGACCAAGTATAAATTTGATTATGAATTGATAAATTCACGCACTGGCGATGGGTATATCATAATTATCAAAAATTGCCGGTAATTTCATGTGAAATAAGCAATAATTTCTTGAAATCAGCGTGTTTTTGCATTTATTAAAAAAGGTGGTTTTTGACCGGTAATATTACTGGCGGTTTCAACGCATTTTTCGACATCGCCCAGTAATTTTTTGCGCATGGTTGTGTCGGCAAATACCCATGGGTTTACACGCCCGCGCAGTGAATTAAATGACCACATTGGGGCCCACATATCTGATTCTGGACAAAACAGCATATCTTGGTGTGGAAAACCGCATTGGTCATTTGGTGTGTATTTTCTGTCAGATACCGATTCGGTTGCCCGACGTATTGTCGTGCGATAAACACCGCGATTAAATTCAATTTGAAATTTTTGTAATGCGTATTTCATAACCAGCGTTGCAATTTCAGGTCTGTTGAAATCCAGTGGCCACGACATTTTTAATGTGTCCGCCATGCGTGTTATATCGCGATCGGCGCGTGCCAGACAATTTGACAGTGCTGGGAATCGACGGCCATGCGTGGCGCGCCAATCCAATGCCTCTATAATTTCGGCCGCCGGCGCGATAATTTCGTTCATTGCGGCAATTTGCCCGCGCACATACGGCGAATGCAATTCGTCTTGGTGGGTGAATATCGCCTTGCGTGCATGTTCAACCTCGTGCCGCTGAACCAGCGGTTTCATTTGATTGTTCATGTTGCAAAAATGTCTGACACGCGCGGCGGTGTCCATCGGTTGAAAATGGAATACAACAACCCTGTTTTCGTATGGAAAAAATAATCCCGCCGCCGCAGTTTTGGAAATGTGGTTGAAATTCGAATCGGACACACGGATTGTATCACTGCAAATTTTAAGTGTTTGAACGGTTGAAAATTTGCCGGCATTTACCGGTGTTTTTTGCTGTTTTTTCACCCCGCCCCAGCACAATAATGCACTGGCGGCAACAGATGTTGATAAAGTAAACAGTGTTTTGAACCGCATATTATAAATTGTATAACAAAATATGCCTATGTCAAATGTGGTTTGTTTCATATGAAATAAATTTTATTAAACTGTAATTACTATGTTTTTTATTTGTGAAATATAATTGCCTTGACCGATTTATATCTTTTTATAATACTTGCAACATCAGAAAGGAATGGTGAAAAACGAATGGCAACAGTAATCGCATTTGCAAATCAAAAGGGTGGTGTTGGCAAAACAACAACTGCAATCAATATTGGCGCGTCATTGGCGGCAATTAAAAAGCGTGTTTTGTTGGTCGATCTTGATCCCCAAGGCAATGCCGGTACGGGCTTGGGCTTTGTGCGCAGCGCGCATCGTCAAAGTGTTTATGGCGTTATTATGGGCACGGCCGCGGCCGCCGACAATATTTTAACAACCGCCGTTCCAAATATGCATATTATGCCGTCCAGTATGGCGTTGGCGGGTGCAGAAATTGATTTGCTGGACGCTGATAACCGTGAATTTCGCCTGCGCGATGCATTGGCAACGGTTGCGTCGCACTATGATTATATATTATTGGATTGCCCGCCGACATTGGGGTATTTGACAATAAACGCATTGGTTGCGTCTGACTGGGTCGTTGTCCCAATGCAGTGCGAATTTTATTCGCTGGAGGGTGTGCAACAGTTGCTGATGACGATTCGCGCCGTGCATGACAAGATAAATCCAAAATTGGCGGTGTTGGGGTTCTTGCTGACCATGTATGATCGTCGTTATGGTGTCACACGTGCGGTTGATGATGATGTGCGCAAAACATTTGGCGACCAAGTGTTCAAGACCGTTGTTCCGCGCAATGTCCGCGTATCCGAAGCACCCAGTTTCGGCAAACCGGCGTTATTCTATGACTTTAATTCAAGTGGCGCACAGGCGTATTTGCGCGTTGCAACCGAAATGATTCAAAAACTGGAAGGGGGCGAAAATGGCAACTAAGTTTGGATTGGGACGTGGTTTGGCCGATTTGCAAAACGAAATCGGTATATCTGTGCCAGATATCACCGCATTGACCGGTGGTGACCGCGTTGTGGTAAAGCAGATTCCATTGGCGCAAATTGGCGCAAACCCCGATCAGCCACGCAAGACATTTACAGATGCTGAATTGGCAGATTTATCGGCGTCTATAAAAGAGAAGGGCGTATTGCAACCAATCTTGTTGCGCGCGGTTACAAACCGGCCGTATATGTATGAAATTGTGGCGGGCGAACGTCGCTATCGCGCCAGCAAGATGGCGGGGCTGGCGGAAATTCCCGCATTAGTCAAGACATTGGACGATGGCAATGCGATGGAAATCGCGCTGATTGAAAATGTCCAGCGTGAAAACCTGAACCCAATAGAAGAGGCCGCCGCGTACAAAAACATAATGGAAAAGTGCGGCTATTCCATGGACGACGTATCGCGCCTGATTAGCAAGTCAGAAAGTTATATTCGCAATATGCTGCGTATTTGTGCGTTGCCAGATAGTGTCCAAGAAATGGTAAAGTCGGGCGAATTGTCGGCATCGCATGCGCGTACAATTGCGGTTGCGGCGCATCCGGCGGAATTGGCACGCGAAATTGTCCAGAATCATTTGTCTGTGGCGGATGCGGCCACACGTGTAAAGCAGGGCGCACGTCGCAATACCAGTCGCGCATACACAAACAAAACGATTGATGACGGTGTTCGTCGCGATATGGAGGGGCGCATTTCCAGCACCATTGGCGCAAAGGTAAAGATATCAGAACGTCGTGGTGGTGCGGGCCAGATTGTTATATCATTTGCCACCCGT
Source organism: Alphaproteobacteria bacterium UBA6376 (assembly GCA_002437665.1). GTDB lineage: Bacteria > Pseudomonadota > Alphaproteobacteria > Rs-D84 > Rs-D84 > Enterousia. The sequence continues at coordinate 198,514 of DJQW01000001.1, forward strand.
ATGCAACTGAACGAATTGGTTGAAAAACTGACCAAATAAAAATGCCCCGATCGGGGCATTTTTATTTAGAGAGCAAAGAATGTGTCCGCCAATGGTGGACATTTTAATTTACTGGATTGCTTCGTTACACTCGCAATGACAAGAGAGCAAGACCACAGTCCGCAGACGACACACGTGCTAGAATCTCTGTCATTGCGAGCGAGCGTAAGCGACGCGTGGCAATCCAGTTTATTTTATGTTGCGCACAGCGCACAAAATTTGAACTCTGAACTTTGATATTTGAACTTTATTAAAAAAACGCCGGCATTTGCCGGTGTTTTTTAGTTAGAATAATAGCAGTCGTCGCCATAGGTATAAATTCCACGGCTGTCTTCGCCCCATTGGGTTTGACCAGAAACACGACATGATGTTATGCCGCCCGTGTTATTTGCCGATGTTGTGCCATATGTGTTTCCGATGGCGGGGCAGCGTGTACATACCCCACCCGACAGGTAATAACCCGCCGTGCAAGATGTGTATTTCTTGCCGGATTGCTCGCATGCGGCAATGGCGGCGCGGCCCATCGTTGCCATACAAATGGCGAAAATAAATATGCGTTTCATTTATTTTACCCTTTGTCTACAAGTTGCACATGCAATCTTGGTCACGGCCGATTGAGGATTGTAATTTTGTTTCATAGCAATCATATTGTGATAAATATGCATCACACGTTCCGTATGATATTACATATGTTCCGGTTTCATCACTGCCGGTGGTGTCGGCGCGGCTGCACGTTGTTCCAGATAATGTGTATCCGGTGTCGCAATAGTATTCTGAATGCGTTGTGCCGCTGTTACAGCAACAATACCCGCTGGCCGCCGTTTCCAGACATGTGTTCAAATCCACACACGCGGCATGCGCCAGATTTGGCACGGCGATAATCGCCAGTGCGATACTTGTGATTATTTTTGCTTTCATTGTTTTACCCCCTGTTGTTTTTCGTACGAAAAAACCACCAAGTTATTTGGTGGTCAGGAGGCTGATAACAATTTTGTGAATTGTGTGCTTATTCAGTATATTCGCAACCCTCCTGACCGTCTGGTTCAGGAGTTATATTTTCGTCGTAATAAAAAATGCGCATGCGCGCACTTGGAACTTATTCCGACGCACAAAACGGGTTATCAGACCCCATCACGGCAACACGCCATGACGATGCGATTATAAAAGAATCTTTTCCGATTTGCAACTGTTTAGAGCAGGGCGAATTATAAAAACTGACCCTTTACAATCGGCATTTTATCTTGTACATTTAGGCCGATAAAACAAAGGCAGGGTGATGGACGACAAAAAATTATCGTTTGAAGATGCGTACAAGCAACTGACCGAATTGGTCAAGAAAATGGAATCTGGCGAATTGCCATTGGCGGATTCTGTGGCGGCGTACGAACAGGGTATCAAGTTAAAGGCGTATTGCGAACAGTTACTGAAAGAAGCAGAACTGAAAATCGAAACGTTAAAGGTTGAAACGCAAGCATAGGCGTGCCGCAAGATGGAAAAACCAAAACTGACCCCCGTTATGCAACAGTACATGGATATGAAATCCGAAAATCCAGATGCACTGTTGATGTTTCGGTTGGGGGACTTTTACGAATCTTTTTTCGAAGATGCAAAAATAATCAGCCAAAATTTGGGGCTGGTTTTAACGGCGCGTGGTACGGACGGCGATGGTGCGGACATTCCGATGTGCGGGATTCCATGGCATGCGGCGGACAATTATTTTGGCCGCTTGGTTCGCGCAGGGTTCAAGGTTGCGCTGGTTGAACAAATGGAAACCCCCGCGCAGGCCAAGGCGCGTGGTCATAAATACATAGAACGCAAAATCATTCGTGTTTTGACATCGGGGACATTGACCGATGAAAACTTGCTGACGCCGAAAAATTCTAATTTCTTGGTTGCGGTTGTACCAAATGCCGATGCATTTGATATCGCGGGTTGTGATATTTCAACGGGTGAATTTTTTGTTGGTCGCACCGCCGACGTATTGGACGATTTGGTTCGCATCAATCCGGCAGAGGTTATTTACCCCGAACGTGACGCGGAAACAGAAACAATTCAGCACCTGCGTGATGTGTTCAAGACGACGCCGGTATACGAAAAACTGTATCACCGTGCGGACATTGACCAGATTGTATCGCGCGTATTTTCGGGCGCGATTGATGGCAATGCGGCGGCAACGCCCGCAATGTCTGCGATTCAAATTCTGGCGGGCTATTTATTTAATACCCAGCGTGATGCCATAACGACATTTCGTGCACCATACGTATTCAAATCAGGCGCGCAATTATTGATTGATTCTGCCACATGGCGCAGTTTGGAAATAGATGCCCCAATATCAGATGGCGGCGCATGTTTGATTGATGTTCTGGATGTGACCAAAACCGCGGCTGGCGCGCGTAAATTGCGTGGTTATTTGCGCACATTGTCAGGCGACGCCACGGAAATTCGCAATCGTCAGGAACATATTGGTCATATGATTTTGAACAGTGACGTTATGGCGATCGTTGCGGCGTCATTGGCGTCTGTACCGGATGTCGGGCGCAGTTTGACGCGCCTGTTGTCGGGACGCGGAACGCCACGCGATATGCGTCATGTTGCGGATTTCTTGATTGAATTGCCGAATTTCAAAATGATGGCCCCGCGTTTAGATGCTGGTCTGGCGGCGCAATTTGCGAATATAAATACGCATAATGATTTGGCAATAAAATTGTCGCATGCGTTGGCCGATGAATTACCGACATTTTTCCGTGATGGCGGGGTTATACGTGATGGATTTGATGTCGCGCTGGACAATATGCGCGCATTGGACCACGGGGCCAAGGAAACAATCGCGGGCCTGCAATCACAGTATGCAACGCAAACCGGCGTGCACACACTGAAAATCAAATACAACAATGTTCTGGGGTATTTTATCGAAGTGCCATCGGCACGTGCCGACGCGCTGATGATGCCAGAATCAGGATTTATACATCGCCAGACATTGGCGGGCAATATGCGTTTCACCACCGCGCAACTGATTGATTTGGACAATAATGTGCGCAGTGCAGCCGAACGCGCGACAGGTATTGAAAATGATATTATTGCAAATCTGATTGCGGACATTCGTGCGATATCTGATGATTTGCTGTCTGTGGCGGATTTACTGGCGGATTTGGATGTGTGGTATGCGCTGGCCACGGTGGCGCGTGATTATGGCTGGGTGCGCCCCAGTATTACCGACGACGGCGCGTTTGACATCGTGGGCGGGCGTCACCCCGTGATTGAATCAGTATTGCGTACGCGTGGCGACAATTTCGTTAAAAACGATTGTAATTTGAACGTGCGTCCGATTGCATTACTGACCGGCCCGAATATGGCGGGTAAATCAACATACTTGCGCCAGAATGCATTGATTGTTGTGCTGGCGCATTTGGGGTCGTTTGTGCCGGCATCGCGCGCGACGATTGGTATCTGTGACCAGTTATTCAGTCGTGTTGGTGCATCAGACAATCTGGCCGCGGGACAATCGACATTCATGGTAGAAATGAGCGAGACCGCCAACATCTTGCGTCGCGCGACCAAGAAATCATTTATCATTTTTGATGAAATTGGACGTGGTACGGCAACGTATGATGGTATGGCGATTGCGCAGGCGGTGTTGGAATATCTGGACGAATTGTCACCACGCACATTGTTTGCCACGCACTATCATGAATTGACGGCATTGGTTGGCGATGATGAGGGGCGTTTGCATCATGTGTCGTGCCTGACCATTGATGTACGTGAACATAACAACGATATCGTATTTATGCATAAAATTGTGGCGGGTGTTGCCAACCGTTCATACGGCATACACGTCGCCAAAATGGCGGGCATGCCGGCATCGGTTGTCGCCCGCGCAGAATCTGTTTTGGCCGGATTGGAGGGGGCGCGCACCACAACAGAAACTATCACACCAGAACCCATTGTTGCTGCCACAACGCCTGCACCGAAAAAGTCATCGCGTGTGATGCAGCCGAATGATACAACGCAACTGACGTTGTTCGGGTAAAGAACCAAAGGACGCCCCCACATGAAGACCAGAGTAAAAATCGCATTCAAAACACCGTTTTATGAACCAAATTATGCCGAGTTTTACAATCCACTGGTTCTGACAGAATTTTTGCGCCATTTGGATTTTATGAAAACGCACGTTGCAACGCATTTGACGGTCGGTATGCCGGAAATTCAACTGGGGTTGCGTACGATTGTGCACGATGGCGGCAATGAATATATTTCAAAGGTTGCGTGGTCTGCGCGCCTGCTGGTCGGGCGCGATGTTCGCACCCATGGCATGCGGGTGTTTGCAACCGTTCCGATGGACGCGCCACTGCGTCTGGAAAATGGTGACGTTGCGCGCCAGTGGCGTGAAATATTGGTCGATACGTCGAAATACAGCGCGGTTATTGATAACGCGACAATGACACAACTGTGGCCGCGTTGCCGCAAAGATAAAACAGAATTTGCGCGGTTTATGACCGAATTTGCCCGCGCACAGAGCAAAATAAAGCGTCGTTAAATGGCATGTGGTTGGATTATTTTGGACAAAGAAAGTGGCCTGTTCAGTCGCACGGCCAGCACGCGTGTCGCACGCCTGTTTGGGGCGCGTACGTCGGGGCATATCGGTACACTTGACCCAATGGCGTCGGGTGTGTTGCCGATTGCGGTTGGTGCGGCAACCAAAATGATACCATTTGTCGAAGACGCACATGAAAACATCAAAGAATACCTGTTTTCTATGCGGTTTGGCGTCGCCACTGACACACTGGACATCACAGGCCGCGAAACCCTGCGTAATGATTTTACGCCAACGGTCGATGCTGTGATGGGCGCGTTGCCCCAATTTATAGGGGAAATTTCCCAAATTCCGCCGGCATACAGCGCGGTGCACATCGCGGGGCGGCGCGCATATGAATTGGCGCGTGGGGGTATGAACGCCGCGCCCGCACCGCGTAATGTGCATATCTATGCACTGGAATTTCTGGGGCGTGACGGGTCTGATTGGAATTTTCGCCTGCGGTGCAGTCGTGGGACATATGTCCGCGCATTGGTGCGTGATATCGCGCAGGCGGTCGGGGCCATCGCCACGACAACGATGATACGTCGCACCCAATCGGGCGGTTTTGATATAAAAAATGCGGTGACACTTGATTTTCTGGAAAAACTGGTCAATAATGGCACAGATATCAAGGATTTCTTGAAATCACCAGACCATGGACTGGGGGACATTCCGGTTGTGTGTCTGGACGATAAATCTGCCGATTTATATAAAAACGGTGGGTTTATTCAAACGGGTGATGTGGCCGGTCTGCGCCGCGTTTATTCTGGTGATGTGTTCATTGGAATAGGGCGAATTGACGATACCGGTATGCTGCGCCCCAAACGAACAATTTAACGACAAACAAAGGAAAATATAATGTCCGTTACAAAAGAGAAAAAGAGCGAATTGATCGCCGCTTTCAAAACAACAGAAAAAGATAATGGCGGTTCCGCTGCATCTCAGGTTGCTGTTTTGACAGAACGTATTCGCAATTTGACCCAGCACATGAAAGAAAACCACAAAGATGAACACTCTAAACGTGGTTTGTTGTTGATGGTAAACCGCCGCAAGAAACTGTTGACGTACATCAAAAAGAACAGTGTTGCTGAATACGAAGAACTGATTAAAAAATTAGGTCTGCGTAAATAATAGATCCCGCCATGTGGCGGGATTTTTATTGCATTGACGCAAATATCATTTATAATCAAATGGTGCGAAGGGGAAATTGTTCATTCTTGCATTTTGCGTGAATGCAAAAACGAATAATTTTTCTTCGCATTGAATAACAAACTTACAAAACGAATGGAGAAAAATAATGTTGTTTGGTTTATTTGATAAAGGTGAACGCACGCATTTGAATAATCCTGTTGTGGTCGAAGTGCCATATGGTGACGAAGTGTTGCGTTTGGAAACAGGTCGCATGGCGAAACAGGCCAACGGTGCTGTTTTGGCGACAATGGGCGGTACAATGGTATTGGCAACCGTCTGTGCGGAAAAGACCGCTGTCGAAGGTCAGGATTTCTTTCCACTGACTGTTGATTATCAGGAAAAATTTGCATCTGCTGGTCGTATTCCAGGGTCACGTGACAGACGTGAAGGCAAGGCATCAACCGCCGAAACATTGATTGCGCGTTTGATTGACCGCCCAATTCGTCCACTGTTCCCAGAAACATTCAAGAACAAGGTTCAGATTATCGCACAAACGTTTTCGTATGATAAAAAGAACCAGCCAGATATCTTGGCGATGATTGCGTCATCTGCGGCGTTGGCATTGTCGGGCGTTCCATTTGCGGGCCCAATCGGTGCGGCACGTGTTGGTTACATGGACGGCAAATATATCTTGAACCCTTCGAAAAAGGTTACCGAAGATTCTGAAATGGATTTGGTCGTTGCGGCAACCAAAGACGGTGTTCTGATGGTTGAATCTGAAATCGGCGAATTGGACGAAAAAACAACATTGGGTGCGGTGAAATTTGGTTTTGATGCGCAACAGGTTGTGATTCAGGCAATCAACGAATTGACCGAAAAATGTGGAAAGGAACGTTGGGCAACACCTGAAAAGTCCGCTGAATATATCGCAATGGAATCTGATTTTGAACGCTTTGCGGGCGACATTGAAAGCGCGCTGCAAATCAAGGAAAAACTGGTTCGTTTGGACACATTGGCGGGCATTCATTCCGCGGCCAAGGCACGTATTCCAGAATTGTTCCCAGATACAACAACGGCAACATCTACATTGGAATCATTTGCAGATGAAATCGTTGAAAACATCACTGCACGCATTATGCGCGGCAACATCTTGGCGGGCAAACCACGTATTGATGGCCGTGATACAAAAACCGTACGTCCAATCGAAATTGAACTGGGCGTATTGCCTCGTGCACACGGTTCTGCATTGTTCACCCGCGGTGAAACACAGGCATTGGTGTCATTGACATTGGGTGGCGGCAAAGATGCATTGCCACTGGAATCATTGGACGGTGCCGAAGAACGCGACTTTATCTTGAACTATAATTTCCCAGGTTACTCTGTGGGCGAGGCCAAGGGGCTGAAATCCCCAGGGCGTCGTGAATTGGGTCACGGTAATTTGGCATGGCGTGCGTTGCACCCAATGGTGCCAAGTCGTGAAAAGTTCGACTATGTAATCCGCGTTGTGTCCGATATTTTGGAATCCAACGGTTCATCGTCAATGGCGACAACATGTGGCGCAACATTGGCAATGATGGACGGTGGTGTTCCATTGACACGTCCGGTTGCGGGTATCGCCATGGGCTTGATAAAAGAGGGCGATGATTACGCAATCTTGACCGATATTTTGGGCGACGAAGACCACTTGGGCGACATGGACTTCAAGGTAACAGGTACTGATCGTGGTATTACTGCATTGCAGATGGATATCAAAATCACATCTATTACATTTGAAATCATGGAAAAGGCATTGGCACAGGCAAAAGATGGCCGTATGCACATCTTGGGCAAGATTGAAAAAGCAATCAAAGCCCCACGCGACCACGTGTCTGAATATGCCCCACAGGCATACACCATGAAAATCAACCCAGACAAGGTTCGTGATGTTATCGGCAAGGGTGGCAGTGTGATTCAGGCACTGACACGTGAAACCAATACCCAGATTGATTTGGTCGACGATGGTACAATCAAAATCATGGCCACAACCAAGGAAGAAGCCGACGACGCCATCGCGCGTATCAAAGAAATCGTCGCCGAACCAGAGGTTGGCATGATTTACGAAGGCACTGTATCTGGTGTCAAAGATTTCGGTCTGTTTGTAAAAATCTTGAACGGTTTTGAATCTATGGTTCACATTTCTGAAATCACCGGCGAACGCATTGCCAAGATTGAAGATACCAAGATTCACGAAGGCGACAAGGTTTACGTCCGTTATCTGGGCGCAGACAAACGTGGCAAAACACGTATGTCTATGGTCGGTATTGACCAAAAAACAGGTCGCGAAATCGCTGACTAGTATATGATTGGTTGCGCCCCTGAAATACGGGGCGCATTTAGTGCTTGGGGGGGATTTTACACATGGATATGGAAAATTTAATGGCACAGGCCGCCGAATTGCAAAACAAGGTATCGGCCGCACAGGAAAAATTGGGCTCTATGCGCATTGGCGGGATTGCCGAAAATGGTGCATGCGTGGTCACATTATCTGGCAAATATGATATGTTGGGGATTTCTATTCGCCCCGATATGGTATCGCGTGGCGCAGATGGAATTGCCCGCTTGGTTATGACGGCATATGCCGACGCCAAGGCCAAGGCAGACGCCGTAATTGACGAAGTTATGGGCGAAGCCACCGCGGGAATGCCGATGCCAGAATAAAAAACTGGACAAACACAAAAAAATCATTTATGATTTGCCAGCTTTGGATGTTTAGCTCAGTTGATTAGAGCATCTCGTTTACACCGAGAGGGTCGGGGGTTTGAGTCCCTCAACATCCACCAAAAATTCAACCGCCATTTATGGCGGTTTAATTTTTGGCTTGGGGTTGCGGACGAAAACCCCGGGGTTTGACAATGAGTAAGTGAAAACAAGCGTGGCGCAGTTTGAACGCTAACGAATGCCCCGCAGGCGTATGCCGAGGGAATCCCTCAACATCCACCACCTATTCCCCTCCATCGGAGGGGTGTTTTTATGCTGTGCATAAAAACGGGGAGGGTTGACGCACCAATCCCGAACCGCCGATTTCAACCGCCATTTATGGCGGTTTAATTTTTAGAGAGCAACGCGCAGAGAGCAATGAATGTGTCCGCCGATGGCGGACAAGTTTAATTTACTGGATTGCTTCGTTACACTCGCAATGACAAAAGAGCTAGAATCTCTGTCATTGCGAGCAAGCGTAGCGACGCGCGGCAATCCAGTTTATCTTATGTTGCGCGCAGCGCACAAAATTTGCTCTTTGCTCTCTGCGCGTTGCTCTTTCTTTACGTTCTTGCACACCTGATTTTTTGTGCTACAATATGCGCCGAACATCAAAGGAGAAATTATAATGAAGAAATATGCAATTTTAGCGGCACTGGCGACCGTTTTGTCGGGCTGTGCGACCACCAATCCATACACCGGCGAATCGCAAACGTCCAAGGCCGTATGGGGCACTGCAATCGGTGCGGCAACGGGTGCGGCGACCGGCGCATTGGTTTCTGGTAATCGTGGCAAGGGCGCATTGGTTGGCGGTCTGGCGGGCGCGGCCGTGGGGGGTGGCGTTGGTTACTATCTGGACGTGCAAGAGGCCGAATTACGCCAAGAATTGGCATCAACCGGTGTCAGCGTCGTCCGCGACAGCGACAGCATTCGTTTGGTAATGCCGGGCAACATCACGTTCAAAACAGATTCTGCGGACATCAATGCGGGATTCTATGCAACATTGAACTCGGTGGCCAAGGTTTTGAATAAATACAGCAATTCAACCGTCATGGTATCGGGCTATACCGACAGCACGGGCAGTGCGGATTACAACCAGACCCTGTCGCGCAATCGTGCAAACGCGGTTGCAGCGTATTTGCAAGGTCAAGGCGTCAAGGCATCGCGCTTTGAAATTTTGGGCATGGGATCGTCCAACCCAATCGCATCGAATGCCGACGCGGCGGGCCGTCAACAGAACAGACGTGTTGAAATCAAAATCATTCCAAATAAATAAAAAAACGGGGCATTTGCCCCGTTTTTTTATGAAAACAAATTTAACCTTTATTTTTCATAAATAATCAGGTATCATTCTGGATGAATCTGCAAGGGATTGTAGGTTCGGGACTTAGAACATCCCCGCATCACACGGCGCAGGCGCGTCGTAATCCGTATGCGGTGCATTTGCGCCGTTATTTTTACCCAGACCAGTTGGTCGGGGTTCCGTGTGATATACAACAGGTTTTACCAAAATCGCGCGGGGGCATTTGTGAGTGCTTGTTCTAAGACCCCGACCGCCAATTTCCCTTGTGGCGGTTTATTTTTGTCCAAAAAAGGGAAATATAATGAAATTATCTGTGATAATACCGGCGTATAATTGCGAAAAATATATTGTTCAGGCGTTGACATGCATACAGACCCAAGATTTTGATGTCTCGGAAATTGAAATAATAATTGTGTTGGATTGCTGCACAGACAACACGGCGGAGATTGTAAAGAATTTTATCAAACAGCACCCGCATATGAATATTCGCGTAATCACACATGATGTAAATATGGGGCCGGCCGTGTCACGAAATGATGCGATTGCGGTTGCACGTGGTGATTATATTCATTTTATGGACGCAGATGATTGTATAAATACGTCTTTTTATCGCAGGTTGTATGACGCGTGCGCGCATTCCAATGCGGATGTCGCCGTTTCAGAATTTATAAACGAACGGTATCCAGAAAACAGTATATTATTTGATACAGAGTTGGTTTTGACACACCCACAAGACAAGTTAGATATAACGCGTGTTGATATGAACGGATACTCGTGCCGTTATTTGATATCGCGCAGATTTTGGTTAAAAAACAAATTTTGTTTCCCGCGTGACATCAGATATTGCGAAGACATGTTACCAATGACGCAAATGGTGATTACTGCGCCACGTTTGGTGTGCGTACCAGATGCGCGATATATTTATAAATTCAGAACGGGCTCTATGTTGACCACAAAAAGTACAAAGTCGCAACGTGATTCTGATTGGCATCATGCAAAACACGATGTTTTTTCGTATCTGGCACAAAATGATTTACAGCGTGGTGGTGATGCCTTTTCGCGTGTGCGGTATAAATTATTTGGAATTTTTCCGGTAATCATTGCACGCATAAATGCGGCACGAACAACCGAAAAATATTACCTGTTTGGCATATTGCCGATATTAAAAGTGCGTTTAACCAAGTACGTACGCCCATGGCGTGTGTGATTATGGATTACTTTGTTTACCCCTGTCATTGCGAGCAAGCGCAAGCGACGCGTGGCAATCCAGTTTTTATGTCGTGCGCAGCGCATGCTTTTTACAAACTGAACTGAAAGACACTCAGGTTTGGAATTTCGCTGGTTGGTTGCAAGATGTTTCCAATCGTTGGTGTGTCACCGTTCAAAATTGTGGCCAGTGTCCTGATAAAATGACCGTGTGAAAATGCCACAATAAAATGTTCGTCGCGTCCGCGCAGGCGTTCGATAAACGCGTGTGCACGCCCCACCATTTCGTTAAATGTTTCGGTGTTTGCACCGTCGCGCCAATCGGCATCCGCGCGTGCAATAAACACATCGCGCATTGCACGGCGTTCTTCGACCGTTTTGCCCAGACATTTTTGGTTGTCCAGATAGTCAAATTCTTGTATCGGCCAAATTTCCACCGGCACATCACTGTATTTCGCAATAAATGGTGCGGCGGTCTGGCGCGTGCGTAAATATGGCGATACGATAATCAGGTCAGGGCGTTGGTCAAACGCATCAGCAAATGCGGCCGCCGCATTCGCGCCATCGGGCGACAGTGGAATGTCGCTGTGCAGTGTTGTTGATACGTCGCCACGGTTTGCAACGCTTTGCGCGTGGCGCACAATCCATATTTCATTCGGCATGTTTTTTATTCCCCAGTCGCAGTTGCCCGCACGCAGAACCAATATCGCTGCCGCGTTCGCGGCGAATGCGTGCATGAATCCCGTTTTTAATCAGTATGTCTTGGAATCTGTGTACGGCGTTACCCGATGGTGATGCGAAATCACGTTCATCAACTGCGTTCCACGGTATCAAATTCACCATGCAATTTTTCCCGCGCAACAGTTCGGATAACTTTTCGGCATATTCTGGCATACAGTTAAACAGTTCCGCCGCGCCATTCGCATTTTTGCGCGCCAACAATATGTATTCAATCATCAACTGGCGATTATGCAGGGCGGTAAATTCGTCCGCGGCGGCCAATACCTCTGCCAATTTATATTTATTGTTTATCGGCATAATTTGCCCACGCAGTTCGTCGGTTGGTGCGTGCAGCGATATTGCCAAATTGATTGGACGCCCCCACGCAATCAGTTCGCGAATCCCCGGCACAATTCCGCATGTCGAAATCGTAATACGACGCCACCCGATGCCCATATCGCGATTCGCGCGTTCACAAAATCCGATAACATTTTCAGTATTCTGTAATGGTTCGCCCGTGCCCATCACAACAATATGCGACACGTCACCATTATTTGCATCGCCATTTGCACGAATTGGACGCGCGCGCGCCGCGTCACGCCCACAGCGCAATTCCCACTGCGCGACCAAGATTTGCGAGAATATTTCGTTTACCGTTAAATTGCGTTTCAGCCCCAACAACGTACTGGCACAAAACTTGCAGCCCATTGCGCAACCGGCCTGTGAACTGACGCATACGCTGTTGCCATATGTTGTGCGCATCAATACGCATTCAATCTGTTCGCAATCGTTCAGTTCCAACAAGAATTTTGTCGTTTCGCCATCAGATGATTGTAACTTTTTAACGATTTTTACCGGCAATGTTTGCGCCACCGCGTCCAAATCATGACGCAGCGCATCCGGCAAATTTTTCATCACAGAAAAATCAGGCGCACCCCGATTTAACCATTCGCGAATTTGCTTTGCGCGAAATCGCGGTTGACCCATATCGGTTACGAACTTTTCCAGTTCGCCATCGGTAAAATTAAATAAAATCGGTTTCATAATTTATATCTGTCGTCGTTTATAACAACCACCGCTTTACGGCGCAGTTGTTTCAGTTGCTGGTCTGCGATAAACATTGCCTGTTTGTATGTGGCATTTTGTTTTATCATTTCGTCCAGTTTGCCATATTCTTTTGTCTTTTTAATGCTGCATACCAACAAAACGCTGCGGTCAACAACCGGTGACCAGGTGAGGGTTGGGGCCGTCGCCACGCGCGCACGAACCTCTGGCGACAATTCGTATTGCAGCGCGGTGAACTTTTGCGGCGCACCGCCCAAATTTTCCGCCATTGTAACCGCATCATCGCATGATTTTGGTCGTGTCAGTTTTGCCGCAACATCGGCGGGAATATCAACCAATCGCACGATTGTCATTTCCACCGGCAGGCCGTTTTCACGCGCAATTTCCGCACGTTCGGCATCGATTTCTTCGCGGGATACGTCAACCGTTGGCATAATTGTACGACCAACAATAATCTGCCATGCGATTTCTGCGCGCAACGCACTGCGTGCCATCGCGCGTTCAGATTCAGACATATCGCCCAAATTCATTTTTTTCAGTTCTTTGTCCACAACATCATCTTCGGGTACGGCATGAAAGTTTTGCGCATACGCGATTTTGACATTGTCATCAATGATATTCTGTAACGCAACGCGACGATTGTCGGTTGGATTTTTACCCTGACGCGACATCAGTTTTACGCGCGCGGTAATATCGGTATCGGTAATCGGTGTACCATTTACCGATGCAATGACGCTGGCGGCGTATGCCGGCGCGGCCATCATCATAAATGCGCCCGCCAAAATCAGATTTAACTGTTTCATCTGTCCTTTCCCCGTTTCATGTTTAGTACTGTTGGCCATTGATACTCATACCAATGCGGAACTGGAACGTAGTTGTTCCGACATAGTCCCCCTTGACCGCGTTATCACGACGGTATTCCATCGACATATAATAACATGGGTGTGTATAGAACACGCCGCCCGTATGACGCTGGAACGCACCGGTTGTCATGTTATAGATTGAATTAAAGCGCACCGCCCAACGTGGTGTCAACTGGATACCAAACCCACCCATAATTTCATTGATAGAATCATTTTTTGTGTATGTATCAATAAACTGCTGTGACCAAATGTGCCCAATGTTCAGGTATGTCCCCGCACTGTGGGTCAGGTACGCCGATGTTTCAATATGACGCAATGCCAAATCATTACGCGCCAAACGGAATCGGCTGGTCAATTCTAACCATTTCATGTTGTTAAAACCAACACGCCCGACATAGTCCGATGCGCCATTCAAAAATCCGCTGTTTGGGTCAATGGTATCGCGATCTTGGAAATCATATGTTTGTCCCAAGAATACTTCGAATGATCGACCATCTGGGTTAAACGCCGCCCAACGCACACCGTAATCGGCATAGTTGCTGTTTTCCCATAAATCCAGACCCGCAAAACGTTTGTTTGAAAACAGTGTTGCGTCCGACAGCAATGCACCCGCCGAATCATTGTTCGCCGCAAATGTTGCATCATCAATATGGCGCATAATTGTCAAACGCGCACGTGGTTCAATAACCTGTGTCCACGTGTCAGACGGACGGAACAATGGCAAACCCCATTCAACATAACCACTGGGCAAGAAACGATTTTTCAGCCCAGAAAACTTTTGCCCATCAATCAAATCGGTGTTATCAAAATTATACACGTCATATCGGGCATCCATACTGAGTGTCAAACGATTGCCACCCCACAATGTCCACGGCGATGTAATACGCGCATCACCAATCATACGTTGCGATGCCGTCCCAGAACCAGAAATCCCCAAAATGTCCGCACCAAATGTTGCGTATGTTTCGGCGAACAACGGTGATGTCTGGTGCGTGGCACGAATGTTTGGCAGAATGTCACCTGATGGTGTTGCCACCCACGTGTTGTACGTACGCAATTCTTGGAATATATGCGCGTCGGCAACAACATAACTGCTTTGCCCAAACAGTTCCAATTTTGCGCCCGAATCTAAATACGGCTGGTCGCCATAGAATCCATATTTCTGCAAATAGGTTTTATCAGATGCGCGTTCCAAGAATACCGTTGCGCGCGCGTTATCGCCCAATTCAATTATATCGTTATTAAATATGTGCCAACGATTTTCCCCATCGCGATTATGTGTAAATGACCCGCGGGTCAGGGATTCAGAATGCGCCGTATTCAAACGATGTTCGATTTGCACCAACGGGTTTTCTTGGGTCAGGTACGATGCCGTAACCGTCATGTCGTGCGTATCCGACAGGTATATGTACAATGGAATATTGACCTGTGTCCCCATCTGGTTGGTGGATTTCAAATCAGGCATCAAAAATCCGGTCTTGTGCTTTACCCCTGGGTCTGGCATAGAAAAGTACGGCAACCACAACGCCGGCACACCATAAATCCACATAACAGGATTATGGAAACTGAGCATACGCGTTTCCATATCGTGCACGGTACGTGTTGTTGAAATCTGCCACGCATCGCCAATATCATCGCAATCATCACACGCCGTAAATGTAGCATCATATGCAATCGTATCATCGCCATTGTGCACAATATTGTCTGATTCAATGTACACATGTTCGCCCAGCCAGATTTTTATATCGTCCCCCGACAGGTTTTTCCCATCGCGCGACAAATAAGAATCTGTCAGTGTCAAACGCTGGCCCGATGCATTTGTGATTTCAGTATTGCCGGTTGTTCTAATTGATTCCGCGCGTACATCATATTCAATTTTGTCGGACTTGATGGTCTTGGGTACATTGGGGTCAATGGCCATCGCCATGGCAGACACGGCGGAAAACATCGGCAGAAAAATCGGAATCAGTCGTTTCATTTCTTACACAATGCAATCAGTATACCACCCAGAACCAACATCTGAACCCCTGCCAACACGACAAAGTCCGTAAAACTGGTCACCATATTCGACGCCGACATAAATCCCGCCATCGTAACCGCCATTGCCAATACCGCCATTGCGGGTGCAAAACTGGCGCGACGACGCAACAGTGACGAACGCAGCAACACCAATGTGCACAACGCCGCCAATACCAGATTCATAATCGGGCTTAAAAAACGGGTGCACAGTTCGGACAAAACCTGCTTGTGCTGTTTTTCGGTTGGGGCATTTAATACGGTCTTGACCAATTCCAGTGTTGGCACACGGCGAACCTTGAACCCGATGTCATCGCCGCGATCGGTCAGATTCAAATCCATATCAAATGCATCAAATGTGCCGGTGGTCATTGCGCCATTATTGCGTGCCTGTAATGCACCATTGTTCATAACGATGGATAAACCACGCGCCGTCGATACCAATTTGCCCTTTTCGGCAAAAATCGTCAGCGGAGATTTCTTGTCCCGCATATCAGACAACATAACCTGTGACAGGTCGTGACCAGATACCTTGTCCACATAGACCACCAACCCATCCGCCAGCGGGGTAAATGCCCCCTCTTGTAATTTCATATGTGCCAAACCATAGCGCAGATTCCATTGTGTGCTGTAAAACCGCGCCTGTGATACTGGCACAGCCCAAATGTTTAACGCAAAATGCAAAACGGTCAGCACCGCCGCCAATTTCAACGCCGGACGTGCCAACTGTCGTGGGGACAACCCAACCGACGCCATAACGGTAATTTCATTGTCGGCAATCAGTTTGTTATACACAAATATCACCGCAATAAATGTCACAAACGGAATAATAATAGACACGATAAACGGCAACATCAACACCGTCAATCCCAAGAAATTACTGAGTGCGACACCATAACTGAGCAAGAATTTCAGCATGGACATAATCTGTACCATCCACGCCAATCCGGTCAGTACCAGCAACAGCATGACAAAAATTGCGACCAACTGGCGCGAAAAATATCTGTTCAGTATTCTCATACCCCGCAGTATAAAGCGCAAAAGCAGAGCCGTCAAATATATATTGCTAATTTTCCTTGCTTTCTGGCGATTCGGTGGTAATAATACGAATGTTCTTAAAAAGTTTTTTTAGGGGCGGGGTTGAAAAACCCCGCCCTTATAAGTAAAGACATATTACAAACGAAGGAGAAAAATAAATGTCTTTTGTTTCTATGCCCCGTCAGGACTTGCTGTTGGCCATTGAATCATTGGCCCAGGACAAGCAGATTGATCGCGAAATCGTGATTGAATCATTAGAGGCGGCAATCGCCAAAATTGCCAAACACAAATATGGCGAAGAATTTAACATCACGGCGACCATTGACCGCAAAAATGGGGCGATATATGTCAAACGTTTGTTCACTGTTATTGCGTCCCCAGAATCCATGGGTGATGAATACGATGCCAACACCATGTTGACGGTTGCACAGGCAAAAAAATACGCCCAGAACCCAATGGTTGGCGACGTTGTCGAAGACCCACTGCCAGAACCAGAATTTGGCCGTATGGCATTCCAGACCGCAAAGCAAATTATGACAACCCGCGTCCGTGACGCTGAAAAAGGTCGTCAGTACGAAGAGTTCAAAGATAACATCGGCGACATTGTATCTGGCACGGTTAAACGTATCGAATTTGGCAACGTTTTCGTTGACATCAATGGCAAGGCCGAAGGTTACATCAAGGGCAGCGAACTGATTCCAGGCGAACGCTTGGCGGTTGGTGATCGCGTCCGCGCATTGATTATGGACGTTGCGCGTTCTAATTCCGGCCCACAGATTTTCTTGACCCGTACGCACCCGATGTTCATGGAAAAATTGTTTGTCCAAGAAGTACCTGAAATCTATGAAGGGGTTATTAAAATTAAATCCGTGTCACGTGCACCTGGGTCACACGCAAAAATCGCTGTTGAAACCCAAGACCCATCGATTGACGCCGTTGGTATGACCGTCGGTATCAAGGGTACACGTATTCAGCCGGTTATCAACGAATGCCATGGCGAAAAGATTGATGTCATTTTGTATTCTGATGACCCAGCGGTATTTATCGTCAATGCGATGCAGCCGGCCAAGGTTGCCAAGATTATCGTTGACGAAGACACACGCAGCGCGGCCGTCGTCGTTACCGAAGATCAACAGTCATTGGCAATCGGTCGCCGTGGCCAGAACGTCCGTTTGGCATCACAGTTGACTGGTTGGAACATCGACGTCATGAACGAGGCCGAAGAACAAGAACGTCGCGCCAAAGAATTTAAGGAAAAAACAGAATTGTTTATCCGTGCGCTGGACGTTGATGAAATGATTGCGCACCTGTTGATTACCGAAGGGTTCCGTACCGTCGAAGAAATCGCATTCGTTGATGCATCTGAATTGGAATCTATCGAAGGGTTCAATCCAGAATTGGCGGCAGAATTGCAGAACCGTGCCAAGGCCTATTTGACCAAGGTTGAACAAGAATATATCGACAACGGTCATGCAATGGGTATGTCCGATGATTTGTTGAAATTTGATTTCGTGAAACGTCCAATTATTATGAAACTGGGCGAAAACGGTATCAAATCATTGTCTGACTTGGCTGATTTGGCAACCGACGAATTGGTCGAAATCTTGGGCGAAGACACAATGTCTGCGCGTTTGGCGGGCCGCGTTATTATGAAGGCACGCGAACTGGCGTATGGCATCACCCAAGGGGACGCTGAATAATAAAAACCCGCGGTGCGCATTGCATCGTGGGTATTTATGTAACTAATACGGGGGTAAAAATATATGGCAACACTGACATTGGGAAAATCTGTAACCATTGATGCGGTGCAAAGTAAAAAGGGCGATGCGGTACGTGTTGAACGTCGCCGTCGCGTTGTTGCACCTGGGACGCGCGAATTGCGTGATGAACCGGTCGCACCGGCCGCGACCAAGAACGCCGCAGATGAAAAATTGCGCGCTGTATTGGAGGCCGCCCGTGCCCGCGAAGAACAACGTCGCGCCCGCGAAGCCGAAGAAGAGGCCGCCCGTGCCGCCCGCGAAGCGGAAATCGCGCGCGAGGCCGCAGAATACGAACAGGTGAAATCGCAACTGGCTGCGCGTGAAAGTGTTGCCGCGCCCGCACCAGAAAAACCGGCCGCCGCGCAATCGCAGCCCGCGAAAAAGCCAGCCCCTGCGCAAACCCAATCGCAGCAAGCCCAGCAACAAACGCAACAGCATCATGCGTTCCGCGCTGCGCGCGATGACGAAGAAGACAATGCCCGCCCGTATGGCAATCGTCACAATTCGTCCAAGAAAGATTTCAAAAAATCAGGAAAAATTTCCCTGCATGACATTGTTATTGGCGATGGCGACGACGATGACGAAATCGGTATTCGCGGTGCGAATCGCCGCCGCAGCGAGGCATCATTGAAACGTTTCCGTGAAAAGGCGCGCGCAATCTTTACCGCACCCCAGAAAATTGAACACGTTGTTCAACTGGGCGAAACAATTACCGTCAAAGATTTGGCGGCTGCCATGGCGGAAAAGGTTGGCAATGTTATCAAGAAATTGATGGAAATGGGTATGATGGCGTCCCAGAACCAGTCAATCGACGCCGATACCGCTGAATTGGTTGCAACTGAATTTGGCGCAACTGTTAAACGTGTTGTGACAAAACCATATGCGGATCAACTGGAACGCGAACCTGATCCGGCGCACCTGCAGCCACGTGCACCGGTTGTAACCGTTGTGGGTCACGTTGACCATGGTAAAACGTCCTTGCTGGACGCGATGCGTAATGCGCACGTTGCCGCGGGCGAGGCCGGCGGTATCACCCAGCACGTTTCCGCGTACGAGGTTAAAACAAAATCAGGCGCAGAAATCACATTCTTGGATACCCCAGGACACGAAACATTTACCGCAATGCGTGCACGTGGTGCGCAAATGGCGGACATCGTGGTATTGGTTGTTGCGGCAAACGATTCCATCATGCCCCAGACCATAGAAGCGATAAATCACATTCGTGCGGCCAAAGTTCCATTTATTGTCGCAATCAATAAAATCGATTTGCCAGAGGCGAATCCAACCCGTGTTAAAACTGACCTGTTGCAACAAGAGGTTCAGGTCGAAGATATGGGTGGTGATGTCCAGTGTGTTGAAATTTCTGCAACCAAGCACATCGGTTTGGATAAATTGGAAGAAGCAATTTTGTTGCAGGCCGATATGATGGACTTAAAGGCCGATCCAGATATGCCTGCTGTCGCATATGTGGTAGAGGCGAAAATGGAAAAAGGTCTGGGCGCAACAGCAACAATTCTGATGCGTCAGGGCACATTAAAGATTGGCGATGTATTCGTTGTTGGCGAAACATTCGGTCGCGTGCGTGGCCTGATAAATTCTGCGGGCGAACGTGTGAAATCCGTACGCCCTGGGCAACCGGCGGTTGTTTTGGGGCTGGACAGCGTTCCAAATGCGGGTGATGAATTGCACGTTATGGAAACCGAGGCACAAACCCGCGAAGTTGCCGCATACCGCGTACAACAGGCCAAGGACAAGGCCAACGCCGTCAAACGTTCATCGTTGGAAGAATTGTTTGCACGTCGCGATGAATCCAAGAAGTTGGTGTTGCCAATCATCTTGCGCGCCGATGTTCAGGGCAGTGTAGAGGCCATTACCGACATGTTGCGCGATATTCATACCGACAAGGCGTCCGTTGAAATCTTGTCATCTGGCGTTGGTCAGATTACAGAGGGCGACATTCGTCTGGCCACGGCATCTGGTGCGGTAATCATTGCGTTTAACGTTCGTGCCGACGCCGCGGTTCGCGATATGGCGCGTGCGGGCAATGTGGACATTCGCTATCACAGTGTTGTGTACCGCATTACCGACGAAATCAAAGAAATCTTGTCTGGTAAACTGGCCCCAGAAAAGAAAGAAAACTTTATTGGTTATGCCGATGTTATCGCATTGTTCACGGTGGGCAAGGGCGTCCGTGTTGCGGGTTGCCGCCTGACCGAAGGTGTGATAAAGAAAGACGCGTTTGTTCGTTTGCTGCGCAACAATGTTGTTATCTATGACGGCAAGATTGGCGAAATGCGCCGCGAAAAGAACGAAGTCAAAGAAGTATCCGTCGCCGGCGTTGAATTTGGTATGTCTTTTGACAAGTATAATGACTTGAAAGAAGGCGATCGCGTCGAATGTTACGAGGTACAAGAAGTTCGCGCACAACTGTAAAAAACGGGGCATCGCCCCGTTTTTTCAAAGTTCAAATACCAAAGTTCAAAGTGCAAATAATGTGTGCGACATCCGGCGCACTGCTTTATAGATTTGAACTTTGAACTCTGAACTTTGAACTTTATAACAAATGCCCCAAATGGGGCATTTGTTATTTTGTCTGTCCTGTGGCGGCGTCAAATTTTTGCCGCCCAACGGTAATTGTGCCATCGGCATACGTCGGTGCGGATTGCGCGTCCACCGCGGCGCGCCAGTAAATTGCACCATCACGCATGCGCACTGCGTACAGGTTATCATCCGTACCAACAACAAATGCCGCCGTGTCCGTGATAACAAATGGGTGCGCCGTACCGATATATGCACACCATTTCTTTACGCCTGATGTTGCGTTTATTGCACAGAATGCATCGCCCAACCCACCGGCATAAACTGTGCCGTTATGCAGCATAATTGGTGCAACAATATCAACAACCGATGCGCCACCGGTCATATTGCTGGGGCGGAAAACATCCGCAATCCACGCGATGTTGCGTGTTTTGGTGTCAACCTTGATAACCTCGCCCGTGGTCAGCCCCGCATAGACGTATTTCCCACTGCATACGGGTTTCATATCACTGCGCACAGAATTTGGTGTTGGAAATCCGCTGAATATTTTGCGGTCGCCATTTTTGATTACGTTTGATGCATCTTGGGTATACGGGCAATTTGCGTCCGCGTCAACCGTGACTGCCGCTGCCGGCAAATCTGTGATGGTCTGGTTCAGTGCGACGGGCGCACTGGTTGCAAATATTGCACTGCGCGTCCCTGGTAAAATTGGGTCATGCTTTGCGCATCCCCCCAACGCCACCATCATACCGGTCAAAACTATTGCAGATTTACGCATCATTCCCTTCCTGTGAATCGTGTTTTAACGTAATGTCTGGGCATTGGCGGAAACGACCGCTGGGGCGTCCGCGTCATTGATAATAACGTCCAACCATTTGTTCGCGTTGTCGCGGTCACCCGATGCCAGATATTTCTGGGCAACGACCAAACGCGATGTGTAATAAAATGGTGACTTTTTCGTGTTCAAATCAGACAAGTATTTTTCAACGTCTGCCGCCGTCATATCATCACCGCGCAGGGCAACAATGTGCATCTTGGCCAAATCACGGAAATCACGTGTTGCAGCGTTTTTCGCCAGTTCTTCTAACTTTGCCACGTCGTTGTCCAACACGTACGCTTGGAACAGTGCCAAATCAGCGTTTGCGCCCGATGCATTTTTCGCAATTCCCGCCAACGCATTTGCGTCCATATTCAGAACCGCAGATTCATAGTTTTCGGCCATGGCCATTTTATTTGCACGATGCGTACGAACACCAATCTGAATCGCCGTCACAACAATCAGCAATGACAGCGCGCCAGCAACCATATATTTGGAATATTTTTTGATAAAAGCCAACGTTTTGTCGTTGTTGACTTCTTCCCAAACCTCGCGATACAGGGCGTCTTCGGCGTAATCTTCGCGTGTTTTCTTTGGGGCTTTGACCTTGTTCTTTCTTTCCAAAATAGATGCCATTGAAAAATCTCCTGTTTGAATGGTGTCCTTGATAAATCTTATTTTATTGCTATACTATAAAAGTTATGAAAAAGCAAATCAAGAACACGTTACCAGCAACAAAAAATACCAGTTTGGTTGCCGCCCGCGGGGTCAGCGACGAAACAGGGCTGGCCCAGTATATTCAAACGGTTCAGAAAATTCCGATTCTGTCCGCCGAAGAAGAATATGAATGCGCCAACCAGTGGGTAAAAAATCAGGACAAGGCCGCGGCTGAACGCTTGGTCGCCAGCTACCTGCGTCTGGTGGTGTCGGTTGCATATGATTTCAAGAATTATGGCATACCCGTTGGTGAATTGATTGCCAGTGGTAATATGGGCCTGATGCAGGCATTGCAGAAATTTGACCCAGAAAAGGGATTCCGATTTTCTACATACGCGATGTTCTGGATTCGGGCGGAAATTTACGAAACGATTTTGAATAATTGGTCAATCGTCAAAATCGGCACATCTGCAAACCAGAAACGCGTGTTCTTTAATCTGGCGCGGGCAAAGCGTGCATTGGGCATTATGGACAACAATCTGTCCGATGACCAAACAAAACAGATTGCAGATTACCTGTCTGTGCCGGAAAACGATGTTCGCCGCATGTCAACGCGCGTGTCTGCACGTGACGTATCACTGAACGCGCCGGCGCATTCTGATGATGATGCGCGTGATGTCCTGTCTAATATGCCAGACGATAAAACCGATATTCAAAATACAATCGAAGAATTGGAATTTAAGCGGCGCGGATATGACCTGTTGCGCCGCCATTTGGCGGAATTGCCCGAACGTGATCGCGATATTTTACGTGCCCGTCGATTGACCGATCCGGCGTCCACACTGGAATCACTGTCCCAGAAATATGGAATATCGCGTGAACGTGTTCGCCAAATCGAAGAACGTGCATTTAACAAATTGCGTGATGCTGTTTTACAAGAAGCCCAAGGGAACAAATAAATGACAAAACACCCACTGCGCGTGGCATATGCCGCACTGGCGATGATTGCGCTGAACGCGTCGGCGCATGCGTTAGAGTACAACTATAACGGTGCAACATTCAAATTGACGGGTTACGGCACCGCCGGATTGATAGAACCCGATTTTAACCAGCCGGAATTTGTTGGCGATTGGCGCGTGCGCGGGCAAATGAATTACGCGGTCGCCGCGGGTCAATCATTGGGCGCGGTATATTCTATTGATGCCGCCGCCATTGACGAGGATAAGTTTATGCGCGAGGCATTCTTGTTCACCGAAGATCGCAGTATCGGTCGAATTGAATTTGGTTTTACTGATTCCATTGCGCGCAAATTGGCGGTTGGATTGCCAGATGTTGGCGGTCTGCGCGTGAATGATAAACCATTGTTTTATAAACGCATCCACCCCGATGGCGCGGTGATATCTGATACATCGCTGACCACGGGGCGCAGCGCACTGCGCGCCAATGTCGCGTCCGCCCCAAAGAGTGGCGCGCAATATGGCCTGTCGGTGGCGGG
Organism: Alphaproteobacteria bacterium UBA6376; assembly: GCA_002437665.1. Classification (GTDB taxonomy): domain Bacteria; phylum Pseudomonadota; class Alphaproteobacteria; order Rs-D84; family Rs-D84; genus Enterousia. The sequence goes on from DJQW01000001.1 coordinate 222,471, forward strand.
CGTGACCGATGATTACGATTACGCCGTTGACGCCGGATTAAAAATCCGCCGCCCAAATGGCAAGACCAAGACCGCATATGCACTTGGTGCATCTTTTATGTCTAAACCAAATGGATTCAGTCAGGATTCATACACGCCTGACGTCTATGCCGATTGGCGCGCACAGGTATCCGCCGGTATGAACTTGCAATACAACAGTTGGATTTGGGGCGTGTCCGCACGTGTGATTTACGATGAAAATCCGATTGGCACGGCGTCTGACGGTCTGTCCGCGGGTACAGGCATCAGTTATGATTTGTTAAAGTACACCGTGTCATTGACCTATATCTTTTCAGACACTGGCATTTGGCAACACGATGTACGCGACTATAACGATCATACGGTTGTTGGGTCATTCCGGTATAAATACAGTGAAAATGTCGATGGTTGGGTATCGTTGGGCTGGACATCCGAAACACCATTTGTGTCCGCCGGCATGCGCCTGACATTTTAACAGTAAAAAAATCAGTGCGCAGTGCGCAACATAAAATAAACTGGATTGCCACGCATCGCTTGCGCTTGCTCGCAATGACACCGCAGGTGCTGTGAAACAAAACCGAGCGGTACGCGAAGGTTGCGGCAAGGACGATAGTCCGCAGGTGACACATGCAAAAAACAACGTCATTGCGAGTGTAACGAAGCAATCCAGTAAATAAAATAGTGCGCCAAGCGGCGCACTATCTATTATCTATTCTCTATTATCTATGCTCTAAAAAAACGGGGCAACGCCCCATTTTTTTATTCCTGTGGCAATTCGGCCAGCAACTGACCCAATCGTTCCATCGTTGCCGTATCATTCAACGCGGCGGCGATTGTATTCGCAGAATTCAAATCGCTGCGTGCTGCATTCACATCACCATTTTGCAGGTTCAATGCCGCGGATTTTTCAAAATACGACATTGCGCGGCTGGACAACGCTTCGCGTTCTTCGGCGGTGGTTACGCCCTGAATTTGTTCAGAAATCACGCGTACGGCCGATGTGTAATCTGCGATTGCATTTGCATAATCGCCAACGGCTGTGTATGCCTCTGCACGGTCGGCATATACGGTTGGGCTGACCGAACCAGATTCATGTGACAATGAATTGGTATAGTCGGCAATCGCACCCTGCCAATTCTTTAACCACAAATTCAACTGGCCACGTTTTGCATACAAATCACGCATAGACAGAATCTTGTTCGGCTGTGCGGTTTGTGCCGCCAATGCATTATTGATGTCATTCAACGCGGCATTGTAATCTTCCAGACGGGCATTCAACAACGCGCGATCATAATACGCAACCGCATTCACAGAATCCGCGTCAACTGCGGCATTGAAATCATCCAATGCATTGCGATAGTTGCCGGTCTGCATATATGCTTCGCCACGCAAGATGTATGTGTCAACCGATGCATTACCCGCATCAATGGCGGTGGTCAAATACGCGATTGCGGCGTCCACATCACCCGCCAGCAATTTTGTTTTGCCCTGTTCATAGTAATCCGACGCCTGCATCAATGCTTCTTCGGTGATTTCAACATTGGTCTTTGGCGCATTCAAAACGTCATGACTGCGTCCCAGAATATAGAACGTTGCCGCGATAAAGAACAAAATGATAAACCAATAAACATAAATCGACAGTGACCATGGGTTAAAACATGCCTTTTGATTTTGTACGATTGGCGTAACCTTGATTGGTGCATTGTTTGCGCGACGTGTGGTTGTGGTGCGCTTTGCGACTGCCTTGGGTGCGGATTGTTTTTTCATTGTAAAATCTCCCTTCCTGTTTGATACCAGAATATTAGAAAGAATTTAACAACGCGTCAATTGTTTTCTGTGGAATAATGCGAATTTTGCCGACGGGTAATTTACCCAATTCAATATTGCCAAATGATACGCGGTGCAATTTGCGCACCGGTGCGCCACATGCGCGCAGGACAATGCGAACCTCGTTCTTTTTGCCTTCGGTCACGGTTACGCGCAATTCGCCGTTTTTCAAAACATCAATTTGCATCGGGCGATACGACACGCCATCAACGGTTATGCCACGTCGCGCCGCGTCCAATCCTGAAAAGTCACTGGTGTTCACCGTTGCCAAATACGTGCGCGGAATATGCGATGACGGCAATGTCAGTTTTCGCGCCAACGCACCATCATTTGTCATCAGCAACAACCCCGTTGTCTTGTAATCCAAACGTCCCACGTATTTCAGATTTTTATATTCGTCTGGCAACACGTCATATATTGTTTTGCGCCCACGCGGGTCACGCGCGGTTGTCATTGTGTTTAGTGGTTTGTGAAATGCGTACAGTTCGGTCTGCGCCCGCGCACCAATGGGCACGCCATCAATCGCAACGACGTCGCCATCGGACACAAAGAACACCGGACTGTCGATAACAGTGCCATTTACCGTAACGCGGCGCGATGCAATTAAATCTTCGGCTGCGCGGCGTGATGCCGCACCGGTGTCTGCGATAAATTTTGCAATGCGAACCGTCATTCAGTTATGCGCCCCACCGCGATTGTCGCCGCCAATTCGGCGCGCAAAATTGTTTTGCCCAGTGATATGCCAATCGCACCCGCCGCATCCAATGCCGCAAATTCAGCGTCTGAAAATCCCCCTTCGGGCCCGACCAAGATTTTATCTGTTTTTGCCGCCGCTGGGATTTGTTTACCATACGCCGCACGTTCGTCGGCAAATACCATATGCGACAAATCCAAATCAGCAAATTTAACCTCTGGCAAAATAACGGGGACACTGTTGCGGTTGGATTGCTCGGCGGCTTCGGTCGCTATCTTTTCCATACGTTTCCAGTTTGTGTGGTGCGCGGTTGTGCGTTCGGTAATAACCGGCTGGAACGCCGCAACACCCATCTGGGTCGCCATATTGATTAAATCGTCCACACGCTTTATCGGGGCAAAATATAACACGACATTGCCCGATGGGTCATCGTGTGATGTCTGTGCGCCAACGACCAAGAATTTGCCATCATCCGACAGCGTCGCCATAAATTCGCGTCCGCCGCCAAATACAATGCAATCGTGGCGACGCATCACACGCATCAGGTAATGTGCCACGTCCGCCGTCGCGGGCACATGTGCGCCCGTCGCAACATCATTTCCGGCAAAGATTCGTGGAATATTTTTCATTTCCCAGCAATTCCTGATTTATAATCGGTTAAAAATATGATACAATCATAACACAATGGTTGCTAAGTTCAAGATTTTATCGGCTGGTGGTTCATCCAAGGGCCTGAATATATTCAAGTCCAGCGCGTACAAGGAACACCAACGTACCCCCATGGCGCAGATTTTTTGGTCACTGCGCTGGGCGGTTGGCATTTGGTTGGTCTGTGCGGCGGCATTCAGTTTGTCATTTATCATTGAACATATCTGGCGGTACGGTTGGTCACCGGCGTCACTGACGTGGACACGTGTGTATTTGATGAACATGTTGACCAGTGGCGGTATGTCCGTAATTGCGGAAATTCCCGCATGGGTGTCACGGTCGCTGATGCGTACGGACATTATGTGCATCACGCCGCTGTTGCCGATTATCGCGTATTACCTGATGGCGGACAACACATTGGTTGATGAATTTAACCCGTATGGCAAGGATAAGTTTGCCGAAAAATCATCAAACAAGGCGTCCAAGGAAGATATCGAGAAAATGGGCTTGCTGGGCGGGTTCATGATGGTTTTGGGTTATTTCAAGAAAAAGCCATTGATGATGAACGAATGTCTGTCGGCATTGTGCGTCGCGCCCCCGGGAACTGGTAAAACCCAAGGGGTGGTTTTCCCGACCATTTTTGAATGCAATAACATATCAATGATTATCAATGACCCAAAACCCGAATTGTACCAGAAATCGTCTGGTTATCGTTCAACGATTGGGCCGGTGTTCATTATGAACTGGGCGGGTCAGGATGATCCCGCGCGTGGCATTTATTACCCATCGTGGAATCCGCTGTCACCGGATCACGTGCCGGCAAATATGGAACAACGCGACCTGTACGTTGATTCTATGTGCAAGGTTTTGATTCAAGAAAACACCCAAGACCCGCATTGGAGTAATACCGGACGTGCCGGTCTGGCCGGTCTGGTGCACTTTATTATTTCCAAGGTTGAACGTGCCAAGGCCGACGATTATTTCTATGCGCGCCTGACGTCGGGCACATTTGATGCCGATGATGCGGCGGTGCTGTCTGATTATTACCTGTCGATGATGAATGATACAAACGCATATGCGGCACAGGCGGCATTACAGCGTGGCGAATTAAATGCAATGAACTATGTGCATGTTGGCACGTGGGAAAATATTCCGCCCGCATGGATTGGACGCGAGGCATCATTTTCCATGATTCTGGATTGGCTGAACGCATCACAAATCGCAATGGCCGCGGATTTAGAGGAACGCCGTCGTGGTGGTGACCAAATGGTTATGATGGCAGATCCCATGCATGACCTGTTTATGGCCGCCGTGGACGAAGCCAGACATTATTCATATGCCCACCGCAGTGTTTTGGAATTGACCCAGTTGGCAAACACACCGGACAAGGAACGTGGATCTATCTTGTCCACCATTCTGGCGGGATTGTCGATATTCCGTAATTCGGCGGTTCGTAACCGTACCAGCCATTCGGACTTTCACTTTTCGGATTTGCGTGGTCTGGTTGACCCGCGTGATGGCAAAATTAAACCTGTGACGGTGTATTTGTCCATCAATATGGTTGATGCGCAAGCATTGAATCCAATCACGGCAATCTTTATTGAATTGATGACGAATTTCTTGCTGGCAAACGCGCCAAAGCAGATGCGTGATGGGCGTGAACTGGGCCCGTATCCGGTGCTGTTCGTACTGGACGAAATGCCCAAGATGCAAAAACTGGACGCCGTTATCCAAGGGCCGGATTTGGGCCGTGGTCAACAGGTGTCATACCTGATTATCGGTCAGGACTTGCACCAGATTCAGGAAAAATATGGCGCAGATGCCGCCGCCACCATCATTTCCACCACCGCGGCCAAGGTTGTGTTACGTCAAAACGACCCCGATACCGCCGACCGCTTTTCTAAGATGATGGGTTACAAGATGAAAATCAAGACCGACAAAGATGGCAAAGAATCCACCAGCGAAGAATTACTGTACACGCCAATGGATATTATGCGTCTGGCGGATAACAAACAACTGGTGATATTCCAAGGGTGGTATCATCGCCCGATTGAGGCAGACAAACAACCCGCATGGAAAGATCCGCGCCTGTCTGGGTTTATGAAAATGGGCGCATCCAGCCCGCTGCCTGAATTTTTAGTCCCATCGCATCATGCGGCATTGGGCTATGCCGGTGCACCGCGGTTCTATGACCCAATGACGGGCGAAACCAAAACATTATAAACGGTCATCCGTATGCGCCGAATAATTGCATTATCTTTGTCATTTTTGCTGTGCGCATGTGCCGCCACAATGGAATCACAACTGGACGCGGTGCGCGCGGGCTATATTGACGGTAATTACGTCGCGACGGCAAACGAATTTTCGTCGGGTGACAGTCCAGAATCCCAGAATAATTTGGAACTGCTAATTACCGCGGACAGTTTATTTCACGCAAACGAATTTGCCGCGTCGGACGCCGCATACGAAGAATTTAACCATCGTAACATCGACCTGACTTCTGGCGATTTAGGACGCGAGGTTGGGGCATTGCTGGGTGGTAATCTGGCCAATGATTATCGGCCGTATATGTCGGACGCACTGTTTGTGTCGTATTACCAGTTATGGAATGCGCTGGCACTGGGAAACCGTGATGACGCGCGCGTGATTATCAATCAATCGTACGCCCGCCAGCAAGATATGTCACGCGAATACGACGCGTTGGTTAAACAGATTCAATCCGACAGTACTGAAAATTCCGAATTGGCATTGCGGCTGCAAAATGAAAATGCCCAGTGGCACGCGTTTCGTGATATTATGAATCCCGCATTGATGTACTTGTCGGGGCTGTATTTCCTGAATACGGGGAACTTTGCCGATGCCAAAACGTACCTGCAACGTGCCGATGGTATGGCGGGCGACAATAAATACATAAAATCGGACTTGCGTGCTGCCACTGCCCGCACCACCCCAAAAAACACCATATGGGTATTTATCGAAGACGGATTTGCCCCAAAATTACGTGAAGATCGCATGGACACATTTGTTGTGTTTTCGTCCGGCCCAGCAACATTATCGTTGGCGGTATCCCAGCCGATGTTTACCACCCCAATGCCAATGGTTGATGGCGCGCAAATCCTTGCCGATGTTGACGCATTGTTTATGACGGAATACACCCAATATCGCGTGAACGAGGTTCTGCGAGCATTCGCGTCTGCCACGTCCAAGGCCGCCTTGCAATCCGCACTGTATAATTCAGACAGCGATTCCGCCCCACTAATGGGATTGCTGGCCACAATGTACACTTTGTCCACCACGAATGCAGAGGTTCGCACCTGGGCCACATTGCCACAACGTATATCGGTATGGCGCACGACGAATGATAAAACCGGCTTGCTAGAAATAAAATCCGGTGGTAATCTGGTGGCAACAGCTGAAATTCCATCGGCGGGAAACTATCTGGTCTATGTTCGTTTGACAGGTGGCACACCCGATGTAAAAACAATAAAGATAAAATAACAAACCAAAAGGAAAATGTATGAAAAAACTGATGCCTGTTGCGTTGTGCGCCGCGCTGTGCGCATGTGGCGAAACACGTGTTGTTGATTTGAATGACACGCGCGACGTTGCAACAATGCAAAACGTTATGGAATTGGAATATCGCGATTGGACAAACGCCGCGGAAAAAATGACCAAATCAATGATAGACAGTGGCGCATTTACCCGTGTTAAAAATCCGGTTATCGCCATCGCAGATGTTGAAAACGACACTATGCAGCGTTTTGATACCGATATCTTGGTCAAGAAAATCCGCACAACATTGGTAAATTCTGGCACGGCACAGGTTACAACCGGTTTCCAGAATAAAAAGAAGACAGAAATTGGCTATGTTCCCGTCACGGCTGAAATGAAATCCGCGCAAATCGATGCATTGGGTGCGTCCGCCGCATCGGTCAAGGCAAACGGCATCGCCGCGGTTGAATACGAACGTGACGCCGCCGAAGATGAAACAACGCATCAGGTACGTGCCACCCGTGGTAACGACGAATACGATGCGTCCACCATTGCCAAAAAGGGCACATTGGTTGCACCAAATTTGTCACTGTCGGGTAAAATGTTACAGCGTAATATGAAACTGAAATCTGGTTGGTTCTCGAACGTTGATACGCGCGTGGAATATTACCTGCAACTGACATTGACCGATGTGAATACCGGCCTGTCCGTATGGGAAGATGAACAACCCATCGTCAAAGAAGGTGACCATGCCCCCACATGGTAAGGGGAAATAAAAAACGCGCCATTGGCGCGTTTTTTATTGTGTCTTTATCACATTACACATGCCAATGTCGCACTGGCATTCTTTAACATGAACCATCCAATACGGTAATCGGTCGCGTACACGGTGGCCAAAAACATTGTCAGCACCGCAATAACAAAAATCACATTTGCCTTTTTCCCATGCATGCAATACAACGCAATGTTATAGAACAAGAACAACACGTACAAATCAATCAGCAAACTGATAATCCAAATTGATGTGCAATTAAACGCCAATGCGTTCAACACCAAAATCACCGGATACATAAAGAATATCGACGACAACCCCTTGATTGCGATTTCCCAATCGCGTTCGCCACCGGTAATTTCCGACACCAACATCATCAGACCGCCCATCACAAACAGCAATGCCACCGCCAGCACAGGCACAATCACCACGGCGGTAAATACCGCGCCCAATGTAACCGTCGCGCCACCAATCAGACGCAAACACAGCACCAAAATGCCACCCAACAGGCCATAAATAAACGCTTTTAACATGGATTCGTCCATATTACCGTCGGCAACAATTTTGGTAAAATAACGCTTTGGCTTTATAACAATATCACGCAGGTGCGTCAGGAATTTTTTAAGTTTTTGTTTCATTTTTCACCCCCGATTTGATTATTTATATTTTTGCTTTATAATTATAAAAAATCAATGGAAAAAGTTATGATTAAGATTACTATCGCAGGTCGCCCAAACACGGGCAAATCAACACTGTTCAACGGTTTGACCGGTACGCGTGATGCGCTGGTTCATGACCGTCCGGGGGTTACCCGCGACAGTTTGACGGGCACTATGCGCGACCGCACATACCAGATTACAGATACCGCGGGTCTGGAAAATGCCAAGACCGGCATCGCCGCGGATTCGACAAATATGGCATTGGACGCAATCGCGGCATCAGACGCGGTATTATTCGTCGTTGATGGCCGCACGGGAATTACGGGCGCGGATTTGGATTGGGCGCGCTTGGTTCGTCGTAAAACGCGCGCGCCGGTATTGTTGTTGGCAAATAAATGTGAATCATCGCGCCGTATGGCCGATGTGAATGATTTTTATAAATTGGGCTTTGGTGCGCCAACGGCGATTTCGGCGGAACATAAAATGGGCTTTGATGCAATTTATGAATTTGTCGATAAAATTGCCACCGCCCGCGACGCCGCGGATGCCACCGTCGCCGATGATAAGCCCGCCACCGAAAAATTAAAGATTGCAATTTTGGGTCAACCAAACGTTGGTAAATCAACATTTGTAAATCGCGTCTTGGGCGAGAAACGTCAAATTGTGCGCGATGCCCCCGGCATTACACGTGATACGGTTAAAATCCCAACACGCTTTTATGGCCGCGATATTATTCTGATGGATACCGCCGGCCTGCGTCGCAAGGCGGGTGTGACCGATGACGTTGAAACATTGTCGGCATTGAAATCACTGGACGCGATTGACAAGGCGGACGTGGTAATCCTGATGGTGGACGCCACCCGCAATATTGAAAATCAGGCACTGGGGATTGCCGCGCGCGTATATGACGCGGGCAAGATTTTGTGTGTCGCCCTGAATAAATGGGATTTGGTTGAACCAGAAATCCGTGATGAAAAATTGCTGAAATTGAAACACCAATTTGCAAATTCATTTCACCAGATTATCAAACCAATGATTCTGGCGGTGTCTGCGGAAACCGGTATGGGTGTTCAGAATATGTTCCGTCGTATTTATGAACAGTGGGACATTTCATCGTCACAAGTCCCAACCAGTTTGATAAACCGCATTGTTGAAAAATTGGTCGCCACGCGCCAGCCACCGATGTCGCGCCTGAAACGCCCGATGAAGATTAAATTCGCGCGTCAAACGGGCCGTCACCCGATGAAGATTACAATCAATGTTGGTGGTGCGTCTGATATTCCAGAATCATACACACGTTATCTGCGCCGCGGGATTGCCACGGAATTAAAGTGGGAACACCTGCCGGTGGTGATTGAATATCACAAGGATGAAAATCCATTCGAAGATAAATAAAAAAACGGACACAATTTTGTGTCCGTTTTTTTTATCAGTTGTCTTTGTGTTGTAATATTGCGGTAAATGTTGCATCGGCAACCGGCACACCATCAACATACGCCGTGCCGTGGAATTTGTGCAACGACATTTTCTGCATCAATAATTCAACGTGCAATTCCAATACGTCCCCTGGGCGTACCATGTGCGTGAACTTGATGCGTTCCATGGTTGTAAAATAGCCCATTGATTTCCCATCGTTGTACCCTTGACGTGCCATAACAATGAAACACGCGGTTTGGGCCAACGCTTCGACCTGTAAAACCCCTGGCATAATTGGGTTGTCTGGAAAATGTCCCGCACACCAAAATTCATCATTGCGTACATAGTGAATGCCAACCCCGCTGTGTTCATCATATTGGCGGATTTCGTCAATCATACGCATATTGCCACGATGCGGAATAACCTGTTCTATGCCTTTGGCGTCAATAACCATTTCACACCCCTCCGTCTGGATTTTTAATTTTTACTCTGCTTTTTCAACCATGCATATTGACGGAAAAATTCCATACCTGGGACTGCGGGATAACCCATAGCGCGCGTTCCGTCGTCAACCGTGCGGAATACGCCACTGTGTGCGCCAACCTCTGCATCATTGCCGATATGAACACCGTTTGCCAATCCAACCTGACCGGCCAACAGAGCGCGATCACCAATCACACATCCGCCCGCCATACCGGTTTGACCCGCAATAAAGCATTCCTTGCCAATTACACAACCGTGTGCAATCTGGCACAGATTATCAATTTTCGTCCCGTCGCCAACAACAGTGTCCGTCATTGCACCACGGTCAATGCATGTGTTTGAACCAACCGACACGCGGTCGCCCAGAACAACGCGGCCAACATGCGGAATGAAAATGTTATGCCCATTTTGACGGGTGTAACCAAATCCATCTTTGCCAATTACCGCCCCAGAATTGATGACGCATTCCGCCCCAATGGTGGCGTTTTCAATGTGTGCACCGGTCTGGACAATCGTTCCACGCCCCAGTGTAACATTGCGTCCAATATATGCATAGGGGTATATTTTCACATCTGGTTCAATAACCGCGCCGCGTTCAATCGTTGCAAATTGCCCGACATACGTGCTGCGACGATTGCGGAAGAATACACCACGTTCAACAATCGCATCACGGCTGATGCCAAATCGTGGCTTTTCACGATAAATTTCGCCCAAGATTTTTACGATATTCCCACGTGGCGATGGCGTCACCAACAGCGTTGCACCCGCTGGGGCAAATTCTGCCTGTTCTGGCTGAACCAGAATAACGGTTGCGCGCGTGTTCTTTAATACCTCAATCGGTAATATTTTGAATGCCGCGCTGTTGCGTTCTGTGGAATAGAATGCCAACTGGCCTGCGCGTGCATCAGCAATCGGCGCAACGCCACGCACGATGGCATTTGGGTCACCACGTAATTCCAAGCCGAATTTTTCGGCCAACTGACCGGCTGTTGTTTTGTTTGCCGCCGGTGCCAGCAAAGATCTGATTAAATTTAACATACCGCGATTATACGTAAAATCCAGCAAAGTGCAATCTTAAAATAACAGAGTTAAAAGTTCAGAGTTCAAAGTTCAAATGAATAAAGTAGTGCGCCATTTGGCGCACACATTATTTGAACTTTGGTGTTTGAACTTTATAAAAAAACACCGGCATTTGCCGGCGTTTTTATTTTAGAACCCTTTCGGTGTTTCCATTTTTATCTTGGACACTTTTTTGTCCAATGCTTTGACAACTTCGTCTGTGATGTCCAGATTTGTGACATCTTTACCCGTACGGGCAAAACGACCATCAATTACCAATGACAGATTCTTTTTTGCAATAATCGCGTCAACCACAGGGTCAAGGTGTTTTGTCTGGATTTCGTTCAACGCTTTCTGATATGCAACTTCGATGCTCTGTGCACGTTCGGACAAATCACGCTGCAATTTCGCAACGCGGTTTTGATAGTCAACAACGCGACGTTGCAATGCCTCGCGCGACAGAATGTCCTGTGACTTTTCGATTTCTGTCTTTTCTTTTTCCAGTGCTTTCTGGTCTTTGGTCAATTCATCACGCAATTTGGATTCATATGATTCTTTCTGTTCGCGCAATGCTTTCAGTGCCTTGGCATCTGTTTGGATTGCGTCCATACGAATGATTGCAATGCGCAAATCGGCACCGCGTGCGGCATCTGTGCTGACAGATTCAACCGATTCTGAAACGGATGCGCCGCTGATTGTTGTGGCGTCGCCTGTTTTATGCAGTGCGCGCAGGCCAAATGCCCCCAGTACCGCAATGACAATAACGATTGCCGCGATGATACCAGTACGTGCGTATTTTTTTGCCGATGGATTTACCGGTGTTTTAGGTGTGTTTGCCATGATAACCTTCCTTTGTTAAATTGTTCTGGTCGCAGTATAGCAACAAAATTTTCAAATGAAAAGGGAAAGTTGTCCGATAATTTATCGTGCCGGAACAATACGAATTTCGACACGACGATTTGTCAGGCGACCGATGTCATCTTGGGCGGCAATCGGACGCGATGCACCACGCGCAACAATAAACATGCGCGCGGTATTTATATCATGCTGGGCCAAATGCACACCAACGCGTTGCGCCATATCCATTGACAGCGCATGCGCAGATGTCGCATCCATTGCATCGGTATAGCCCGCAATTTCAATAAATGTTGCGTCATATTTATTCAAGATTTTTGCAATCGTACGCAACGTGTCATCGCCCGTCGCCGAAATTTCCGGCGCATTTAATTCCATAATCGCATCGCGTACCAGAATTACAACAACGTCCGTGCCCGCACGCTGAACCGAAATGCCAGATTTGCGCAACGCGTCATACAGTGTGTATTCTACGTTTGCCATATATTGCACCGCGGCGGCATTGTCATTTGCAACCTTGTCCCCGTATTCGGCACTGTTTGGTAATGTTTCGTTTGAAATCAGTTTACCGCCCGACCCCAAATACACGGGGCGTTTTGCAATGCGCACAGGTTCGGTCATGTCAGTAAAACTGGCCCCGCGCAGGTACAGTGGCCACTGACTGCGATTGGGACTGTGATACGTCATGCAACCGCACAATGTTATTATGTACAATCCCGCAAAGATTTTTGTTACACTATTCAACGATAAATGAAACCTGATTTGTTGATGATGAAAAACATCTGGTGTCTGGGTCATATGTTGAACCATTTACCATAATCGATGTTGCCCACGATGGCGCGGCGGTTGAAAAATATTCACATTCCGATTGCGTCAGTTCAACCAAATTGATTGAAAACGACGTTCCGTCCGTCGACGATGTAACAGACCACGCGTCCCCACCAATCGGTGCGGCATCATTCTTTAACGCGCCTTCTTTTATCAAATAGTCAACCGATACGCCGGTATAGTCCCCGCGCATTTGCAACAATAATTTTGTGTCGCGGGCAATCTGTTGCAGAACCTGATTTGCGGTTGTGCGACGCATATTGTTGCGAACCGCACTGGCAACCTGCCATGTGGCGGCGGTCATAATACCGGCAATGGCCAGTACCCCAATAACCTCTATCAATGAACGTCCAGATTCTGTTTTCATGCATTCCCCCCGAATTACGTGATTTATTTCGAACCAACGATTTGTGCACCTTCGAACAAGTCCATTGCGCTGGCCACCAATGGGTCAGATTCCAACGCCATTTGATTTTGTTCGGCGGCCGTTTGAACGTGATGCGATTCCGCCTCGCGCGAAAGTGTCCACGCGTGCCCCGTCTTATCTTGTAACCACATGGCCAGTTTTGATGCGAATGTTTCGTCGTTGCCGCGGTCAAAATATTTGATTGTCCCATCGGTAAAATCGACAACCTCTATATTATTATCAAAATACGCATGCAGCATAATTTCTTTGGATTTCTTCAATTCATCACGCAGCGTGTCTGCCGATGTGATTTTCAGAAACTTTGGCTCTGCTGCCGCGGGCGCGGGCGTGGCGACCGGTGCGGCGGCGGGCGCACTGGCGCGTTCCATCTGTTGACGTTTCAGAATTTCATTCACAGATGGCATATCGGCAATATGCATCAAACGTACAATCAGCATATCAAAACATTGCTTTTGATTATCAGACGCCTGTAATTCAGACACGGCCGCAACCATAACCTGCCATATGCGGGACAGGGTGTTTAACGAAATGCGTTCGTTGATTTTTTGAATCTGTTCGCGCTGATCCATTGTGTATGGCGATGTTGTGACGTCGCCCGCGTGCAGGGCGGGGTGCATACGCGTTGCCCAGTGTGTCCATTCCATCATGTCGGTCAACAGCATGGATAAATCCGCGCCATTGGTGTAAATCTGGTCAACCTTTTCCAATGCGGCGGCGGTATCGCCCGACAATACCGTATTCATCAGATCAACAACAACCCCGCTGTCTGCGCGTTTCAGCATTGCCAACACGGCCGCTTCGTCAACATGACCACCCGTTTGTGCAATCGCCTGATCCAGCAACGACAATCCATCACGAACCGACCCGTCCGCGGCGCGTGCCAATAATTCGTTTGCCGCATCAGATAATTCGATTTTTTCCTGCGATGCAATCCATGCAAAATGCTTTTTCAGTGTTTCTACCGGCACGCGCGCCAAATCAAAACGCTGGCATCGTGACAGAATGGTCACGGGCACTTTGCGAATTTCGGTGGTTGCCAAAATAAAGATAACGTGTGCTGGTGGTTCTTCCAGTGTCTTTAACAACGCGTTAAACGCCGATGTCGACAGCATATGAACTTCGTCGATAATATAAACCTTGTACCGGCCATTGGTTGGACGATATTGCGCCGCGTCCAAAATATCACGCATATTGTCAACGCCCGTGTGTGACGCTGCGTCGATTTCCATAACGTCAATGTGTTGACCGGCGGCAATCGCACGACAGTTTTCGCATACCCCACATGGTGTTGCGGTCGGCCCGTCCGATGACAGACAGTTTAATGCCTTGGCCAAAATACGCGCCGTACTGGTTTTCCCAGTCCCGCGAATGCCAGTAAAAATATACGCATGTGCAATGCGTCCGGTATTGATTGCGGTGGTCAGTGTTTTGACCAAAACATCTTGACCAATCAGTGATTGAAAATCTTGACTGCGGTATTTGCGTGCTAAAACTGTGTAATTGCTGTCCATGCCAAACTTCCTTTTGTTCGCAGGATAGCAAAACACAGTCAAATTTCAACAAAATTTAGAATAAGATTTCGTGTCAATTTAATATGAAATCAGGCAGTGGGGCTTCAACCTCGTCCGATGTGTTTGTATCATCAGATTCTGTGTCAACCTCTGGTACTGAAACCTTGTCCGCGGGGGTGCGTGTGGAATCAATCTTACCCTGTTCTGCGGCGACAATACGGCCATAGTGTTCTGCGGCCTGTAACAGGCGTTCACGTTCAATTTCGTCGGCTGTTTGACGTGCCTGATCAATATACTGTTTTCTTTTTTGACGCCATTTATGGCAACGCTGAATCATCAGCCCGACAGACGATTGGTTTTTCTTGTTTTGCATTTTGTTTCTGTTGTTTCAAAAGGAAATTATTTCCGGCGATTTTTGTCGCCAACTCTCTAAACAAAACTGATGTTAAATCATCTTAAAACTGATTGCAATATTTTTTTTCAGTTGCTATTCTGTTCGGTATGTAGGAGGGGGCATATTCACTTGCCACGAAATCAAAGCGGAAATTTTTTATTACAGGCATTGTTGGCGTTGACGTGTATCTTTGCGTTCATGCCGTTTTTCGCATCGCGTTTGGCATCACGCGATATGGCCGCCCAGATGTATTCCACCACGCGCCAGATTGATAATGCCGCGGCGGCAGCGCGCATATTTATTCGCGAAAATGCATCTGCATTGCCATATAACGAAACGGTGGTGACGGGTACGCAATTCACAGATTTGCTTGAACCATACGGTTTGCCATTGGGATTCAGACCGCAAACCGCACTGGGCCAAAATATCGCACTGGTCATTGACAAGGATTCCACTCAGGTATCGGCGTATTTGAAAATGACGGGCGGAAACCTGTCGGGGATTCAGATGGCGGAACTGGTACGTCGTATTGGATTCTATGCGGCAACAGACGATGATGCACTGGTGGTGGCGATTGCGCTGGATGATGCATATTCGGACGTTGTGCGTCGTAATGATACGGATTTGGACGCGGGGGCATTCTTGGCCAATTTGGAAATGAATGGTAATTCATTAAATGGCGTGGGCAGTATTGTTGCCAATCGTGCGGGTTTTGACACGGGTGAAATTGCCACATTGTCGCTGACGGGGACGGAAAACGGACGCAAGTCCAAAAATTCCATTAAAAACGCCACCGCGGACAGGGCGGTATTCCAAAGTCCGGACGGTGAATCTGCATTGTCGCTGACACGTGGTGCGTTGTCGGTTGATTCTATTGATGCGCGCACGGTTGCGGCGTTTGGCGATGCGGGAACATTTAACGCAAATACCGCGTCGGTATACGATTTTGCAATGACGGCGGGCCGCACCAGTTTTACCGGCCCTGCGAATTGGTACGTGCGTGGCAACGTGGTCAGTGACAAGATAAATTTCAGTGTTGAACGATTGGAAATCAATTCATTCTTGAACGCCGCCCGTGGCCAAGATGTTTATATTGACGAAGATTCACTGAGTTATTCGTCATACAGTGGTATCAGCGTTGCGTCAATCGCCACATCAAATATCACCATGCGCGACCAAACGTCCGACGCGTTGTCCGATGGTGAAACGGGTTCGGTCATATTGGACATTCGCCCCGCCGGCACGTCCATATTGCCGGACGCATTTGTCAGCACAATAAACAATGACACGATTGCGCCATTGAAATCGCCATCTGAATCAAACAACACAACGGTTGCGTGCAAGACATTGATTGCTGATTTGGACGGTTCTTATAATGCAAAATCATTATCTCAATATATAATTTGCCAGTATTATTTTTGGCAACGCTTGGAACAGCGTATTGATATCAAACAATGTATGTTAAACGGGGGCAGTAACTGTGATTAAATCGCGTATATTTTCATCGCACGCCGCCCGCGGCACCAGTTTGACAGAGGTTATCTTGTCCATGGCAATCGTTGCGATTGCTGCGCCCGTACTGTATTCCCAAATTACGGAAACAACGTCAAACCTGCGCGATATGGCGATTGCGCGCCAGATTATGGAATTGCGCGATATCACATTGAACTATGTCCGTACGAACCAAGACCGCTGGCCCGACACGGTTCAGATTAAATTATCGGACGATGAACTGGCGCAAATATCGCCATCCATATCGGCGGGATTTATTGACAAGTATTCTGTTCGTGGTGCAACGATTACCGACGTGTATTTGGCGTTTGATATTGCAGACAATAAACTGGACGCAAATCGTATCGCCCGCCATGTTGGCGCGGATGCCGCGATTGTGTCGCCCGATGGTGTGGCGTATGGCGCAAATTGGGCGGTATCTGCACCAGATTTCCACGAAGGGTTGCTGGTATATCGTGTGTCGCGCGATGTTGCGGGACAGGACACAACAAAGTACCTGCACCGTACGGCATCAGACGAAGAAAACCTGAACACCATGTTGCGCGATTTGAATATGGGCGGTAACAATATATACAATGTTGACGCACTGTCGGGCGTGTCCGCGCGGGTTAAAAATATGTCGGCGGTATTTGCGGGTATTGATGATATGACGGCAAACACCGCATATTTCCGTCGTGGCGCAAATGTTGATGGCGCGGGCGTGAAAATCAATTCTATGCGTGTGACGGGTGATATTTCCGGATTCAGAACAATCAACGCGGACAGTATGAATGGCGCGGCATACATAACCAATGGTCGCATCGTAACTGACCGCGCGAAAATTACCAAGTCCGTAAATGTCGCGCGCGATTTGGTCTTGAAATCAGATACCGCGCGAACAATCAGCGGATTTATCGGCATCAGTGCAAATTCCGTAAAAACCCCATACGTTTCTGCCGAAGAAATCGTGTTCTATGAAAATTTTGGCCTGACCGTATCGGGTGAATTGCTGATGTCAACAAATGCACCGTTAAAGTTGGGTAATTGGACATTTCCAAATACAAAAGCACCAACATTTTCTAAATTGACATTGACACGCGCTGCATTGCCTGCTGCGCCCAAGGCATCGGAATTTAGTGCAATAATGCAAAGTGATTGGAAATCCGCAACACCCCAAGAGGTTTCAAAGTAATGAAAACGTCATTGCGTATCTTTTCTGCATCAAATGCGTCACGTGGTGGCACGCTGGTTGAATTGCTGTTGTCGGTTGCGCTGGCGGCATTGATAATTCCGTTTTTGTTCCAGTATCAAACACGTGCGGTTCGTCGTGCCGAAAATATTGTCATCGCCCGCGAAATGGAAAACATTCAGGACGCATTGGAACGCTATATCGTTGACAACCGTGAAAAGTTGCTGGAAACAGTTGGGAAAAATATCACGCGTCTGGAAATGGCGGATTTGGCGGATTATGGTCTGAATACAAATTTGATGGACAATGGCCGTGATTATCAACTGCGCGTTTTGAAATCAAATGACGTGCGCGGCAAATCCACATTGCAGGGTGTTGTGGTTATGTCAGACGCCGATATCACGCCACTGCGCACACGTGAAATTGTCGCAACTGGGGCGGGGCAACTGGGGTTTGTGGACAATGCGCGTACATATGGCGCATTTGGCACATCGCGTGCCGATAATATAGATATGGGGATTGTTGCAACAAATGGAATTGTAGCAACAACATCGGTGAATCTGGATAATGCACTGTACCTGTGGCGTGTGCCATCGGACAATGCCAGTGATGCAACAATGCAGGCGGGGCTGAATCTGGGCGGACATAATATTACCGATATGGCATTCTTGGACGCATCGTCGGTCGCGCTGTCTGGTAATTTAACATTGGGGCGTGCGGCGGTTTCCAGTTTGATATACCAAACACGTCCGACATTGGACGGCGCATTCGGTATAAAAAATGCAACGGTGTCGGGGACTATGTCGGCGGATTCGCGCACATTGAACGTTGCGGGCACATTCAAATTGGCGGACGTGGGCAAGTTTTCCAGTTTTAATGTCGGTGACCTGTGGGTGTCTAATTTGACATTGGGGGGATTGTCCATCAGTGACAGCGAAAAAATCGCATTGCTGCGTGTCACGGATTCTGTGGACATGACGTCGGGCCGTATTACCGCTGTGTATGTAACGGTCGGATTTACCGGTTCAATCACGCCCAAATTGGTCGTCAGTAATATGATAGAAGATTCTGTGAATCCTGCGTATTATTGGAATGTAAACAGTGGCGCGGCCAATATGTCGGACATGACATTGTTGGATTTGAACCGCATGGCGTCGGTCGCGGCACGTGATACGCGTGGTGACACGGTGTCGTACCAGTTATTTGCAACCGTTGCCACAAACCAGAACGCGACGGTCGCGGATTTTATGAATGCATTGTCTGAAATCCAGACACGTGTTCGTGCGAAATATCGCCTGTTGAATTTGGAATAATATGTGGTATAAGTGGAATCATGAAAATAAAATGTGATTTTTGTCAGACAGAATATTCCGTCCCGTCCCTGCGTGGCGGCGCGGTAAAGTGTGCGGTTTGTGGTAACACTTGGACACCTGCGCGCAGTAATAATCGTGGGGCATCAATGATGTTCTTTGCGGCACTGTGTGCGTTGTTGTCGGCGATTGTGTTCACGGTTGCGGTCATCACACGTCAAAAGATAGAGAGTGCCAACACCGCCCCATTGGTCGCACATGTTACATCGGTGCGCACAACCACGGACACGGGCGGCATGCCACGATTGGTGGTTGATGGTACGGTGCAAAATGTGTCTGATGAAATCTATGGTGTGCCTGATTTGATTATTACGGCACGTGATGCCAATGGCAATATCATAATGCAACAGAAATTTATGCCATCGGCAACGTTGCTGGACGCTGGGACTCAGGTTCAGTTTTCGCACACATTGTCGGGTTCGGCAATGGGGGTTAAACGTGTGTCTGCGGAATTGGCAAACATG
This sequence comes from Alphaproteobacteria bacterium UBA6376, assembly GCA_002437665.1. Lineage (GTDB taxonomy): Bacteria > Pseudomonadota > Alphaproteobacteria > Rs-D84 > Rs-D84 > Enterousia. Next base: position 242,068 of record DJQW01000001.1, read on the forward strand.
GGGACAAAGAAATGAAGAAATTTGCGCTGGCATTGATTGCCGCAATTATGCTGATGGGGCCGTCGCACGCCGATGACACGCCAACCGTCACCCGCGTCAGTGTTTTTTCCACCAGCACAGATTGGGAGGGCCTGACCGGTCTGACCCTGCACCAATACACGGGGCGGTTTCAGATTGATAAGTCGTTGGTTGGACGTTCTGGTTTGGTCTTGTATTACTTAGACGGGTTCCCATGCTATGGATTGGGGTATGGTGTGCGCGTATGGCTGGGCCCAAATGGCGCAAGCGACGGCACATTGCAAATCGCATGTGTATACCCACCAACCGAAATTAAATTTACATATCGTAATGCCACGCGCGATGCCGACCAATCGGTCAGTACGGGCATGCTGACGTGTCCGGTCACCGCCGATGCGCGCGAATTGACCGTTGATTTGTCGCGTTGCACCCGTGGTCGTGATTGGTCAGAATATAAATAGGTTTTTGATGTCTGATATTCGTTCTTTTACAGTTGCTGATGATGGCGTGGGCGCGCGTTTGGACAAATTCTTGGCCGACCAGATGCCCGAGTTTTCACGCAGTGAAATTCAGCGTTTCAAGATTTTGTTAAACGGGGCCGATGCCCGTGCGGCGACGCGCCTGCGTGCGGGTGACACAATAACGGTTGATATTCCCGCCCCAAAATCAGACGTTGCCGCCGATAACATTTCGTCGGACTTTGATTTGAATATTATTTACGAGGATGACGATATCATCGTCATTGACAAGCCGCGCGGGGTTGTTATGTACCCATCTGCGGGGAACAAGACCGGCACATTGGTTCAAAACGTGCTGGCGCATTGTCATCTGTCGGCGTTGGGTGGGGAAACGCGCCCTGGGGTCGTGCACCGCTTGGACAAAGATACCAGTGGCGTTATGGTGTTTGCCAAATCAGATGCGGCGTTTCGCGCACTGGTCAAAACATTTTCAAGCCACGATTTGGTGCGCCGCTATGTCGCATTCGTGTGGGGCGTCCCTAATTGGGAGGGTGCAGACATCATCGGTAACATTGCCCGTTCATCACGTAATCGCCAGAAAATGACAATGGTAAAATCTGGGGGCAAGCCCGCACATACACAGGTAAATGTTATGTCGGTATGGCCACGCGCGGGCGTATCGGCGTTTCGGTGCAATTTGTTGACCGGCCGCACGCACCAGATACGTGTTCACCTGTCGGCACATGGATTTCCGGTCTTGTGCGATCCGGTTTACGGCCGCGCATCGGGGCGTCTGGCCAGTACCCGCGACCCAGATTTGCTGGAATTTCTGCATGACCATAATGGTCAAATGCTGCATGCCGAATATTTAGAATTTAATCACCCGACCACGGGCGAACGTGTGCATTTCAAATCGCATCTGCCGGACGATATGGAAGCACTGAAATGCATTTTGGACGATATCGGTTAAAAACAAATTCGGGGGCACATCGCCCCCGTCATTTTTGCCTGTGATTTCTTAGTTTTTTCTTTATCAATGTGGGATTTTATGATATACTAAACCATAAATAATGGAGTGGACAGAATGTTTTTACTGAAAAAATCTATCAGTTTTGTGGCGATTTTGGCATGCTTGCCCGCGGCATATGCGGCAACTGCACGCCCCAGTGTGATGGGTAATGCGGCGCGTCGTATGCCGACAATGTCGACATATGTGACTGGCACAACAACGTCATCAACGACGGCGTCGAATTTGTTGGCGAACGCCGAATGTATCGATGCATACACCTCTTGTATCAAGGGGGCCGATGCCTGCGGCAGCGGATTCGAAGAATGCACGACCAAGGTTCTGTTCCACGCGAAAATGCCACAATGCCTGTCCACATTGGCACAATGCAGCGCGTCTGGGATTACCAGTTTGTTCGGTACGTCAAACACAACCGCACTGTCCAATGTCGCATCCAAGAACACGTATGGCGAGGTTACAGATTACACATACCCCACCGACGGCAGTGTTTTGGGCCAGTTGATTGTTGGTGCGGCAATTTCTAATAAATACGACACATCAAACTGTGTTAAACGTTATACGTCATGCTTAAAGAAAGAAAACGTTTGTGGTGCGGACTTTGAATTGTGCACTACAAATGCCGAGTTCAAAAAGCAGATGGTATTCTGCGATTCCACATTGGCGCGTTGCCAGTCCGATGGTAAAATCGAACTGTTTGGTTCAACAACGACCACAACAACCCCTGCGGCAACCAGCCGTATCGGTCAGATGATATCAGAGGGGGCGGCACTGGCGGCAATCAACGCCGTGTCCACATGTTACAAGGTTGTTGATCAATGTATCTTGAACGCATGTGCGACAAACCCATACAAATGCTATGAAAACGCATCGACCCAGACGACTGTGCTGGTTGATGGTATCAACAGTGGCGATGCCGACGCAACAACGGGCGCAACAACGACTGTTGCCGACACGGTCAGCACATCTGCCATTGCGGCATATATCAAAAATTCTTGCTTGGACACCGTTGGTGCAAATAAATATTGCTACGCCACATTCTTGGGCAATGGTGCAATGCCAACCGCATCCCAGTTAAAAGATGCCGATAATCAGGAAGAAGTTTATGACGAAGCGTATGCTGCGCGCATGAACACCGCGATGAAGGCGAAAATCACGGATTTGGTTGAAAAATTTGATACCCGTGCAAAGCAAAAGTGCGTTGACACAATCAAAACATGCGCAATGCGCGTATGTGGCGGTGGCAACGGCGCGGCATGCTATTCACAGGTATACGGTGCAACCGACAAATCCATCAACAATTCGGTCAGCTATGATGAAATCAAGACCGGTTGCGCGGCGGTTGTGAACACCGACCTGTATTGCAAATATGCGGCGGCAAATCCAAATACAACCGGCACATATTCATATGCATATATCAATGCCGATGCATTTGACACATTGTTCCCAGAATACGAAGCGGGCGGCAACGATCCAATCGGTGTGATTGCGTCCCTGAATGCAACATTGGCGAACACTTACAGCGATGCGGCCATTGCCCAAATGAAAAAGCAGTGCCAGTCCGTCGCAACCAGTTGTGTCAAGGCAATGTGCGGTTCTGATTACGTAAATTGCTATCGTAATCGTACAGATATCTATTCCAACCTGACCAGCACAGGCGACAGTTCATTTGATAAATCAATGAACAAGGTTGGCGGTGTATTGGATTACACAGTTGTACTGGGATTGTGCTTGGACACGGTCAAGAACGCATCTGTGTGTGAACAGCACTTGGCAATCGAACAGAATAAATTAAAGATTCAGAACAAATCCGGCACGGGCGCATGGGCTGATGCAACGTCTGTACGTGGTGGCTGGATTGATGCGGGCGGTGCAACATCTGTGACTGCGGACACAGAAAATGTCCAGTCATACGATGAAAACGGCAATGCCATCTGCACGGCCAGCAACGGCGACCAAGGCGTTTGCAACACCGTTGATGAAAACGGCAATGTGTATGACACACCAGTTATGGTTTCATACACAACATATCTGCAAACACAGGCGGCATCGTCTTTGTTCAAAGATTTGATTTATGACATCGAAAAAGAAGCGCAGGCAAAATACAATGCCAAATTGACCAAGGAACAGAACATGTGTCTGTCCAGCAATCAGGGCGGCATCATGGGTGCCAAGGACACAGGCGGCACATACATGTGGGTTAAATTGAAATCCACCAAAGTGCCCAAGACATACACTGTCAATGGTCTGAAGGCAAACCAGTTCACGGCCAGCAACGATTTGTATGGTTCGTTCTGCCGCGTGCGCGTAACACTGCAATCTGATGACAAACGCATTCAGGAAAAATTGCAGAACGGCACAAATTGGTCAACCGCATACTTTGCCGTCGGCGACAGTTTCACATGCGGCAGTTGGATTCCAAATTCCGAATTGGAAGAAATCGCCAATGCCGTTGCTGATGACGCAACCGCAGACAAAGAAGCGTCCCAGAAACGTACCCGCACATGGATGACAGTGCTGGGCGCGCTGGGTGGCACGGTTGGTGGCGCATATCTGGGGGCCAGTTTGCAAGATGGTTCTGCATTTGGCAAACTGACCGGCCTGAACAAGGTTTCAGACAACCAGAACGCATCTGAAAAGGCGCGCAAATTATGCCAGCAATATGCACGTGATGCCAAGATAACGACAACAAACGCTGTCTTTGACAAATCGACATATGAAAATGGTGTGAACACGGCAATCAATTTCGCGTCACAGTTGAAAGTTGCGTCTGAAATTCAGAACTCGGTTTCGTCGGCATTCACCGCACTGGGCAATGATTGCACTGGCGATAACAAGGCGAAATGCGATGCATACAACACAGCGTTGGATCGTTTGAGCAACGCATGTCAATCTCAGGCGGATTTGGCCAGTACATCTGGTAACAAGTCCAGCGCACAGAGCAAGACATGGATTGGTTCAACCGTTGGTGCGGTGGCTGTTGGTACGGCGGGTGCGTTCCTGTTGAATCGCGCGACACGCGACATTCAGGATTCGAACATGGACGCCGCGCAAAAGGCCGCGTACAACGAATGGATGAACAGCGTTGGTAAACATATCAGTTGCTATGTTGGCGGGGACGAGGCCGGCACATACGGTGATATAATTACCACCAGCATTGAGTAATAAAAAAACGCTCCACACGGGGCGTTTTTAATTTTGTGGCATCACTTTACATGCTGTGACAAAAACTGTAATTTGCGGCAGATTTCATCGCGTTTTATGGTATCGTGTGTCATACGGGCATTCATAAAATCAACCGCCGTACGAATTTGTTCGGAATTATATTTTTTCTGTATCATATTCAGTTCGTTAAATGGCCGATACAGAACCGTGTTGATAATCTTGCGCATGTATGGCTGGGTTTGGAAATTTGGCAGAACCTCCAGCGCACCACAGTCCACCAACGTGTTCCCGATACAATTATCAGAATGATCGCGCAGGTTATACCACTTGAAATGTTCATATGGGGCGTCTGGCACGACGTTGTGTGGCCCTTCGGCCAGTTTGCATATCAAATACCGTTCGCCGCGTTGAACACTGATTCCCGCGGTTTCAATTTGACGCCAGTGCACATTGCCATGATACTTGCGCCCCGACAGCAAGAATGAATTTTGCAATTCGGTATCGTGCGCCCACGCGGCAAAGAATCCGTATTCACAATCACTGTGATATGTTTTCAGAATGTATGCTGGCGCATTACCAACAAAAATCATATGCGTTTTGCCAAAACATCCACCCCCAACATACAGAATATCAACCGGCTGTTTCAGCGCGCGCGACAGTTTGCGTTCCAAATCGTTCATCGCGGGCATCATGCGGTCACATGCGTCCGGCGTGTCGGCACAGTACGATTTAATCGCGGCATTTTTGAATAATTTGTGCATGCGCGCGGTTGTCGCCCCGCGTTTATCACGCGGAATCTGTTGCAACCATTCGTATGGAAATGACCCTGGGTTTTGATATCCCGCCAATGCCATTGCGTCCATTTCGTTGGCATCAACGGGCGCGTGCTTTAATCGGCGGGTTGCAGATTTTTTCATCACGCCGCGCGTCACCGGTGCAACAATTTGCATCATTTTATCAAAATCAATCCCTTGTAATTCATACAGATCGCGTCGCAACGGGTATTTTTTTATAAATGCCATAATGTCGGCGAACATTTGCGGAATGCGGTCGGCCCATCCGTGCATCGTTGCGCGTGTCGCGGCATTGGCGTGCGGCTGGCCATGCAGTGTTCTGTACGCCGCCCCCAGAATTACATCGTCAATATCTTCGTCGAATTTGGTCTTTTTAATGCGTTGAACCTTGAATTTCCACATGGCGTATTGAAAATCGTTCATGATTTTCTTGCGCCGTGCGTCATCAATCGCCGCGTCCAGCGTCGGTTCGATAAACGTATTGCGGTCGGTGTGCACCGCCACGCGCGTCGCGCCAGATATGCCGTTATCGTCAAAACGTGGCAATAACAAATCATGTACGGTAATACCACAAATCACACGTCGCGATTTTTCATAAAAGAATTTGTCTCCATGCCGAAATAACGGAAATGTTTGCAATGTATCATTGCCCATGTTGCGCACAACGGTACATTTGTCCGCCAGCATGTGCTCAACCGTATTGTCCAAGCATGTCCACGTGCGTGGTATCGTAATCGTGCGCAAAAAACTGCCCCCGACCAATACGCCACTGGGAATTTTTTTGATGCCCTCGCCAAATTTTATCGATTCCAAATTGTGGTTATAGCAAAACGCCCCGTTGCCAATGGCTTTTAATGTATCGGGCAATGCCAGTGCGCGCATACGCGGCATATCGCATCCCACGCGCGCACCAACACGGCGAACGCCGTCCGGCACGCACAACGCGCCGTCTGCGGTTAAATCATCGTCTGATACCGATAAAAGAATACCATTTGAAATAATCATGCTTTATATAATATACAAAAATATTATTTTGTCAACAATGTTTGAAGCGCGGCAAAAATTGCACCCAAATGTGTTTTTTATCTTTCCAGTGCGTGGTTTTTATGTTAAAATTACGCATAACAGAGAGAGTATGAAACCCATAGCAAGATTTTTGTTGGTGGCCTTGTCGCTGGTGTCTGCGGACACGGCGTTGGCCGTTGTTGCATCAACCCGTGGTAATAATTTGACCGCGTATAACGGCAATTCTGGGGCGGTGAACAATAACACTTGGAATACATTGATGAACAGCCGTGCTGCCACATCGGGCGATGCGGCCTCCGCGGATTTCGGTAATTGCAACGCGATTGTCCTGCGCTGTGCCCAGCCGAAATGTGCATCGGGCGGCTGTACCGATATGACGGTTGCAACGTCTATTGTTGATGGATGCGTCCGTTCGAACGAGGCATGCCAGCAATACGGCAGCGATTTGGTTTCGTACATTGCGGCGCAACTGGTCGCCAATTCCACGGCCAAGGTAAACGCCCAAAACGCGGCGGCGCAAACGGCCGCGGCAAATGCGGTGGCACAACAAAACGCCCAACAGTTACAGGCGATGCAGGCCCAGATGCAACAGATGCAGCAAACAATGGCCCAGCAAAACGCCGAAACGGTCGCACAATTACAGAGTGCACTGGCCCAGCAACAGGAACAACTGGCGGCGGCGCAATCCGCCGCGCAACCTGCGGCGTCATCTGCGTCTGATGACGCGGACGCTGCGCCCGACAATGGTCTGACGGCGGCGCAAAATGCGGCGGCCGCGGCGGGTGTGTCGGCGGACACATTGGCGCGTGAACAAATTACTGGCCAGATTTACGAAAAAATTGAAAATTCTGAAACCCAGATGAAGACGTTAAAGAGCACAATGCAAGATGCCTTTACATACGCTGGGTGTGATGCGTCTGGCAATAATTGCACCGGCCCGCATCGGGTCAAGGCGTTCAAACAACGCGCAATGAATTTCTTTGAACCGTATAATGCCGTATTGGACGAGGTTTATGATGCCTTGATTCTGGCACAGTCGGTTGGTGTTGATATTTCCGATATTTACATGATGTTGAACGGCACATGTAACGCGTGGGCCCAGTATATGTGCAGCGAGGGTCAGGTCATGCATTATACCACCCAGAACTGCCAGAATGGAAAGTCAGTCACCACTGATGGTGCTTGTATTACATTTGATAAAAAAACAAATACGCAAAAGTCATGTTCTACTGGTCTTATTGATGGACATTCTTGCCGTGTGGGTCAGGTTGTGCCTATGTCTGATGGTGGGTGTCAGTTGGTGAAAATGCTGACCAGCACCGAAGATGTCCGTCGTGAATGGCTGAATATTGCCGAAGGGGACGAACACAACTCAATCCGCGTCGGCTGTGCGTCCGAGGCCTTGGATAACTCCACCCTGTTCCGTAATCGCAAGAAACAGGCAACGATTGATATCGAAACACTGGAACGTATTATTGAACAAGATGCGCCTGCCGCATTTACTGGTGATAAAACACCAAAAAATAACGGCGTAATCTTTTGTCAGGTTGGCGATAAATTACAGGATTTGCAAAAGAACGCAACCCTGAAAACAATTCCGGCCAAGATGTGCGCGAAACTGGATGCGACCGGCACGTCGCTGACCACAGACAATAACGCAACAACGTGCGATTATATTCTGCCACAGTATGCGATGTGCACAACGCACGTGTACAATATTGGCAAAACAGCAAATTCATCTGTCGCCGCTGAACGGCAGGAAATGAAAGACGTCATCGCGTTAAAGACAACGATTATGACGCAACAGATGAAGGCCCAGTATGATTACTTGGATGCGACGATGCGCCGCTTGAAAACCCAGCTGGAAAAGGCAATTTTAACCACTAAATTACAGGCCGCGGGCGCTGGCACAACGTCTGATGGTGGCACGTACACGTCTGGTAATACGGGTGATAAAAACATTTATCTGGCGGGAACACAGAATTGCAACAATATGAACACCACGGCAGAGGTTTTTACGTGCCTGCGCAGCAATTATAACCTGATTTATAACATGTCAAACGGTGGTACAAATATCACAACCGAATTGCGTAAACAGTTGGCTAATGACGTTGGTGTCGTGGTCAGCAACGCTGGCGGTGCGGGGTTGAAGCCAAATAACGTCACAGAAAGCAACGCTGGCAACAGCAACGCCACGAAAAAAGTTTTGTCAGGTTTGCCAGATGTCGCGGTTGATGACAAGACGGTTGACTGCAGTGTGGCCAGACAGATTCAGGGGCGCAATGCATTTCAGAAATGTTTAAGCCAGTTAAACATAGAAATTCGAAATGCAACCAGTAATCTAAATTCGCGCCAGCAACAGCAGAATCAAAATACCCCCAGACAATAAATAAAAAACGCGCCCCCAGCGCGTTTTTTATTAGTGACAGAGTAATTCAGTGATAAACTGATAAAGTTTTAGAATATAAAACTTAAAAATCTCTGTCATTCCGGTGCTTGTCTGGGCCCCGCAAAATTGATAAATTTTGTGGGTGGTGTCCATCGGAATCTAGGTGAGTATGTCGCGCCGAATGGCGCACTACTTTCTTGTCATTCCTGCGTAGGCAGGAATAGGGTCTGGGCAGTGCGAACGTAGTGAGCCAATTACACGCCCGACACATTGGCAATATACTCATCTAAATCCGATGCTAAATCTTTCCATTCTGGATTCATACTTTCTATCAGACGGTATTTCCACGCACGTTTCCATTTTTTCAATGCTTTCTCACGTGCTATTGCATTATCTATGTACTTGTATTCTTCATAATAGCCCAATTTATGAATATGTTTGTCTTTGGTAAAACCAGATATCAATTCCATTTTGTGTTCAAACACGCGGCGTTTCAAATCATTTGTTACGCCAATATAAGTTTCGCCAGCGCGCGTATCAAACAGTATATATACCCAATAGACATGTTCTTGCATAAAGTCAGTATATAAAAACGTAAATCATCGCACAAGGTTTTATAGACCCTATTCCTGCCTACGCAGGAATGACAAAAGAGTTAGAATCTTTGTCATTGCTCTCTGCTCTTTTCTCACTAATAAAAAAACGCGCCGTTGGCGCGTTTCTTATGGACACAATGTCAGTTGATACAACACATTCTGGACGTCGTTGTTGATTGACGTGGTAATCTCGCGTCCCAGTCCGTCCGTATACGTGTAATTAAACTTGGCATCTTTGAACTCTGGCACGGCCGCATACGCGTCTGTAAATGGCGCAAGCATTGCACTGAACCACTGACGGCCACGACACAGGCAACCGTTGCGCACGTCGGCGGCAACCGCCGCGGTCGCGGTATTTGGGTACTTGGTATCCAGTTCCTTGTCTGTCATCATCAGGCAACGCGACCCAAAACCATAGAAATTCGCGTCGTCCGACATGAATTTGTAAATCAGACCATCTGATGCACCCGCATTACGCAACGCGTACACCATACCATCGGTGCAGCATGCATTTGCCGAGTTCATCAGCATCTTATAGCGTGCCAACAACGGCGCGGCCGCCGGATTTGTGGCATCGATATCGGCATTGCATTTGGTTGCCTCTACAAATTCAGCCATACGAAAGTCCTGAATTTTCGCACTGCGCGGGGCAACAACCTCGTGTACAACGGGTTTGCGACGCCAAATGGTGCATTCTGTTTCCGTTTCAAATGGGCAACCGTCGGCGCGACCAAACACAACCTGAACACTTTCGGTCATATCTTGGGCCGTGTATTCTGGGCGTGGTGCAACAACATCATTTGTCCACAGGTTATCGCATGGCTTTTGCGGACTCAGCAATTCTTCGACGCGGGCGCGTGTCGCCGCGGCATCGTCCATTGTCCGGTTGTATAGCGTAACCGCCGGATCAACCGTGGCGGGCACGTCTGCATCACGAATATATAATTCTGGCAATGGTTCCAAGAACCAGTCCGAAAAATCCTTGTCCCGATATGACACAATCGAATCGTCCCAAACGGGCACGCCATCGCGCCAATCCACTGTTTTATCGAACTTTTTCTGGGTGTATTTACCCTGAACACCGTCCCACAATGCGGGGCGATTGTCTGGTTCAACCGGTTTAATGCTCAGCAATTTCGTCTGTTGCATTGGAATTTGATCCAAATAGACATATTGCATCGGGGTATTCGCCGGCGTCGCTGGCGCGGCCGCAACCACAGGGGTGGAAACAACGCCCAACTGGGTTGGCGCACCAACCATTGGTTCAATATCACAGCCCGCGCCGATACATTCAGACGCGCCGGCATAATTCGCCCCACACATACACAGCAGGGACGACAAAATCAAAATCTTCGTCTTCATACCACGAATAATATCACAAAAATGACCTTGATTAAACAGAAAAGTGCATTGATTCGGTTTTTTTCTGACCGATTCGTCACGCTAGAATCCCGAAATAACGATTCGGGTGGGGGATTTTTGTCGTTCGCCGCCACCCGAATTTCCAGAAAGCGTTTTTTATATACGCGTGCGCGCGCGTATGTGCAGGGCGGGGCAGTGGGGGCGGGCGAATCGTGGTAAATAATCGTAAGATGGCGGATTTCTGGGCTTTTTACGCAAAATCCGAATCAGATTTGGCCAAAAATCCGAATCACGGGGCGTGCGGCCAAATAAAAAAACGAAAAAAATCAAAAAAAATTCAAAATAAAAAAATCGCGAATTTTCAAGGGATTGGGAATACTTTTCTGGCCTTTTTAAGATTTTTTTGAAATTATTTTCCAAAAAGCGCTTGACTTTTTTCGAAATAGAACACATACTATGCGGGCTTTCAAGTTGAGAACAAATCAAAAAAAACTCTCAACCCCTGAAATTCTGCGGTTATCGGAACGACCAAATGAAATAGGGTTCCTGATAAACTCGCAAACATTGTGAATAAAAGCAGCTCATCAAGTGATTTTTGATGCAAATCGAAAATCGTTCAAGAAGAGATATGCAGACAGTTGAATTTGGAAATGTCCAAACTTTGACTAAGTCAATGTGCATATCCTAGACAGGTAGTAGGTTTTACATATGAAACCTCGTTAAAAAACTTGTCTTGCGAATATATATGTAAAGACGAACTGATACTATGTCAGTGTTGTTTGTATGCACAGGACTTAAACCCAAGTTTTTTAAGAACTTGAGAGTTTGATCCTGGCTCAGAACGAACGCTGGCGGCAGGTCTTAGGCATGCAAGTCGAACGGGTGAAGCAGGGCTTGCCCTGTGGAGCTAGTGGCGCACGAGTGAGTAACGCGTGGGAAACTGCCCATTACTGGGGAATAACGTTTGGAAACGAACGCTAATACCGCATACGCCGGAAACGGGAAAGATTTATCGGTGATGGATGTGCCCGCGTTGGATTAGCTTGTTGGTGGGGTAACGGCCTACCAAGGCAATGATCCATAGCTGGTCTGAGAGGATGATCAGCCACGCTGGAACTGAGACACGGTCCAGACTCCTACGGGAGGCAGCAGCTAAGAATATTGGGCAATGGAGGAAACTCTGACCCAGCCATGCCGCGTGAATGAAGAAGGCCTTCGGGTTGTAAAGTTCTTTTAATCGTGAAGATGATGACAGTAGCGATAGAAAAAGCACCGGCTAACTTCGTGCCAGCAGCCGCGGTAATACGAAGGGTGCAAGCGTTGTTCGGATTTACTGGGCGTAAAGCGTCCGTAGGTGGTTTGTTAAGTCAGGGGTGAAATCCCAGGGCCCAACCCTGGAACTGCCTTTGATACTGGCAAGCTGGAGCGTGATAGAGGAAGATGGAATATCTGGTGTAGGGGTGAAATCCGTAGATATCAGATAGAACACCAATGGCGAAGGCAGTCTTCTGGATCATTGCTGACACTGAGGGACGAAAGCGTGGGTAGCAAACAGAATTAGATACTCTGGTAGTCCACGCCCTAAACGATGTGTGCTTGTTGTTGGTTCCCTTCGGGGTATCAGTGACGTAGCTAACGCGTTAAGCACACCGCCTGGGGAGTACGATCGCAAGATTAAAACTTAAAGGAATTGACGGGGACCGGCACAAGCGGTGGAGTATGTTGTTTAATTCGATGCTACGCGAGAAACCTTACCGACCCTTGACATCCCGCACGCGACTTCCAGAGATGGTTGTCTTCAATTCGGTTGGTGCGGAGACAGATGCTGCATGGCTGTCGTCAGCTCGTGTCGTGAGATGTTAGGTTAAGTCCTGCAACGAGCGCAACCCACGCCCTATGTTGCCAGCGGGTAATGCCGGGAACTCTTAGGGGACCGCTCGCGTCAAGCGAGAGGAAGGTGTGGATGACGTCAAGTCATCATGGTTCTTACGGGTCGGGCTACAAACGTACTACAATGGCGCCAACAATGGGTCGCAATGTCGCAAGGCAAAGCCAATCCTTAAAAGACGCCCCAGTTCAGATTGCCCTCTGCAACTCGAGGACATGAAGTTGGAATCGCTAGTAATCGCTGATCAGAATGCAGCGGTGAATACGTTCCCCGGTCTTGTACACACCGCCTGTCAAACCATGAGAGTCGATTTCACCCGAAGTCGGTAGTTTAACGCAAGAGAACGCCGCCTACGGTGGGGTTGGTGATTGGGGTTAAGTCATAACAAGGTAGCAGTACCGGAAGGTGCGGCTGGATCACCTCCTTTATAGAGAATACCGTTTACACGAAAACGGTCAAATCCAAACGCGACTGTCTGAATATCTCTTTTTGATGTGGGAAACTTTCTGCTGGGTCAGTAGTTCAGTTGGTTAGAATGCCGCTCTGATACAGCGGAGGTCGAAGATTCGAGTTCTTCCTGACCCACCACTTAAATTTGATGAGGTTGGAATCAGAAATGATTAAATCATTTTTGATTCCAGATGTTCCAAGATGAATATCCTCGGAATCTGCTTTTATAGCAATACATTGTGAATCGGTTTTTATGTCGCAAATCATAAAGTTTATAGAAATATGAATTTCTTGATTTGTTGAACATCGTAATAATCTCAAAAATCTTTCTATTAGAGTAATCACGAAAGTGATAATTCAATTAGAGAAACAAGAATCAACTTAAATGCTTAAAAGACGTTTTAACGTCTGCTCATTCAACTTCTTTTTATGGAACATGCATGAAGACATTCTCTTCAAGCATAAGATAAAAAGTAACAAAGGGTGTTTAGTGGATGCCTTGGCAATCAGAGGCGATGAAGGACGTGAAAGACTGCGATAAGTCCGGGTGAGCCGTCAATATGCTTTGACCCCGGAATGTCCGAATGGGGAAACCCAATCCTTTATGGATTATCTTTGACTGAATACATAGGTCAAAGAAGCAAACGCGGAGAAGTGAAACATCTCAGTACCCGCAGGAAAAGAAAGCAACAGCGATTCCCTTAGTAGTGGCGAGCGAAAAGGGACCAGCCCAGTGACCGAGATTTTAGCTAGCAAAATGTGGTGGAAAACACAGCGATAATAGGTGATAGCCCTGTATGCGAAAGCTAGTTTCTTGGCCCAAGAGTAGAGCCGTACACGTGAAATTCGGTTCGAATATGGGGGGACCTTCCCCCAAGGCTAAATACTCCTGATTGACCGATAGTGAACAAGTACCGTGAGGGAAAGGTGAAAAGAACCCCGAAGGGGGAGTGAAATAGACACTGAAACTGAATACTTACAAGCTGTCAGAGCCGGTTTTCCGGTGATGGCGTACCTTTTGTATAATGAGCCAACGAGTTATTATTGCATGCAAGCCTAAGCCGCTAGGTGTAAGCGAAGGGAAACCGAGTCTGAATAGGGCGATTTGAGTATGCAGTAATAGACCCGAAGCGGGGTGATCTAGGTATGAGCAGGCTGAAGGCGGCGTAACAGTCGCTGGAGGGCCGAACGCACCAATATGGCAACATTGGGCGATGACTTGTGTCTAGGGGTGAAAAGCCAATCGAACCCCGTTATAGCTGGTTCTCCGCGAAAACTATAGAGGTAGTGTCTCAGGTGTTCGTTGTTGGGGGTAAAGCACTGAAATGGCTAGGGGGAGTAAAATCTTACCAACCCATATCAAACTCTGAATACCAACAAATTATAGCCTGGGAAACAGTCCATCGGTGCTAAGGTCGGTGGACGAGAGGGCAACAGCCCAGACCGCCAACTAAGGTCCCAAAATAATGATTAAGTGGGAAAGTGAGTCGAGATTCCAAAACAACCAGGATGTTGGCTTGGAAGCAGCCATCGTTTAAAGAAAGCGTAATAGCTCACTGGTCTATTAGAGTTTCGGCAACGAAAATGTAACGGGGCTAAAATCATTTACCGAAGTTGCGGGTGCGTCGTAAGACGCGCGGTAGCGGAGCATTCTGTAGGCCTGTGAAGCCGAAGGCGCGAGCCACGGTGGAGGTATCAGAAGCGCGAATGTTGGCATGAGTAGCAGCTAATCAAGGTGAGAAACCTTGACGCCGTAAGAGCAAGGGTTCCTATCCAATGTTAATCAGGGTAGGGTGAGTCGACCCCTAAGGCGAGGCCGAAAGGCGTAGTCGATGGGAGCACGGTTAATATTCCGTGACCTGCGTGAGAGTGACGAATTGCGTAAATTGTTGCGCCTTATTGGATTGGTGCGGCAGTGAAGTAGTTCCGGGAAATAGCCCACGCGTATAGATCGTACCCAGAACCAACACAGGTGCTCGAGTCGAGTAGACTAAGGCGGTTGAGAGAACTATGTTGAAGGAACTAGGCAAAATGCATCCGTAACTTCGGGATAAGGATGACCTGTTTCAAGGCAACTTTAATCAGGTGACACAAACCAGGTGGGGGCGACTGTTTACTTAAAACCCAGGTCTCTGCTAAATCGTATAAGATGATGTATAGGGACTGACGCCTGCCCAGTGCTGGAAGGTTAAGCAGAGGTGTGCAAGCATTGATGTGAAGCCCCAGTAAACGGCGGCCGTAAC
>DJQW01000001.1:257507-257945 GCA_002437665.1 Alphaproteobacteria bacterium UBA6376
GGTAAGTTCCGACCCGCATGAATGGCGTAACGATCTCCACACTGTCTCCAACATAGACTCAGCGAAATTGAATTCTCGGTGAAAATGCCGGGTACCCGCAGCTAGACGGAAAGACCCTATGAAGCTTTACTGCAGTTTCGTACTGGCACTAGGACTCATTTGCGTAGGATAGGTGGGACGCTTTGAAGAGCAGGTTTCGGCTTGCTTGGAGCGGTTGGTGAAATACCACCCTGATGTGTTTTAGTGTCTAACCCGCGTTCTTGAAGCAGGGCGGGGGACAGTGCGTGATGGGCAGTTTGACTGGGGTGGTCGCCTCCCAAATCGTACCGGAGGCGCGCGAAGGTTTGCTCAGGCTGGTCGGAAATCAGCCGGTGAGTGCAATGGCAAAAGCAAGCCTGACTGCAAGGGGGACACCCCGAGCAGAGACGAAAGTCGGTC
>DJQW01000001.1:258101-488534 GCA_002437665.1 Alphaproteobacteria bacterium UBA6376
AAGGGTATGGCTGTTCGCCATTTAAAGCGGTACGTGAGTTGGGTTAATAACGTCGTGAGACAGTTAGGTCCCTATCTACTGTGGGCGTTGGATATTTGAGCGAACTTGACCTTAGTACGAGAGGACCGGGTCGAACGAACCTCTGGTGTACCTGTTGTCGCGCCAGCGGCACCGCAGGGTAGCTATGTTCGGAACAGATAACCGCTGAAAGCATCTAAGCGGGAAGCTGGTCGCAAGATAAGATATCCCCATGAGTTCAGTTCTAGACTAGGACATTGATAGGCTGTCGGTGTAAGCCCTGTGAGGGGTTTAGCTTAACAGTACTAATCGAACCATTGACTTTTTATCTTTTTGCCTTGACTTGATAACAAGTCAGGCGTATGCTTGAAGAGAACGTTGAAGTGATTCTGATACAGAATTACGATGTTCGCTGGATTTATTCTGGTGATTATTGAGCGGGAGTCACCCTCTGTTCCATTCCGAACCAGACAGGGAAACCCCGTATCGCCGATGGTACTTTGGCTTAAGCCACGGAAGAGTAGGTCGTCGCCAGAATAAATCCAGTCTTGTTCCACATAGCCTTGGCGAAGTGGAAACGATATAAAAACCGAAATTTAACCGCCCACGTGGCGGTTTTTTGTTTTCTATTAAAACTGTTGTAGTTTTTAATCGCATTTTACCCAATGAATATATTCTGTGGTTGAGCTGGCGGAATAATCGCGATTTTTGTCTGCTTTGAAACGGCTATATTCTTGGGTGAAACAACCATATTGTCCCCTAACGCTCATAATCGCTTTTATTTCATCAAAAGACATCAGGCCTTCATTGTTGTACGATAAAAATATGTATTTTGTATTTGCGTGCCGAATAATATCAGCAAATGTTTTTGCTACGGTTTGGCGGCGACAATATAAAGATTTTTGCTCTTTATATTCCCGTAAACCTGTTTTTCCACTTACGATAGGGTTATCGTATTTTGCGATGGTTTCAAGCAAGTGATAATTACTGGCATATTGGCGTTCATTATATGGCGGATCAAGATATAAAATATCTGTTTTTATATTCTTGATTAGTTCATTTGCCTCGGTATTAAATACGAATTGACTTCTGTTGCTGCATAGTGTTTCCACCGGTGAAATAATAAAATTTTTCTGTGCGGACGCTTTTAAGTTTTTCAAAAAAGCGGCATAAACCGATGCGGTGTTTGCGTATTTATCAATGTTTTCCAACAGGCACGCCAATAAAAAGAAATATTCATCAGTGCTTATGTAATCAGCTTGAAACAATCTTTCAATTTCCATTCTGATGGTGTCACATTTTATCGCATTATTGTCAGAAAAATATAATCTGTCTGTACCACCACCAGCGGCATAATTATCAAAAATGAATCCTTTTGTGGGTACAAGGGTGTTCAAATACCCAAAAATATCACCAAAAGGAAACTTTTGGAATTTTAATATATTGCTATTACCTATATAGTGTCGGTTCAGGACGTATGAGTAGTACTGTAAATCATTAGATATAACAGAATAACCCAGTTTCTTGAAATGTCGACCAACGATTCCCGTGCCAGCGAACAAGTCGCAGAAAGTTTGATTGTTTTTCCCGGCAACTTCAAATACTGAGTCCTGTATGAAATTGAGAAGAGATAATTTGCTGCCAATGTAATTCATATTTATTCGCCCAAAAGTTTCTTGGCCATATATTGGGCGGTTTCTGCGGAAATTTTTTTAATAGATTCTTTACGATATGCGACGGGATCGTATTGATAGCAACCGATACACCCAAGGCGTTCGTTCCAATTTTCGTCGCCCTTGTAAAAAGAGTAAGGGTTGCCCATAATATTTTTGGCGTCCCAGCGTTTATTAGTTTCTTGGCAACGTTTGCAAATCTGACGTTTAATATCATTAGCGGCTTTACACAGTGGCTGAAAATCTTCTAACTTTTGTGTTTTTGGGTTTGATATTCTGTCGTTGTTTTTACGACCGTCTTTGTGGTCAATTTCTATGGTTGTGTTTTCTGATTTGCCGTTTACACCCAACATAACGCAGTTTTGTCTTTTATAGAAATCTTTGATGTCCTGTCGGGTTGTATTGTTGAAGGTTTGTTTTTTATTAAATCCGTTCAGGCGAATGCGGTCTATTGAATTTCCCGGTGTTTTGCTTTTATCAAATTCAACATTATAAATTTTGGCTAGTGGCGAAGAACGCCTGCACCAAGACCCACCGTTGCCCAATTTAAGACTTTTGTGCTCGCCGGTAAATAGCGAGGTGTCTATCCATTGGCTAATGCCGTTTGAATCAGCATGCGCTAACTTTAAGAACAAATCACCCTTTGTCATAATGTACCTATGTATTTTTTCATGGGCATGAATAACATGATATCAATTTGAGTTCAAGAGTTTTTTGATATCAAAATTAGAGCGATGAAAACTAGCCCTAAATCTATTTTTGATAAGCGATACAAGAAACTAATTGAGAAATTGGTTGATGTTCGCGTGTCAAAAAACATTTCCCAGCGCGAGTTAGCAAAGATGGCAAGTGTATCTCAGTGTTACATCGGCAGAACGGAAACGTTTGAAAGACGATTGGACTTAATAGAATTTATAGATTTGTGCAGAGTTTTAGAGCTATCTGATAAAGATATATTGAACCTAGTAAAAAGTATTTTATAGTTATCAGTCCGCCACGTTTATGGCGGTTTTTTATTTGCCATTTGCAGGCGGCGTGGTACAATTTATGTTATGAAGAAATATCGTGATGATTTAACCGGCCCGCGGGGCAGTTTGCCGCCACAGTTGCTGGCGGGGATTCCGCGTGACCAGATTGCCGATATCACACGCGCGTTTGTTACCAGTGTAAATGCGTTGGGCGCGGATTTCCATCGCCAACTGGCCGATCGTCATATGACCCCGATTGCCCGTATTGCCGATATC
Organism: Alphaproteobacteria bacterium UBA6376; assembly: GCA_002437665.1. Lineage (GTDB taxonomy): Bacteria > Pseudomonadota > Alphaproteobacteria > Rs-D84 > Rs-D84 > Enterousia. The sequence continues at coordinate 261,037 of DJQW01000001.1, forward strand.
AAATTGACTGTGCCGCGTCTGTTGGGGCGTGATACAAAAATAGAATATGTTGCCAGTGGCGCACAGGGCAGTGTCTATAAACTGGCCATCGGGGACAAGCCATTTGCCCTGAAAATCAATCGCCAGCCATATTTTATCACGTCAGAGTTGGACAGTATGCATTTAACGCGTCGTGCGCGCAATGTGTTCAATCGGTTGTATATCGGCTCGCGATTTGAATATGATCGCGAAAAGTACACTTGGATTTTGATGGATTGGGTTGACGGCAATCGCGCAAACAGTTTTGAATTGGCACGCGAAAAATTGTTCTATGCCAATTTGACCAAGGGGCTGTCATACGGCGACGCGCGTGCTGGTAATATCAAGAATGGGCGCGTTATTGATATGGGGGGGCTGTACAAACACGAAATGAAATTGTCGCGCGCCGAAATTGATGCGGTAAAGAAGATGGTCTATGCCATGAAGACCGAGAGTTGGGACAAATTCATCACGATGATTGACACCGCGTCACAGCGTACCCCAGCGATAATAGAGTATCTGTTTTTCTATATGAACATGATGCGTTTTGAAACACCCGCGCGATTTGAAAAGTATCGTGATATTGTGTCGGCGTATTATCGTATGTTGCCGGTCAAGGCGGACGAGCATAAACGTCGTGGCTTGTTCCGTTAAAATTAAAAGCACCACATCTGTGGTGCTTCTTTTTTTATAATTTAATCGCGCCTGCACGGACAACCCTTATATCGTCCCCGCCGGCCAAGATTGCAACCGTACTGGGTGCGCCACCCATTGGCGCGTATGCATTGTCGATAACAATGATTTCTGGGAATTGGGCGCGAATTGCATCCGCACTGTTCAGTGGTGGCATCCCAGAGATATTTGCCGACGTGGTCGCCAGACAATGCCCGCGCACCACCGCGCACAAATCGTGGAATGGTTTATAGTTTGGCACGCGCACACCACCGAAAGACATTGTGTCTGTGTCCGCCACCGGCACGCCCAGTGTCAATGCGCCCGGCCAATACCGCGCCGCCAAATCAAATGCGATTTTCGGGTAATCCGCCATATACCCGCGCAGATGCGCCAGCGCGTCTGACATAATAATCAGATGCTTTTCATGTGGGCGATGTTTTGTTTCAAACAGTGCGTCCGCGCCCGCGCGCGTTGGCAACGCGCCCAGTCCCCAAACCGTGTCGGTTGGAAACGCAATAACGCCACCCGCGTCCAAATGCGCATTCAGTTTTTCGATAAATTCTGGATTTGTTAAATCTGTCATAATACCCGTAAGTATAAAACGTCCCCCGCCGGTGTAAAGTAAAAAATCAGATATTCAGGCCCAAGAAATATGTGGCAATTTGTCCGATTATGAATGCCGCGCACGATACGCCTGCGCACACGCCCAGCATTTCAAACGCGCGATGCCACCAATGTCGCGCGTCGCGCCGTGCCAATCCCCAGTTAAATATAAATATTATCAGTATCGCCAACGCGAATGTCGCAAACAGTGCCACCGTGCGATTTGCAATGCACATAAACGGTATTATCAGCACCACACACGTCAGCATATATGCCACACCCGTGTACAGCCCCGCGCGCATTGCGGACGGCCCGTCGCCCGCCTTTTCCGCCAGATAGTTTGATGCCGCCATGGACATACTGGCGGTGATTGATGCGATTATCGCGGTCAGCACTATATCGCGGCGGCGCGGCATCGTAAATGCAATGCCGGCAATCAGTCCGGTCAGCGACACCAACGCATCGTGCATGCCCAGCACCATCGCCCGCGCGGGTATAAATTTTTCATTGCGATATTTCATTTTACCACTTGTTTTGTCAGCATACATCAAACGTGTCTTTCCTGCCCCAGGAATCTATTGACACCCCACACATAAAAAAATACAAAAATCACAAGATTTTTTCTTGCAATCACGGGCTTTTTTTCACAAAATCACAGGGCTTTTTAATTAAAGGAGAAACCATGAGCAATAAATGGGTATACACATTCGGCAATGGTGCCGCCGAAGGCCGCGCAGATATGCGTAATCTGCTGGGCGGCAAGGGCGCGAACTTGGCCGAAATGAACTTGGTTGGTCTGCCTGTGCCAGCGGGGTTCACTGTCACAACAGACGTTTGCACGTATTACTATAACAATAACGAAACGTATCCTGCTGACCTGATGGATCAGGTGCATGCCGGTATCGCACACATTGAATCCATTATGGGCAAAAAGTTTGCCGATATGGACAACCCATTGTTGGTTTCTGTGCGCAGTGGTGCACGCGTTTCCATGCCTGGTATGATGGACACTGTTTTGAATCTGGGCTTGAACGACGAAACGGTCAAGGCATTGGCACGTCATTCTGGCAACGAACGTTTTGCATACGATTCTTATCGTCGCTTTATCATGATGTTCTCGGACGTGGTATTGGGCGCAGACATCAATTTGTTCGAACACAAATTGGAAGAAATGAAAGAAGCCAAGGGCTACAAGGTTGACACAGAACTGACCGCAGACGACCTGAAAGAATTGGTTGAACAGTTCAAAGAAATCGGCGTCCAGATTGGCAAGGTTTTCCCACAAGATCCATGGGAACAGTTGAAACTGGGTATTGGCGCAGTATTCGGCAGCTGGATGAGCAAAAAGGCCATCACATACCGCAAACTGAACAACATTCCTGGCGATTGGGGCACGGCCGTAAATGTTCAGGCGATGGTATTCGGTAATTCTGGCGACGACAGTGCGACCGGCGTATGTTTCAGCCGCGATCCAGCAACTGGCGAAAACAAATACTATGGTGAATATTTAATCAATGCACAGGGCGAAGACGTCGTTGCTGGTATTCGTACCCCACAGCCAATGAGCAAAGATAACTCTGGCCGTCTGTCATTGGAAGAAGCAATGCCCGCTGTCTATAAAGAATTGTGCGATGTTCGTGAAAAACTGGAACAGCACTACAAAGACATGCAGGACATGGAATTTACAATCGAACATGGCAAACTGTGGATGTTGCAGTGCCGTAACGGTAAACGCACCGCGGCCGCCGCTGTCCGTATGGCGGTTGAAATGGTGAACGAAGGTTTGTTGACCAAAGAAGAAGCGATTTTGCGTGTTGGTGCAGACCAGTTGAACCACCTGTTGCACCCAATGTTAGATCCAAAGGCAACACGTGACGTAATCGCGATTGGTTTGCCTGCGTCCCCAGGGGCCGCTGTTGGTCAGGCCGTCTTTAACGCCGAAGATGCTGAAAAATGGGCATCCGAAGGGAAAAAGGTTATGTTGATTCGCGTTGAAACATCCCCAGAAGATATCGCTGGTATGAACGCGGCACAGGGTGTTATCACCGCACGTGGTGGAATGACATCGCACGCGGCCGTGGTTGCTCGTGGTATGGGTACACCATGCGTATCTGGTTCACCTGACATCAAAATTGACTATGCAACCAAGACATTGACCACAACCGCCGGCGTTGTTATTCACGAAGGTGATTGGGTTTCTATCGATGGTGCACAGGGCCAGATTATCCGTGGCGCAGTTCCAACAGTATCTGTTGAATTGACCGGTAATTTCGGCACATTGATGCAGTGGGTTGATGAAATCAAAACATTGACGGTCAAGGCAAATGCCGAAACACCAAAAGATGCAAAACAGGCACGTGATTTCGGTGCCGAAGGTATCGGTTTGGCACGTACAGAACACATGTTCTTTGACCCATCCCGTATTCAGGATATGCGCGAAATGATTTTGGCCGATGACGAGGCCGGTCGTCGCGCGGCATTGGCAAAATTGTTGCCATACCAGAAAGCGGACTTTGTCGAACTGTTCAAAATCATGGACGGTCTGCCGGTTACAATCCGTTTGATTGACCCACCACTCCACGAATTTTTGCCACACACCGATGCAGAAATTGCAGAATTGGCGGCGCACATTGGCAAATCTGTGGAATTTGTAAAGGCACGCAGCGAAGCATTGCGCGAATCCAACCCAATGTTGGGTCATCGTGGTTGCCGCTTGGCCATTACATACCCAGAAATCTGTGAAATGCAGACACGCGCGATTTTGTCGGCGGCATTGGAATGCAAAGCGGCGGGCACGTCTGTACACCCAGAAATCGAAGTTCCATTGGTTGGTTCCAAGAAAGAAGTCGATATCGTCAAAGCCGTTATCGATGCAACCGCCGAAGCATTGTTCAGCGAGGTTGGTGATCGCGTTGAATACACTGTCGGTTCGATGATTGAATTGCCACGTGCTGCACTGTTGGCAAATGAAATCGCCGAAAGTTGCGCATTCTTTGAATTTGGTACAAACGATTTGACCCAGACAACATTGGGTATGTCCCGTGATGATACTGGTAAAATCTTGGACGAATACCGTGCACGCGGCGTATATGTCGCAGACCCATTCGCATCTGTTGACCAGTTGGGTGTTGGTCTATTGATAAAAGACGCTGTTGCCAAAGCGCGCGCGACCAAGGGTGATGAAATCCACTTGGGTGTTTGCGGTGAACACGGTGGCGATCCTGACTCTATTGAATTCTTCCACAAGGTTGGATTTAATTCAGTATCGTGCAGTCCGTTCCGCGTGCCAATCGCACGTTTGGCGGCGGCGCAAGCTGCGGTTAAATTCCCGCGTAAATAAAAAAATGCCCCATACGGGGCATTTTTATTTCTCTATCGTCACCCCGACGCAGGTCGGGGGCCATTGCCTCGCAGAGACCAATTTTGCACTTGTATGCATAATTCTAACGTACTACGATGTGGCATATGAAATCAGGTGGCTATGTGTATATTTTGGCAAACAAACCCCTTGGAACCTTGTATATTGGTTCGACATCTGATTTGGTTGGGCGTATATGGCAACACAAACACAAAGAAATTCCAGGTTTTACATCTAAATACGGCGTGGACAAGTTAGTGTATTATGAATGGCATGCCAGCTTGCAAGAAATGGTTTTACGTGAACGACAATTAAAAGAATGGCGTCGAAATTGGAAAATCAGATTGGTTGTACAGCGCAATCCAGATTGGCGTGATTTGTACACCGATATATTGAATGCCAGTGGTTATTGTCCTGAATGAAAAGTCCCTGCGGGGCAATAGATACCGGCCTACGCCGGTATGACGATATTCTTTTGTTTGTGTGTACTTTGAACTTTAATTTTATGCTTTTTCGGTGTATAATTGCCGGCATGAAACAGGTTGCATTATTATCTTTGTTATGTGCATTACCCATCGCGGCGGGTGGGGCGCAAAACCCAATGTTTGGGCAGGGCGCGCAAAATTCTGTCGGCCTGTATGTGGCACAGTCCACCGGTGACGGCACATTATTCAAATTGGTTGAACCGTGGCTGTGGGAATTTTCGCCCCAGACCCTGTTTATGTTCCAGTATGCCCAACCAATGGAAATATTCCGCCTGCCGGCGCGCATAAATTTCGAACTGACACAAAACGTCGCGTATCATGGTGGACGTGGCCTGTCATTCTTTGCAGCGGGCGTGTCATGGGACGTTGCATTATTACAGTGGCGCGGTTTCTATACCGGCGTGGGTGTTGGGCCGTATATGCGTGACTCGCGCGATCGGTGGGTGTCGTCGCGTTTGGTGTTTGGCGAACGCTTTTTCATCGGGTATAAAATCGCAGATAATATGACCGTTGAATATTTTACCCAGCATTTTTCAAATGGTAATTTCACCGATCCAAATCGTGGTTTTAATTTTACCGGCCTGTCATTCAATTATAGTTTTTAACAAAAGTTCAAAGTTCAGAGTTCAAAGTTCAGAGTTCAAAGTTCAAATGAATAAAGCAGTGCGCCGGATGGCGCACACATTATTTGAACTTTGCACTTTGGTATTTGAACTTTTAATATTTACAGCCCCACGCAAAAATGTTATAATTACAACAATAAAGGTGGATACCGCGATGGTATCTGCCACGTCAAACAACGGGTTTTCTGGGGATTTCCCCACGAAACGGGAGAATATTTATGACAAGCCGTAACGTCGCAGATTTCTGCAAAAATGCCATGGGAACTGTGTTCTTGTTGGCGGGGGCATTTTTTGTTTGTTCAACGCTGGTGTCAATTCGCGCCGTGTTTGCTGATCCAATCGCACCGGCAAATACAATGTTGACCACCACGCAATCACCGCGTGCAACCGCGACAAATTCGCGTCGTAATGGCACGAACGTTGTATCGCGTCGTGACGCCACCACAACTGCAACAAATACCGCAAACAGCGCGCGCAGTGTCGCGGCCCGCACGACCACATCGCGCACAACCGCCGCGAACACAAATTCATCGCGCAGTGTTGTTGCCCGCACGACAACAAACCCATCACGCAGTGTACGCAGCCGCACGACATCAACCGCGGCAAACAGCGCGCGTGTATCGTTACAGGGTAACGCAATCCGCGGCAGCAAGACCACATATACCAACACATACACATACCTGAACAACAAATTGTACACGGGTAACTATTCAAACATCATCGATTCAACGACTGGTTTGATTTCGGCTGATGCGTACAATAACTGTATGGAATCATATTACACATGCATGGACGAAATCTGCACCGCACGTAATTCGGCCCAGCGTCGTTGTGCATGCGCCGGCCGTGTCAAGGCATTCGCAGAGGCAGAAACCGCGCTGGAATCCGCCAACGAAGAATTGATAAAGGTTTCTGGTGAATTGGCATTGCTGATTGCGAACAAGGGCAAGGACGTATCAGAGGCATTCCAACTGACCGATGCAGAAAAGGTTATGAACTGTGTTTCATGGCAGGAAACAACCCAGAAATACGGTACAAATTCTGACGAGGCCATCGCATGGTGCAACAACCATTCCATCTATGGCGAAAACGGAAATAAACTGAGCACTTGTGCAAAGCCATCTTACTGCACCAGCAATGGTAATAATTTTGGTTTTGATATCGCGAACATCGACGGTTCGTCCAGTGATATCTTGGCGTCCCTGCAATCATGGGCCGATGCCAAGGAAAATACACTGACAATCCTGACCGACGATACCGACAGTTTGACCGACGCGTTCACAAACCTGTCTGATGTCGTGTCTGGTTTGGCGGGGATTGATGGCGCACTCAGCAGCAGTGATAATTTGAAGGATTCTTTGGCGCAAACATGGGGTTATGAATTGTTTGAATATGCCCACAACAATGTTTGCAACCGCGTATTGGATTCCTGCTTTAATGGTATTTATGAGGCATGCGGTACACCACCGTCATCTGGCCGTAAATGTGGCAACGGCGCGTCCCAGTGCCCATATAACTATAACAGTTATGTCAGCGTGTCGAACACTGGTTCTTATGAATTGAATTTCATTACGCCAAATTCTGGCTATACCGCATCGAACAGTGCAACATGCTTTGGTTATTCATCATCGTCGGGCGACCCATATTCTAACCTGCGTGGGCCGGTTGCCGATGCACGCCGCAGCATTATGCAGAAATATGCGCTGGATGCCAACGCGGACTGTGATTCATATGGCGAACAACTGCGCAAGACCGCCCAGAACATCGGCTATCAAAAGGTTGCTGCGCAACAGGCGTTGCAACAAAAACGTCTGGAATTTGCAAACGAAGAAAAGACATCTGTCTTGAACGCCGCGGTCACCGCCAGCACGAATTTCAGCGAATGCATCAGCGAAATCTATGACTGCTATGAAACGCAGGCGAAATCGAATGCTTCTTGGACAACGGCACGTATCAGAACATATTGTGCCCAGGTTGCAAATGTCCCGCATTGCTATGAAGAAATGATTTGCAATCCGTCAACATCGCCGTTCAAGGCCGTTATTGACAAGGCGGACAATGCCCAGTGCAAGAACACCGCGGATTACACAACCAACACATGCCGCAATATCGTGACATTGAACGATATCTTGAATGGCACGGGCGCGACGGCGGCGGAATGCACATTTGGTGAAAATATAACCTGTGATTCTGCGGCAATGCGTCAGAAGTGCTTGCTGGATGCAATCGGTACTGACGGCACCAGCACAGACAAGAACGTCTTGCAAACTTGGAAGAAACCAGAACAATAAAAAACGGGGCATCGCCCCGTTTTTTATTAGTGAATAAGTGATATAGTGACAAAGTAATATAATTTTAGAATACCAAACTAAAAAACTTGTCATTCCGGTGCTTGACACCGGAATCTAGGTAATAATGTTGCGCCACCGGCGCACTTATTTTTTACTGGATTGCCATGCGTCGCTTGCGCTTGCTCGCAATGACAGAGGTTCTAGCTCTTTTGTCATTGCGAGTGTAACGAAGCAATCCAGTAAATTAAACTTGTCCGCCAACGGCGCACTTCATTACTCTCTGCTCTCTACTCTTTGCTCTCTCTCTATTAGTGGTTTGTTGTAACTTTTCGTCAAAATACTTGACTTTTTGTAAAAAAATGTTACTTTTGTAGCAAGTTTTATACAAAACGCAGAACAAGAACAATACAAAAGAGAAAGAAGTATGAGCAATTTCGCAATCTTTCAAACCGGCGGCAAACAGTATCGCGTGCAAGCAGGCGATGTTGTCAAGGTTGAAAAACTGGACGCCGAAGGTACGGTTGAATTTGACCAGGTTTTGATGATTGGTGACAAAATCGGCACACCGTTTATCGACGGGGCCAAGGTTATTGCCACTGTCGTTGAACAGAAACGCGCTGACAAGGTTTTGGTGTTCAAGAAAAAACGCCGCCAGAACTATCGCCGCACACGTGGCCACCGTCAGTATATCACTGTTGTGAAAATCACAGAGATTAAGGACTAAGGAGTTTACTTATGGCACACAAGAAAGCAGGTTCGGCGACCACTAACGGACGCGACTCAGAAGGACGTCGTTTAGGCGTCAAAAAATCTGGTGGCAGCCGCGTTATCCCAGGTAACATCATCATTCGCCAGCGTGGCACATCTGTGCACCCAGGGTTGAATGTTGGTATGGGCAAAGACCACACATTGTTTGCAAAAATCGCAGGCATTGTGAAATTCAAAAAGGGTCTGGGCGATCGCAAGACAGTATCTGTCGAACCAGAAGCAAAATAAAAAACGCCCCATCGGGGCGTTTTTTATTAGAGCATAGATAACAGAGCATAGATAATAGATAGTGCGCCAACGGCGCACATATTTGTCATTCCTGCGCAGGCAGGAATAGGGACTTTGAAATTACCGGCATTCGTTTATGTACAATTTTCATAGCTTACACAAAACACGACATTTTGTATTTGTAGCCGCTCTCTGCGTTCGTACTGCTTAGACCCTATTCCTGCCTGCGCAGGAATGACAAGTTTTTAAGTTCTCTACTATTACCATTATATTGCCTGTGGGTTGCTGCCATTGTTGTATCACTTCCTGCACCCCTGTCATTGCGAGCGCAGCGCGGCAATCCAGTAAATTAAATTGTCCGCCAATGGCGGACACAAAATTTGAACTTTGAACTCTGAACTTTGAACTTTTTATATGAACTTTCGTCTTTTATGTCGCTGGTACTTGTGATATAATTATGCCAAGTATGAAAAAGTTTCTGACATGTTTTTTTGCGTTGGCTTGTTTCGCGCCGACGGCGTTTGCCGCGACCGCGGCGTCTGTTACGCCATCACGCGTAATCCCAACCGCAACCAAGTCAGACAGTGATTCGTCACGCACGGTGTCATCGCGCACCGCCACGCGCACAACCGATACCACAACATCTGTGCGCAGTGCCGCATCCACATCAAACACCACCACACGCAGTGCGACGGCCGCCGCACGTGCGTCCAGTGCAAATGGCAATGTTTCCACATCACGCACGGGATTGGATGCCGCGGTCAACACCAGTGGTCGTAATTCGCGGGTCGAGGCCGCCAGTATAAACAGCAACCCCGCTGTTCGTCGTTTGGGGTTGACATTGCGCCCATCAACCGCAGAGGTTGGCGGTCGTGCCAAAATCGCCGGCACGGACACCCAGACGGGATCAAACATATCATCGGAAATTCGTAATTTATCAACACGCGCGGCAACCAAAACGGTCAGTGCGGAATCCATCGCCGATGCCAAGGAACGCTTGGAACAGACCGCCAGTTTGAACAAGTCGTGTCAGGAACAGTACAATGATTGCATGGATCAGTTCTGTGCGGTGATTGATTCTAATCAAAAGCGTTGCAGTTGCAGTGCAAACCTGTCCAAGTATACCAAGGTCGAAGACGCCGTCAAAGACGCCAATACCCAGTTGAACGAGGTTGCGCAGCGTATCCGCTACGTTGGCTTGTCGGCGGACGAAATCCGCGCAATTATGTCCGCGACCGAGGCCGAAGAGGCCCTGTCCGGTACGGTTGACACAACCGAAACCCGCAACATGCTGGAACAGATTGAGGCATTGATTAAAGATCCCAAGAGTTCTACATCGTATTCATCGGACACGTACACTGGTCTGGACATGGATTTGGACTTTACGTCCGACACCAGCGATTTATTCAATCTGGATTTCCTGAGCACGAACACGGGCAGTTTTTCAAACCTGCGTGGCACGGAATTATACAACGCTGCGAAAAAGCGTTGCAACACCGTATTGACCCAGTGTAAAGAGGTTGGCGCAACGTCCCAGCAGATTACCGGTAATTACGATTTGGCAATCGACAAGGATTGCATCGCGTACGAACAGGGCCTGACCAAAATGAACGAAACATTGGTGTCCAATGTGCGCAGTGCAAATCGTATGTTGCAAAAGGCCAGATTGGCCGTATTGCAAAACAAGAATCAATATGATGCCAAGGGTTGCATTGGTGCGCTGGACGCATGCATGACTGATGATATGGTGTGCGGTGATGACTATGTAAAATGCCTTGACCCGACCAAGGTTTATATTGACGAAAATGGCAAGGTTGTATTGGGCCAAAACATCACGAACATCACCAAGTTTATGGAGAATTATAATAACGCAGGTATTGATGCCAGTTTCTTGAAAGATTCGTACGGCATGTCAATCAATACGACAAATTGCACGGCAACTGTCGCTGGCGATAAAAAGGTCGGCAATAATGGTGCATGCGTTGCGGGTTACCTGATGCACAAAATCGGTACAGGGCAAAAGGTTACCGACGAAGGGTTGTGTCGCGCGGTTCTGGACAAATGTCAGGCATACACATATGACAAAAACGGCAATTACATGGCGTACAATGACATTGTTGTGAATTATGTCCAGCGTGCGCTGGTCAATGTTCGTGCCGCCCAGCAACAGATTATATCGGACTATGCATCGTCATGTATGCTGGACATTGCAACGTGCTATAACCAACAGGTGACACAGGTCAACGCATGGTCGTCATCGGCCAGCATCGGCAGTGTGTACAACGTTATGCGTGGTGCGTGCCGCAATGTCGCATTGACATGTGCATATGCTGTATTTGCAGAGGAACCCAATTTGTGCAGTTCTAGTGATACCTGTATCGAGAATATTTCTGAAATGTTCTATCAGTCATTGTTGTGTCCAGATAATTCAACATACACAACAACGGAGGGTACAGCAGGTGTGAACAATTATGTAAATGACCGTTGTGTATGTAACAAGGGTTATACACCATTCAGTGGTCAATGCTTGGTAGAATGTGTCAAAGATATAGAAACGCGTAACAGTTATGGTACATGTGTTTGTATCGATGGATACACACGTGTCAATGGGATTTGCACGGCAAATAAATAAAAAAAACGCCCGTTTGGGCGTTTTTTATTTATTCAACTTTTCCATAAATGCGTTGTGATTTTCCAGTTCATCTGGGTGCGCAGGGAATGTGCGATGTGGAAAATCACCACCTGTTTTTGGCGTCTTCAAAAACGCATCGTGTTGTTTCGCAATAATTTCACTGATGTCTGGGGCTGGTGCGGTGTTTTCCAGTTCCTTGTACACCTTGGCCAAAATTTCCGCGTCAATCAACGCACCGTGCGCGTCGGCACGTGCGGTCAGTGATATTCCATACCATTTGGCCAACGCGTCCAATGAATAACTTTTTGGCCCAAAAACACGGTTGCGCGCAATGATAATAGAATCCAACTGGCGCGAACGTGGAATCTGGGGCAGGTTCAGCATTTCCAATTCGTGATTGATAAATGGAAAGTCAAAGTCAATACCGTTATGCGCAACCAGTGGCGCATCGCCAATAAATTCCAAGAATTTCGGCGCGATAACAGACATCTTGGGCTTGTCTTCCAAAAAAGCATTGGAAATCTTGTGAACCATATATGTTTCTGGGGGAATAATTTTCCCCTCTGGATTTATATATTCGTGGAATGTGTTGTCGGTAATGCGCCCGTCGACCATTTCAACCGCGCCAATTTCAATACAGCGGTCGCCCCGCAAATATTCAAATCCTGTGGTTTCAATATCGAAGCAAATAACGCGCGCCATAACCGTCCCTTTCCTGTGATAAAAATATATTTTTGATATGTTGTTGCGCGTGTATTATAATAAACGCGTGAATCTAAATCTAGAAAATCTTAACCCTGAACAAAAATTAGCCGTCACAACAACCGATGGGCCGTTACTGGTGCTGTCGGGGGCCGGCACGGGCAAGACGCGCGTGCTGACCACGCGTGTGGCGTATATATTAAATTCTGGTCTGGCAATGCCGTGGCAGGTTCTGGCACTGACATTTACGAATCGTGCGGCGAATGAAATGAAAACGCGTATCGCCGAATTTGCGGACGATGCGGCCACGTGGCGTCCGTCTGATTTGTGGTGTGGGACATTCCATTCGATTTGCCTGCGCATATTGCGCGCAAATGCGGCGGCCGCCGGCCTGCGTCGTGATTTCCTGATTTATGGCGAAGATGATCAAAAGGCGACCCTGAAAAACATTTTTGCCGATATGTCATTGGATGCCAAGGATTACAATCCGTCCGATTGGGTGGAACGCATTTCCGCAATCAAGGACAAGGGTCTGCGTCATGGTGACGATATTACGGTCAGTGACGTTGCCAAAAAAATTCTGGACGCATATAACGCAGAATTGGCGCGTCTGGGCGCGGTTGATTTTGGTGATATAATATTACACGTGTTGAACCTGTTCGATAAAAATCCGGACATTCTGGCGCGTTATGCGCGGCAATTCAAATACATTATGGTTGATGAATTTCAGGACACCAATCGTGCCCAGATGCAATTTTTGGAAATGCTGACGCGTGATACGGACGCACCGAATATTTGTTGCGTTGGTGATGATGACCAGTCGATTTATTCATGGCGCGGTGCGGAAATCAAAAATATTTTAGGATTCGAACAGAAATTCAAAAATGCCCAGATAATTCGTTTGGAAACAAATTACCGCAGCACGCCAAATATTCTGGGGGCGGCAAATTCATTGATTCGCCATAATCAGGGCCGCTTGGGCAAGGATTTACGTACCGCCACCAACAGTAATTCTGGTGAACCGGTATATGTTTTAACACTGCCGTCCGATTGGGACGAGGCACGCATTATCGCCGACACAATTATGCGACGCGGCGGCGGTGTGCCGTATTCTGATTTTGCGGTATTGATTCGCGCAGGCAGTTTGTCGCGCCTGTTCGAAGAAGAATTTACATCGCGCGGGATTCCGTATAAATTGGTTGGCGCGACCAAGTTCTATGATCGCATGGAAATTCGTGACGCGATTGCATATTTGCGCCTGTTGGTGTATCCATTTGACGATATGTCGTTCACGCGTATCATCGGCAAACCGCGCCGTGGTTTTGGCCCATCTGCGATTGCAAAATTCAGGGCACAGGGCACAAACCTGATGGACGGATTGCGCGCGGCGCAGTTATCGGGAAAACAGGGCGCGGCGGCCACGGAATTTTTATCGGCATTTGATTTTGATTGGGCGGGTATGCACCCAATGGATGCGGCGCGCACAATATTGGAAAAATCGGGCTATATAAATTATTGGCGCACGTCCAAGGATACGGATGCCGGCGAACGGTTGGACAATATTCGTGAATTGATAACAAACGTAATTGCAAAGTATGATACGTTGCCGGATTTCTTGGAACATGCGGCATTGATGACGGCGGACGACAATGATAACGATGCCACGCCCGTGATTGATGCAGTCAGCATTATGACCATTCACGCGGCCAAGGGACTGGAATTTAACACAGTATTTTTGCCCGCATGGGAAGATGGCATTTTCCCAAATGACATGGCGATTGACGGTGGCGGATTGGAAGAAGAACGCCGCTTGGCATACGTGGCAATCACGCGTGCGCGTCGTCGTGCAATTATTTCAAACGCAATGTCGCGCATGGTGTTCGGCTCGCGCCAGTATAATTCGCCCAGCCGTTTTATCACGGAAATGGACAATCATTTCTTGGATTTCCAAGGGGGCGGCCCGCGCAATATTCGCACGTCAACCGCGCCCCGTCCGTCATACACCGCGCGTCGCCCCACGCCACAGTCCACCGCACCCAAAAGCGTGGTTGGGCGTCTGGTATCGCACGCCGATATGGGACGCGGTGTTGTTATCGAAGATGCGGGTAATATTTTAACTGTTGCATTCCGCACACGTGGTATAAAAAAGGTCGCACGTGATTATCTGGAATTTGTAGACTGATTTTATTTCTTGTTTTCCTTGATAATCTTTTTCCACTTTTTGTATTCGCCGTATGCATTATTCCACAGACGCGTTGCCTCTGATTTAATCTTTTGACCCATGCTGTCATCAATGCTGCCACCGATTTTCTTGGCAATGTCCATTGCGTGATTTGCCAAATACGCCACCAAAATTCCCGACAGCAACACAACCATAAAATTATCGTCTTTCAAACTGGGGACTTGGGCGGCCATATTCATATCAATAATTCCCGACAACAATGCCGCGCACAGCGCAACCACAATCGACAGCGACACAAAATATAACGCCGCATTTATGAAACGCTGAATCTGGGCGGACAATGATTCCACCTTGAACAATCCCAAGAACCCATTGAATATCGTGCCGGCAATTCCCTTGTACGATGTTTTGCCAACGGTTTCGGCAATCGCGGTAAATGGCAACATTATCACGGCCAAGAATAAATCAGCAATCACGCCCAGCGCGATAAATGCAAACTTGAACGCGTTATATACAAACAGCACGACAAACGCCACGCCAATCACAAATGAAAATGCACTGTGCCCAATCCCCGCCAGCATCCATTTGAATCCGGCGGCAATCGCCGTATAGAAAAATCCCGACAATCGTGTTGGCACGCACATCATATCGGCGGCGGCATTTGCATCAATCAACATACGTGCCGGTGTATGCGCGGCGGTGTACTCACGAATCGCGGTGCACGTATCGGGCAAATCCACACCCGCAACATCTGCAATCGTGTTCAAAATAAAGTCCGACAGATATGTCCCGACTGTAATAATTGGGCCCATAATCCACATAAACACACGCGCCGGCCCGAATTGCAAGATAATAATCCATATCGCAATCGTTGCGCCTTTTTTGACGACGCTTTTTGCCAAATCACGCACGTTGGATTTTGTGGTCATCATCTGGTACGTTTCAAACATCGCCCAGAATATATATGCGATAATAATAAATATCACCACGAAACGCACTAATGACCCGTCCAGTATTTCCGCCACCCATGACATAGCGTTCATAAATGCCAGACCGGCTTTGGCCTCAATCGGGACATAATCTTTGACCAACTGTTGATTTTGAAAACCGGATTGAAATTCGGTTAAATCGCGCGACATGTCATTGGTAAAAGATTCCAGATTGTGTTCCGTTGTCCACGCGCCAAATTCACCAATGTCACCGCCCGCCGGTAAATTGGTCGCGGCGGACACCGGCGCGGCAAACATAATCGCGGCGCACATAATTAAATTTGATAAAAATTTCATTGCACGTTTCATCAATCTTTCTTTCCTGCGGCCTTGGATACGGCATCAAATACCTGTTGTGGGACGCCCCAAATCTTTTTACCCAAATCCTTGGCCCATGTGCCAAAATCGAATTGTTCCTTGCTGCCTTTGCCCAGAATCGCATCAACCTTTGGCGATATGGCAAAGAAATACAACACGAACATAAAGAACATTATCAGCAAGAAATAAAATCCGTCGTCCAAGAAATCGAACGCATTCGGATACGTGCGTTCAACCATCGCGCGCTGGGCGGTAAAGCAATCTTTGAACTTGTCTGCGTCCATTTCGCCATCTGATAATGCAACGCGTTCACATGTGGCAAATACGTTCATAACAGACATTGTTTGCGCATCTGGATTTTCCACCGTGCGCCCCAACAGTGGCGGTATAATCGCACTGTACCCATCGGCGGGCCCTGGGAAATATTCGTCGGCGGCAAATGATACCGTTGCGTATATAATCAGAATCTTTAACGAAATCGCAACAATCTGAACCGCGGATTTAACCAGCATTGTTACCGCATTTGCAACGACATTGCTGGCCAGTTTCCATGTCCCCTCGAACGCGGTTGCGGCAATTATCAGCGGCAAGAATATGATAATAAACACCAATTTGAACACGACCGACAACACTTGGAAAAACAGGTCAAATCCAATTATCAAAAACATTATTACCAGCACAAATCCCGCAATCCACGTAAACGCGCCGCCACCCAGACCCAGCCACGCATAATTCATCATCGCAAATCCGCCGGCGGCCCCCGCCAACATTACGGCGTTCAGGTTGCCCATCGTGCACATAAACGGTTGCAGAATTGGATTTAACAAATCGCCCGATGCGGGGTTTTCAATCGCACCACATTGCGCGGCATCAACAACGCCTGATGCCGCCATGGACATTTCCGCACCAACATATAACACCGGTGTAATTGTAACATTTGAAATCGCGCGCAACGCGGTTGTGCCACCCATGCCCAATGTTCCCAGAATTGCGCCAACAAACATTATGCGCGCGGCCTGCCGCCATACTTTGTCAAACCATGCGGAAAATTCCAGTTTCTTTTCCTTGGTGTCCAGTGCAGTGGTCTTTTTCGCGGCGTCCCAAATATATTGCGTCGTGTATATAAACAGGTAAATGCCAAACCCAATCACCAACAAAATCCAGATGTTGTCCAGCATCGCCGTCCAGAATATTTCTGCGGCATTACCAATCACACTGAACAGTTCGGCAATATACCCACACAGGAAACATCCGTTTGCGCTGGCAATATCATCGCCCGCACCAATCGCGGTTAAAAAGTTTTGTGTGCTTGTGTACGTCAATGCTGCCCCACCAATGGACGACGACAAATACCATATGCCCAACCCAATCGCAATCGCGCCCATCAAGAAACGAATGGCAATGGAAATCAGTTTTGCTTTCATCATTTCGCACCGCCTTTGTCGTCTTTCTTGGGCGTGTCGCCACCCGACAGAACTGTTTTAACTATTTTCGTTGCGGCCTGTACCGCGTCCGTGGTCAGGCGCATTGCGTCATCGGCCAACTGGTCGCCCATCTTGTGTTCTTCGCTGACATCAAACGCCGACAGAACCATTTTTGTAACCTGTGGAATCTGGTCATATATGAAATTCAAAACATAGACCAGAACAACCGCACTCATCAACGTAATCTGTGCCAAATTATCTTCGTTCAGGTCGGCTGCAAAAACATCACCCGATAAAATCGCACCCATCAGTTCGGCGGCCGATGTCCCTGGGGCTGAAAAGAATTTCGCAATAATCACCATGATTACCGTATATGTCAGCACGCACGACGCCAGCGATATAATCGCGTTTAACAAACTTTTGAATTGTCCAACCCCCAGTTTTGAACCCAATCCTGACATCCACGACGGCACGTCCGATGCCCCCTTGAACGAAACCATAACCAGTGATAATGGAAAGAAAAATGCAAAGAACATCATCGCAATGATAATGTCCACAAAGTAAAAACAGAACCGCACAAATAACTTGAAAAATCCATAGAATAAATACAGCCCAACAAAGAACAGTCCAATATGTTTTATCAGCGCGCCAATACCCAACAGTGCTTTCCATGTGAACGCGCTGTCCATCACGGCAATCCCCAGTTTCATAAACGATTGAAACTGTGTTATCGTCGTCTTCATCAATAAAATAATCGTGTCACGTAATTGCGGGCGATAGAATCCATCATTGGCCATTTCCATCGGTTGGTACGTAACCTTTTCATTTACTGTATCGGTGTTGGTTTGCAGCATGCTCTGGCTGTATACCAATGCGATTTTTGATGCAGGTTCAAATGTGACTTGTGTCATAAATCGCGGGAACATAACCCCCATGGACAGGAACGTCAATGCCACCAGTGAATTTATAAATACCGGTCGTATGGATTTTGCGTACCACGGATCGCGCACGCCACCCTTGATATTCTGCCATACGGCATTGATGACAAAGAACGCAAACAGCACGCAGAATATAATCGCACAGAAAATTGCGAATTGTTTATACACCGCGGCGGCCGCCGTTGATACAATCTGAAACAGGCGGTCAAAAACCTCGCACCCCCAGCACTGGACGGCAGAATCAACTAAAGAATCCATAAAACCGTTCATTTCTTTTTAATCCAACCTGCTATCTTGCCAATTTGCTTGCCCAGATTCTTGGCGTCGCCCCATGTTCTGGACGCGTCAGAACCCACCTGTTTATACAACTTGTCCATGCCAGACCCGACATAAGAATTTAACTGGTCACGGGTCATTTCAAATATGCGTAACATCAAATAGAACGTCAGTATTGATGAAATCCACAACATTGAATGCCCACCAAATCCAATGCCGGCATTTGCCATCTGGGGCATGTTGGTCGTGGCCGTACCACCGGCGGCAACCACGAACACAGAACTTGACCAATTAAACAATGATTTCACAATCGCCAAATTGACGCACAAAATAAACGCACACGCAATCATCGTGATAATCAGGCGTTGCAATGCCTTGGTAATGCCGGAAAATGCCGGCCACACATCAAACCACTTGTTCACATCCTTTGGTTTTGCCACCCACGTCAGAACCTGAAACGGGTACAATACCAACGCCATACCGAAATTAAATATCGCCTGAATAATCAGCAATGCCATGAACAGGTTGCTGCCCACAAATGCAACAACCAACAGAATACCAGATATGACATTCATGAAATCTTCGCCACCGTGCGGCACTAATGTCAACAGCCCACGCAACCCGCGCACAATAAATTCAAAACCGCGTTTGATAATCTGGTTGTTGGCGTGCGATATGTCAGATACCGGTTGCACCAAAAATTCGCATGATGATTTGCTAATCCATCCGTGCGCCACAATGTCGGGCGGACATTCCACGGCGGGTGCGGCAACGCCGCTTTCATTTATCGTCTCGGTAATGCTGTGCGTATACAGTGCACCGAATTGCAAGAACGGATTGACCAACCATTCGGTTACGTACACGGGGCGAATCTGTAATAATACAACCGCGGCAAAAATCGCACGAAATCCGGAATGCAAAACATTTGTTGTAATTTTTTCGGCTGTAACCTTGCCCGATGAAAAATCCCCGCCACCTGAAAATCCAAAGAATCCCACCCACAATTTTGGCAGGTATAATTTAATCAAATACAGCGATATGGAAACGGCAACAAACCCCCATATCAGAACGTAAATTATACCGTCGCCATTACCCACAAAAAATTCATAACCACCCGTCGCCACCGCCATCAGTGCGTCCAACACAATCGGCACCAGCGGGGCCAGATTTAATGCATCAACAATTTCATACTGTGCAAATGCCGGCACGGGTACGCCCACACAAAACGCCGCAATCGCCAACATGGGCAATGCGCGCATCATGCACGTAAAAAGATTGCGTTTCGATAAAAACATTCTCTCTGGTATCTAAATTATCTGTTCAATTATATCACAATTTGGGACAAAATGTGATATAATTACAAATAAAATGAGCCGTTTGAAACAGTTTTGGATTGTTTTTTTATCGTTCCTGCCATTTTCGGCGGGCGCGGTTGCGCCATTTATAATTCAGGGCCTGATTGGTGCAACGGGCATATTGGGGTATTCAATATATCGTAACATGTCGCCGACCAATATGGCGGACGCAATGAACTTCTTTTCATCGTGTTGGTCGTGCCAGTTATTTTCAGATATCGTCACGGCAATGTCCAACCTGTTGCCACGCGTGTACAGTGCGATTGGCGGCGTGATAATTCCAATCGCGGCGGGATTGACCGCGGTATGGTTCGCGTGGAAAATTTTTTCTGGTTTTTTGAATGCCAAGCTTGATCAACCATGGTCGATTGCCGGCGCATTCAGTACGCACCTGATAAAACTGACCGCGGTGTGCGCGTTGCTGTTGATTCCATTGCCGCGCATGTTAAATGACATTATTTTTGAACCGGTATTCAGTGTTGGTTTTTCGCTGAATAGGGCGGTTACCGGTAACGAGAAGTTTGCCGAATGCATGGTTGCAACCGCCGTCGCCGATTCTGTATCGGTTGACGTCGCCGCGGCAAATGCGGGCGCATATTCGCCAAACCTGCGCCACGGACTGACATGTGAAATTGCCAATGTGCACCAGATAACAGGTCTGGGCATGACGGTTGGTTGGACAATGATGAATATGGCGTTTGATACACAATATATGCACAAATTGATGTGGAATGTGCCGGTATTCCCAAATGTTCCAATCTTTTTCGCAGGCCTGTTGGTGCTGGTGCTGTTTCTGATGGCATTGTTGCCCGTGCCCCTGTATTTTTTAGAGGTTTTTATAAAACTGTCCATGGATTTAATAATGCTGCCATTTATGTTCCTGTCGTGGCTGTTTTCGGGCTGGCCAATATTCCCCAGTGGTGGCAAAAATATTCAGGCGATTGTAAATGACGTCGTCAAAGGGACGGCGGGCATCGCCATGGTTGGCGTATTTATAACATTTGCGGTGATGTTTTTGAATGCGGTGTTTGGATCGTGGGGTGGGGCATCACGTTTGGCCACCGCGATGGCGCAAAACGATTCGCAATTTTTGATAGATGGACTGATGTTGCGTAACGACAGCATTATCACAATCCTGCTGATGGGAATCTTTATCACAATGTTCATGATTATGATTCCTGCGCTGGTCAAGACGTTGTTTGCCAACGTAAATATTCCAACGTCTTTCTATGAAGGGGTGAAAAAAGACCTGAATACCCTGTGGGGCGACCTGAAAAAATGGTACGCCGTGATAAAAAAATAAAAAATCAAGCCCTTTATTTAACATGCCCCCCTTTTTTGTGCAGTCCGAATCTGATATAATTCTTAGCAATGAAGCAATATCCGATTCTTTATTGGCCACGCAGAACGACCGGCGATGATGATTACCGCCTGTCGCGCAAGGTCATAAATACTGCAACCGGTATAATGCCTGATGTTATGACCGATGATTTGGACGTGGCGGGTGCGCTGCGTGATAATCCGGACGCAACGATATATTACCCTGTTTTTTGTGAATCGACCGGTTGGTGGGGCGAATTACTGGGGTCTGATGCGGTTGTTACCGACAAATTGATTATATCGCCAGAATGCCAGTTGATGGTTATTCGTGCGTCATCTGCGGCGGCGGCCGCGCATAATTCGGGTCAAAATCAATTACTGGCGGCGGAAATATACCCAACCAGCGGATTTTTCAAAAAGATGAATTCCGGCATTGCAACGGTGGCTGATATGTTGGCCACGGACGCGGGCACGATTTTGGCACTGTTTTCTGGCAAAAACCAGTCACAGTTCATAAATGTACTGGAATCTACGGGCAATTCATACCTTGGGTGCATCGGTCGTTACTAATATTTCTTGCAATACAGAAAAATCCTTGTATAATCTGCACGCTAAAAAATTTAAACAAAGGGTAATAAGATGAAAAAAGGAATTCATCCTGAATATCACGAAATCAACGTCACGCGTACAGACGGCAAGACCGTAAAAATGTACAGTTCTGTTAAAAAAGATTTGATTTTGTCCACAGATAACCTGAACCACAGTGCATGGACTGGCCAGCGTACAAACTCTGGTGAAAAGGGCCAGCGCGTTGAAAAGTTCAAGGGGAAATTTGCTGGGTTTAACTTCTAATCTAAAATACGGAAACGGGGCGCCGAAATGGAACTGTTGATAAAAGGTTCAACGGAATTAAACAAGATGTTTATGGCATTACAACGCACGGCCAGTGGGTTGCGCCATGACTTTGGTGAAATTGAAAACCTGCAACAGTCATTGCATGGTGCACACGACTTTGTGCAAAAGGCGTCTGCCCGTATCGAAGAAAGTATCCTGAACGATTTGTTGTTGGTGCGCCCATCGGCGGGCCTGTTGACGCCAAACGTAACGCGTGATGGCGATGGTCGCGATGAATTCGTGCTGTCACTGTCGGGTGCGGCGAACTTTGTTCGTGCAAATCCGCATTTTGCGATTTCATTGGCGTTGCGCACAAACGACGAAACCAAAATCGCATTGGTGTATTCACCAATCGACGAACGCCTGTATTATGCAGAGGCGGAACGTGGCGCATACGCGTTTTCCGCGTTTCATTCCGCCCGTGTCAAGGTTTCTAATATCGCAGAATTGCCAAACGCAACGGTTGCATTTAACACGAACGATTCGCGCACGGTATCGGCGGACATTCGTCGCACGGGTTGTCCTGCATTGGATTTGGCGTGGGTTGCATCGGGCAAATTTGATGGTTTCGTATCTGACCCATTGGACTTTGCCGAAATTGCCGCTGGTGACCTGTTGGTACGCGAAGCGGGCGGAAAAATTTCCATGGGTGCGGATTTAATTGCAACCAATGGTAAAATTGAATTGTAATTCGCGGGGCATTTGCCCCGCTTTCTTTTTGTCATGTACTTGCAAAGTTGAAATAAATATCTTAAACTTTGTGTCATGAAATTCAAAAAGTTCTTACGCATTTTGTTAAACATTATATTCTGGTGCTTTACCGCGGGAATCGCGGCACTGGCGGCATTGGTGCTGATTTATGGCAATGATTTGCCGGATTATAAAAAATTGGCAACATATGCACCACCGGTTGCAACGCGCCTGTATGCGTCGGACGGGTCGCTGCTGATTGAATACGCCGAAGAACGTCGCGTATTTATTGACTTTGCCGATATGCCGCCCCAGTTGGTAAATGCATTTGTTGCGGCCGAAGATCAGAATTTCTGGACGCACCCTGGTATTGATATTCAGGGTATTACGCGTGCGGTCATAAACAACACATTGGGGGCGATGGGTTTCCATACCAATTTTTCAGGCGCATCAACCATCACGCAACAGGTTGCAAAGAACTTTTTCCTGACATCTGAACGTACGCTGTCGCGCAAGATTAAAGAGGCGATTTTGGCCCTGCGTTTGGAACGTACGTTTTCAAAGCAGCATATTATGACCCTGTATTTGAACCAGATATTCTTGGGCGCGCGCGCGTATGGTGTTGGGTCGGCGGCATTGATGTATTTTAACAAGCCCGTTTCGGAATTGTCATTGGCGGAATGTGCGTTTTTGGCATCATTACCAAAAGCACCAAATAACCGTGATCGTGCGGTTGAACGTCGTAATTATGTTTTGCGCCGTATGGTTGCGGAAAAGTATATTACCCAAGAACAGGCAGATGCCGCCGCGGCCGAACCGCTGAATATCAACAGTGGATTTACCGCACAAATGGAATTGGATTTTCAATATTTCGCCGAAGATGTTCGCCGTCAATTACTGAATACAATCGGGCGCGAAAAACTGTATAACGATGGCTTGTATATCAAAACAACCATTGTGCCGGAATTACAGCGTGCGGCCGCCACGGCATTGAATAAAGAATTGGACAGATATAACGCAAACCGTGGTGAAAACGAACCGAAATTGCAGGGCGCGATTATCGCAATGAACCCGCATACGGGGCGCATTGTGGCGATGACGGGCGGGCGTTCTTTTGCAGACAGTTCGTTTAACCGCGCAACACAGGCGATGCGTCAAATCGGTTCAACAATAAAACCATTTGTGTATTTGGCGGCGTTGGAACGCGGCATGTCGCCAGAGGCGATGATACTGGACGCACCAATCGTTGGCTGGCGCGAAGATGACACATTGTGGAAACCTGAAAATTACGACAAGAAATTCTTGGGCGATGTACCATTACGCTTGGCATTGGAAACATCACGTAATGTGCCGGCGGTGCGCTTGGTTGAAAAAATCGGCGTGTCCAATGCTATCGAGGTTGCACAGCGTTTTGGCGTATACCCCCAGAATTTGAAGAACATCAATCTGTCATTGGCATTGGGGTCGGGCGAAACAACATTGCAAAATCTGGTGCTGGGGTATTCGGCATTTGTAAATGGCGGGCATGTAATTCAGCCGAAATTGGTCGATTATATCGAGGACAGATATGGTCGCGTAATTGATGGCACACCAACTGAAATGGTCGCATGGTCTGATGATATGCAGCCAACACCAAAAACGGTGGAATCAGAACCCTTGTCCGATGCACAGAGTTTGTATCAACTGGTATCGATTTTGCAAGGTACGGTCGAACGTGGCACGGGCAAACAGGCGCGTGTTGCGGGTCACACGATTGCGGGTAAGACCGGCACAACCAACGATGTCAAAGATGTATGGTTCGTTGGATTTTCCAAAAATTTAATTGCGGGCGTATATCTGGGCTTTGATACACCGCGGCCGTTGGGACGTGGCGCGGGCAGTCATCAGGCCGCACGTGTATTTTCTGAATTTATGACAACCGCATTGGCGGGCCAGAAAAATCAGCCGTTTTCAGTTCCCGATGGTTTGACATTTGTTCGCGTAAATCGTCGCAGTGGCGCGGCCGCCGCGTCTGATCCCGATGGCGTGATAATTACAGAGGCATTCAAGACCGGTCAAAAACCAAACCCAGCACCCGCCGCACGTCGCGCGGAATCAAATCCTGTGGTTGGTGGCGTATTTTAATTTAACATTTTTTGAAAATGTGATATTCTGTGCACCAGAATACGAAAGGGGGAATTTACTATGAAACGGGTTCTGATTGGATTGGTGGCGGCATTGTCGGTCGCGGCATGTGACAAGCCAAAAGAAAGCAATGCAATCATTCGCACATGTGGCGATTACGATGTTGAAATTACGTTGTCCGATACGGGCGATACAATCGATGCCACAATCAATGGTGATGCGGCAACATTGAACCATGCGATTTCTGCATCGGGCGCGCGCTATGTCGGCGTGTTGAATGACACGGATGTCACACTGTGGAACAAGGGCGAAGATTGGACATTATTCTTGGGCGATGATGATACCGCGGTTGCGATTGAATGTGTTGCGAAATAAGATTTATTTTGCCACATCTTTGTGATAAAATGGTCAGCATAAGAAGGAGTTTTTTATGCTGACTAATTTTTTTCTGTCGCGCGGATTCAGTTTTTTTGCCAGTGGCTGGACACAATTTGCGGCGGCATTTGGACTGTCGTTTTTGATAATGCTGTTGTTTGGCCGCCCATTTATTGCCGCCATGCACGCGTGGCAGAAAAAGGGCCAGCCCATCAGTGAAAACGTTCCAGAATCCCATCGGCAAAAGGCGGGCACGCCAACCATGGGTGGAATCTTGGTCGTGCTGGCAATTTTAATTTCGTCGGTATTGTTTATGCCAACCGACAGCCGCGCCGCGTGGATTGCGCTGGCGGCATTGGTTATGTTTGCGGCGATTGGATTTATTGACGATTATAAAAAGGTTACATCGCAATCTAAAAAGGCATCGAACGGTCTGTCGCCATTGACACGTCTGGTCACCGAAGGGGTATGCGTTGTTATATTGGCGTACATGATAAACAGCATTATGCCACCATATATTCCAGAATATTCACTGGCATTGGGGGCGGGCATAATTTTGCCATTGGGACTGCTGTATTATGTGTTTGCATATTTCGTTATTTGCGGGTCTGCAAATGCAACAAATATCACCGACGGTTTGGACGGTATGCTGGCAAAGTTATATATGCCGGTGCTGGTCGTGTTGGTGGTCGCGCTGTATGGTGCAACACGTATCGGATTTATGGATACGGTTATGTTCTTGCCAACGGCATCCGGCCTGTATGCGGTGCTGGGCGCGGCATTTGGCGCCGTGTTGGGATTCTTGTGGTATAACGCGCGGCCGGCGGCAATATTTATGGGTGACGTTGGGTCACTGGCACTGGGCGGATTTATGGGCACGGTTGCAATGTTGCTGAAATCAGAAATCATTATGGGCATTGCCGCGGGTATGATGGTGATTATTCTGATGTCGTCATTCGTTCAGACAATGTGCTTCAAAATTACGCGTCGGATTACGGGTACGGGACGTCGCGTATTCCTGCGCGCGCCATTGCATCACCATTTCGAAGAATTGGGTTGGCCAGAAACCAAGATTGTCGACCGATTCTTTATCATGTCGGTTCTGTTTTCAGGATTGGCGTTGGTATTGTTAAAGTTCGCATAAAGTATCTCGGCCCGCGCAAGCGGGCTTTTTTTATAAAATATTTTTTGACGGGTACATTTTCGTAAAAATCATGGTATAATACGGGCATGAGCATAAGAACCGAAGACAGTACATTGACCAGTTGGATTCTAGAGGTAGACCGCCGTCTGCTGTGGGCGGTGTTGGCACTGGTGCTGGTTGGGGCGATTTTCGTCGTTTCCGCGGGCAGTGTGTCCGCCGAACGTATACACCAACCGTGGTATTTTTTCTTGGTAAAATCCATACCGTTTTACGTTATTGGATTGATAACACTATTTGTGGCCAGCATGCTGAAAAAGAAATGGGTGCTGGGTATATCGGCGCTGAATGTTGGTGTTGGTCTGGTGCTGTTGGCGTGGACATGCATTGCACCATATAGAATCAAGGGATCGGCCCGATTCGTTCATACGCCGATTACAAATATTTCACCATCAGATATCATGAAACCTGGGTTTGTAATTCTGACCGCGTGGTTCTTGTATAAAATGCACAGTGCGTATGGCGATAATATGTTCTTGTCGCGTGATGCATGGCGTTTCCGCAAACTCAGTTGGTGGACGTATCTGGCGATATTTGTGCCGGTGCTGTTGATTGTGTTTTTGCACCCTGACGTTGGGACGGCATTCTTGTACACAATTACGTTTGGCGGTATGACATTTTTGGCGGGATTACCATGGTCGATTGTAATCGGTTTGGTCGGTTTTGGGATTGTTGCGGGGGCGGTCGCATTTATGATTATGCCACACGTGCACGCGCGCTTTGTGTCGTTCGCTACTGGCCAAGGTGATCGGTATCAGGTAACGCAATCAATTCAATCGATTCAGCACGGTGGCCTGTTGGGCAGTGGCGATGACGCATTTGTCAAAGAATCGTTGCCCGATGCGCATACCGACTTTATTTATGCCGCCATTGTCGAAGATTTTGGTGCAATCGTTGCGTGCGTATTGCTGTGCGGGCTGGTATATGTGTTAAAGCGTTTGATCACGGACGCCATGTCATCACGCAATCCGTTTGTGTTATATGCAACGGGTGGTGCGGCAATACTGTTTGGAACACAGGTATGTATCAATCTGGCATCAACATTGCATATGATGCCGCCCAAGGGTATGACATTGCCATTCATTTCATACGGGGGCAGTTCGTTTATCGGATTCTGTCTGCTGTTCGGTATGGTTTTGGCACTGATACGCGAAGACAAATGGAAATAGGGGAATAACATGAAAATATGGATAGCAACAGGTGGTACGGGCGGACACGTTTTTCCGGCACTGAGTGTCGCGACAGAATTGGTTTCGCATGGACATCGGGTTATAATTTCAACTGACGGTCGCGTCAAGAAAATGGTGCGCGATGGTGCGCCGGCGGGTGCGAAATTGGCGTGCGTTTGGGCGTCGGGCGTTGGCGCAAAGAGTCGCCTGCACCAAATCATCGCACTGTCCAAAATTGCGTTTTCAGCGGCGGCATTGACATTGCGCTTTGCGTTTTCGCGTCCCGCGCGTTTGGTTGCGTTTGGTGGTTATGCATCTGTGCCAGCGGTGTTTGCCGCGCACGTGTGGCATATTCCAACATTCTTGCATGAACAAAATGCCGCGATTGGTCGCGCAAATAAATTCACAATGCGTTGGGTTAAAACGTTGATGACCAGTTTCCCAACCGTATCTGGTATCCCAGCCGGCACGTCCGCACGTGTGGTTTATACGGGGCTGCCGGTGCGTCGTGAATTTTTGGCCTTGGCGGGCAGCCCGATTCCACAGCAGGGCAAATTGCTGGTCACGGGCGGATCACTGGGCGCGCAAATCTTGGACGATGTTGTGCCGGTGGCAATCGCCGCAATGAAAAATAAAAAGATTTTTGTTACGCACCAGACGCGTCCTGAAAATGTTGCGCGCCTGCAAAAATTCTATGCTGAAAACAAAATCCATGCAAACGTGCTGTCGTTCATTCACGATATGGCGGCGACGATTGCCGATGCCGATTTGGTTATTGGGCGCAGTGGGGCCAGCACGGTCATAGAATTGGAAACAATCGGTCGTGGTGCGATTTTTGTTCCACTGGGCATCAATCCTGATCAGGCCGCCAATGCCGCCAGTTTTGCGCATCTGGGTGGTGGGTTTGCGATTGAACAATCGAAATTTACGGCGCGTTGGTTGACGGCAACATTGACCGAATTGTTTGATAATCCATCCCGCTTGGCCAAGATGGCGCAAAAGTCATGCGTGCCGAATAATGCGGTGAATTTAATCGCCGATGAAATAACAAAATAATATCAGACGCATTTTCCGCTTGCGCGCGATTCGTCATTTGTTCTATGATTGAATCAGGAAGGAAAGGAAAATGCGTCATATCGCTGTTTCTGCGTTATCATTATTTGTAATTATACCTGCGTGGGCAAATGCCCGCCTGCCGGTCGTGAATATTGCGGCGGGCGGTGTTTCCGCACGTGCGGCATTTGGCGATGTTGTGGCCGCGCCCGCCACCGCACAGGTTGCGTCGCCCGCGCCGGCGGTATCTGTTGCACCGGTACAGAATGCGAAAAAGGTTGTCGCACGCAGTGCGAAAAAATCAGCCACGCCCGCACCGGTCGTGACCACAAAGAATACATCTGTGGATACGGGTGAACGCATTGCCACCCGTGATGATATTTTGTCACCACACCGCCCCAGTGCGGATTTGTGGGCGCGCAGTACATCGGATGCGCCATTGCGTATGCCGGATGCATCTGAATTTGCTGTATATCGCACCGACAGTTTATTGCCAGAGGAAGACATCGATTCGTCCCGCGCGGTTGCCGCGCCGGCGCGCACTGTGATTGCACGTCGCGACAACGCATCTGCAAATGTGCCGACACCAACGGCGGCATTGTCTGAATTTGATGCGCAAATTGCACACCTGAACGAATTGCAACAGCGTGCGAATGCCAGTGTCGCCACGAATAATACCGTTGTCGCCGATGCATCGCGCACCCGTCGTGCCGATGTCACGGTGCGCAGTCCGATTGTTTCAACGGCGTCCGCCACGCCACAGAAAAGCGCACCCAAAACAGATGATGTTGCGTTGTCGCGCTTGGTCGTGCCAATGGACAGCAATGATGTGATTGTTCGCGCGGTTGAAAAATCCGAATCGCCACGTATCGCCGCGGTGCGTGATGACATGACAAAAATGTCGCCAACCGAATTGCGCAAGGCGTTTCGTAAAACATTCTTGTCTGAAAATAAACACCTGTCGACATACCAGATGGACAACCGTTTTGACGTGGCCAGTGATATGACCACATCGATTGAGGGGTTCACATCGCGTCGTGATTTGTCAGAGGTTGGCGGTATTCGCCCATTGGAAATCAAAATAAAATTCCGCGACGATGATTCGGCATTGTCACGTGATAATTATAATTTGCTGTCTGAATACGCGGGGATTGTTGTTGCAAATCCAACACGCGCGATTCAGGTCGGTATTCCACAAAACGTCGCAAACAGTAACGATGCGCGCAAATTGGCGGCACGCCGTTTGGCCATCGTGGAACAGGTCTTGCGCGACAGTGGCGTTTCCGAACAGCGTATATTACCTGTATTGTCCCAGCGTAACGAAGATGGATTCGTACTGCGTATGATTTCGAATGACCAATATGAAACATTGACCCAAAAACGTCGCGATATATTTGGCGACACCATTGGCAAAAAAACGTACAAGAGTATGAGTTGGTAATTCGTAATCTGTTTGCTCGCTTGATTGATTTTCTGTATCCGCCGTCATGTCCACTGTGCCAGACGGCGGTATCATTACATGGTGAATTGTGCGCAGATTGTTGGACGGCGTTTAACTGGATTGATGGCCCACATTGTGCCCAGTGTGGTTACCCGTTTCCAACAAATCTGGATTTGTCGCCAAATGCAAAATGTCCGGTATGTGCGTCCGGTGGTTGTGAATTGGATTTGGTGCGCAGTGCGTGTGTCTATGACGATGCATCACGCGCGGCGATGTTGCCGTTCAAGCATTGCGGTCGCACCGCATATGCACGATTTATGTCGCGCGCATGTATTTGGGCATTGCGTGATGTGGAAATTTCGCCCGATATTGTTATGCCTGTGCCATTGGCGTATCGGCGTTTGGTTCATCGTACGTATAATCAGGCAACATTACTGGCGCGCCCAATCGCACGTGCATATGGTGCGCGTCTGGACGTGGACAGTGTGCACCGCACATATCGTCCCGATATGGGACATAAAAACGCACGCCAGCGTGCCGAAAATATTCACGGTGTGTTTCGGGTCGTGCACCCAAATCGTATTCGCGGAAAACGGATTTTGATTGTTGATGATGTTATGACCACGGGCGCAACATTTTCAGAATTGCGCCGTGCGCTGGTTCATGCCGGCGCGGTGGCGGTGTATGGCGTGTCATTTTGTCGCGCCCTTCGCGTTGCACAAAACTAGCTGATTGAATAATTGTTAGTGTTGATAAAGGCACTCTTTATCATGTGATTTTTGCGTGCCTCTATTTCTTGGGAAATAACCTTGGCAGAACACAGGCGAATCAGATTTTCCAATCTGTCGGCGTGGCTGGGCGACTTTCTACTTTGATGCAGCGAATTTTGTTTTGCTGTGGGCGCGTAATTCAAAATACGCTTGGTTGCCTGCATCGCAATGTTGCCATTGACGTACATTGTGTACATGGCGTTCATACCACCGACCGATGCGCCCGCGTACTGGCAACTCAGCACGATGCTAAATTCTTCTTCGTCATCAGGGTCGGTCAGGTCAATATAGTATTCCGTGGATTCCGGCGTGTTCAGCACCGACACATACGTGTATGGAATTGTGTGCTCTAACAGTGTCAGATAATCTAGTTGCATCGTGTGCCTCTTTTTTTTATGATAATAATACATGTTTGTGTTTTGTCAAGTACCGCACACGCGCGCGTATATGCGTGCTTGAATTTTGAAATAATTCTGATACGATTTGCGGGTAATTACAAATAATACGAAGGCAAATTAAAAATGAACATTGAATTGGGCAAAAATATCAACGCACGCGAAATTGAAACCAAGATTCAGGAATTTTGGGACAATAATCATTTCTGGGACAACGATGTTAAATCGACTAAGCCCGCATTTTGCATTATGATGCCACCACCAAACGTGACGGGCAATCTGCACATGGGGCATGCGTTGGACAATGTTTTGACCGATATTGTTTGCCGTTATAAACGTATGTGCGGCTATGACGTTTTGTGGCAACCTGGGACAGACCATGCGTCAATCGCAACCCAGTTGTTGGTGGAACGCGATTTGTCCAAACGCGGCATCAATCCCCGCACAAAAACAAAACAGGAATTATTGGACATTGCCTGGGCATGGAAGGCGGACAAGGGCGGCCAGATTATGAAACAGTTGCACACACTGGGCGTAACGCCGGTGTGGTCACGTGAACGCTTTACAATGGATGCTGGTCTGTCTGCGGCGGTGAATAAACTGTTCGTCAAGATGTATAACGAAGGGTTGATTTACCGCGCACGTCGCTTGGTCAACTGGTGTCCAAAACAGCAAACATCTATTTCTGATTTGGAGGTAGAGGTTCGCGAAGAACATGGTAAATTCTATTACTTCAAATACCCATTAAAAGACGGTGGTTTTATTGAAATTGCGACAACACGTCCTGAAACATTATTTGGCGATCAGGCGATTGCAATTCACCCAGATAATGAAAAATTAAAACACCTGATTGGTAAAACTGCAATCATTCCGTTGACCAATATCGAAATTCCGGTTATTGCCGATGTGCACGCTGACCCTGACAAGGGGACGGGTGCGGTGAAAATTACCCCTGCGCATGACAAGGATGACTGGGCGGTTGGTCTGCGTCACAATTTGCCGGTGGTATGCGTTTTGACCGGTGATGCCAAAATGGCGGACATTGATGTTGTGCCTGAAAAGTATCGTGGTATGGACAGATTTACCGCACGTGCCGAAATTATCAAAGATTTGGACGCCGCGGGTCTGATGATTAAAATTGATGACAAGATTATTCCAACACCATATTCCGAACGTGGCAATGTTGTAATTGAATACATGGTTCGTGACGAATGGTTCGTTGATGCCCCAAAATTGGCAGAAAAAGCCATCGCTGCGGTCGAGGCAGGCAAGGTTAAATTCATGCCCGAACACCGTTATAACCTGTTTATGGCGTGGATGCGTGATATTCATGAATGGTCTATTTCGCGTCAACTGTGGTGGGGACATCAAATCCCAGCGTGGTATGATGCCGACGGCAATATCTATGTCGCAGAAAATGAAGCGGACGCGATTGCACAATCGGGTGGTCATGAATTGACACGCGATGCGTCTTGCTTGGATACATGGTTCTCGTCATCGTTGTGGCCATTTTCAACATTGGGTTGGCCGGAACAGACCCCAGAACTGTCGAAATACTACCCAACCGATTTGCTGTACACCGGTGCGGACATCATCTTCTTCTGGGTGGCGCGTATGATTATGATGGGTATCTATGTAATGGGTGACGTTCCATTCCACACGGTGAATTTCCACGGTCTGGTACGCGATGCCAAGGGGCAAAAGATGTCCAAGACCAAGGGTAACGGTACAGATCCATTGACCACTATTGACAAGTTCGGTGCGGATGCACTGCGTTATTGGATTGCAACCGCGCCAATCGGCACCGACATCAGATACAGTGATGACGAGGTTAAACGTGGTTCAAAACTGTTGACCAAATTGTGGAACGCTGCAAAATACACACTGATGAACCTGACGGATTTTGATCCAAAATCGGCTGCGCCTGTTGCGGTTGCCGATCGTCATATCGAAGACAGATGGGTTTTGTCAGAATTGAACAAAACAATCGCAGATGTCCGTCGCAATTTGGACAAATACGATAATTACAATTCCCGTGCCGCCATTGACACATTCTTCTATGAGGTATTCTGTGACCAGTATCTGGAATTTATCAAGGATCGTTTCTGGTCGCCGGAAAAATACGACGCCAAATCGAAACTGGCGGCGCAATGGACATTGTTTGAGGTTCTGCGTGCCATCATCGGTTTGTATGCACCGTTTATTCCATTCCTGACCGAAGAATTGTGGCAGAAAATTTATCGTGATGTTGAGGGGGGCGCGACCCTGCACCTGACTGCATTTCCGGCGGTGGACGCATCGCGTGACACCGATGTTCGCGACATGCAAATTGCGCTGGACATTTTGCGCAATGTACGCGGTCTGCGCACAGAACGCAAGGTTGGCAATGGTGCAAAACTGGAAACATTGACAATTCCGTCCGACGTGCCCGCGACATTGCATGGTGTGATTAAATCCGCCGCGCGTGCGAATGAAATCGTGTTGGGTGACGCGATTGATTTTGTCGTTGCGCAAAATATTCAGGGGTAATCGCCGTGTCTGAAAAACTGATAGTGAAACGCATACTGCAAGCGTATCAATGCGACCGGTATGGGTATGTTCGTCCATTGATTCTGATGAACGAATTACAGGGGTGTGCGGACACGCATGCCGAAATATTGGGTTGTGGTCGTACTTTTTTGACCGAACACAATATGGCGTGGGTCGTAACACACTATCTGGTCGATATTATCGAATTACCGCGCGAGGGCGAAGAACTGACGTTTTCCACATGGCCATCAATGAAAGAATTGCTGCGCGCCACCCGTGATTTTGAGGTTCGCGGTGCAGACGGCCGCCTGATGGTGCGTGCAACGTCACAGTGGGTTCTGATTGATATGGCAACGCGCCGTCCGGTGCGCTTGGACGATGCCGTGCCAACATTGGTGCAAAATGGTGCGCGCGCATGGGACAGAATATTCTGCAAGTTCCCAGATTTCGCGCCGGAAAAAACGCACGTATTCAAATGCCGCTTTGATGACATTGATGTGAACCAGCATATAAATAACGCGGTCTATGCAGTGTGGGCGACCGAAAGCGTGGGTTACACATATCGCAATGAACACAAATTGCGCAGTATCGAATTGAATTTCAAAAAAGAAATCAATCCCGACACGCCTCAGGTTGAAATTGATGTCAAAATTGACGGCGACACATCACATCATAAAATCCGCACAGGCGATATCGAACATGCATCGGTCATGTGCACATGGGTTAAATAAAAACGGGGCTATGCCCCGTTTTTATAAAGTTCAGAGTTCAAAGTGCAAATGAATAAAGCAGTGCGCCGCCGGCGCGTTTTTTATTCCCCTCCATCGGGAGGGGGTGTCGCACTTACGTGCGACGGGGAGGGTTACTGATAAAGTTCTAGCGTCTTGTCATTGCGAGCGCAGCGCGGCAATCCGGTTTGTTTAATGCTGCGCGCAGCGCGCATTATTTGAACTCTGATCTTTGCACTTTGAACTCTAATAAAAAAAACCGCCAATCGGCGGATTTTTTAGTTGGCGGCATTCACGGCCAAGCGTTTACGCCCCGCCGCGCGACGACGATTCAAAACCTCGCGTCCGCCCTTGGTTGCCATTCTTTCACGAAAACCGTGTGTCTGGACACGGCGTGTTTTAGATGGTTGATATGTACGTTTTGTTGCCATAACTAAATCCTTTTGCGCGTATATTTAACCACAGGTTTTTATAAAACGCAACCTTTTTATTTAGATTTTACCAATCCCAGCTTTTTCAGCCCCTCTAACATCAAATAGTAAGAGAACAGCAGTGAAAACAAACGCCAAAATGGTAAAAACATCGTTTTAGTCCCGTGTGTATGTTACTTTTTATGCTGCATTTTCTGGCGCAATGCGTTGATTGCAGCGTCTTTTATTGCCGTTGCCCGTGCGGCTGCGGCCTCGGCCGCGTTTATCATATACAGGGTTGCTGCCGTGTTAAAGCGAATGCCCTGTAATTGTATGCGCAAAAAACTGTTGGTGTCGCCGGTCATTTCCAGCATTTCATCAACGGTATCTTGTGTATCTTTAACGGCTTGTTTCAGTTTTTTCATAGCAGACCCAGCATATCACAAATTGTTCTTTTGTCAATGCGTTTTTTAGGGTTTATGTCTTGACCAAAAGCGTAAAAATTTGCTATTCTCGTTATATCAAAAATAGGGGAAAAGTAAGTATGTCTGAAATTATCAATAATACCGATGACACGGCCGTTAAAATTCCACAGTCGTCCATTGAACATGAAATGCGTACCAGTTTCTTGGACTATGCGATGTCTGTTATTGTCGACCGTGCGTTGCCTGATGTTCGCGATGGTTGCAAACCGGTGCATCGTCGAATCCTGTACGTTATGAACGATGTTGCGCCTGCGACCAAACCAACGGTTAAATCTGCCCGTATCGTGGGCGAGGTTATGGGTAAATACCACCCGCATGGCGACAGTTCTATTTATGAGGCAATGGCCCGTATGGCCCAAGATTTTTCGATGGGTGAAACATTGGTTCAGGGTCAGGGTAACTTTGGTTCGCGTGACGGTGATAAGCCCGCGGCCATGCGTTATACAGAGGCACGCTTGTCCAAACTGGGCGCGTCATTGATGGATGATATGGACAAAGACACCGTTGATTGGCAACCGAACTTTGATGGTTCGTTGCAAGAACCGGTTGTTTTGCCGACCAAGTTTCCAAACCTGTTGGTAAATGGTGGTTCGGGTATTGCGGTTGGTATGGCAACAAACGCCCCAACATATAATTTGGGCGAAATTTGCAATGGTATTTTGGCAATTTTGGACAACAAAGATATTTCAGACGACGAATTGTTTGGCATTATCCCTGGGCCCGATTTCCCGACGGGTGCTGTGATTATGGGGCGTGCCGGCGCGTACAAGGCGCACACAACCGGTCGTGGTTCGATTATCATTCGTGCGAAAACACATATGGAAAAATTCCACGATCACGATGCAATCGTTGTGGACGAAATTCCGTATCAGGTCAACAAGGCCCAGATGATTATCAAAATCGCCGAATTGATAAAAGATAAACGTATCGAGGGGATTTCTGAAATCCGCGATGAATCGTCCAAGGAAGGGTTGCGTATCGTTGTTGAATTGAAACGTGATGCGATTGCGGACGTTGTACTGAATCATTTGTTCCAGTACACAGAAATGCAGACGAATTTCCCAGTGAACATGATGGCACTGAACCGTGGTCGTCCAATGTTGTTCAATATTCGTGGCGTTCTGGACGCGTTCATTGATTTCCGATGCGAGGTTATTCGTCGCCGCACGATTTTCGATTTGAACAAGGCACGTGCCCGTGCACATACATTGCTGGGCTTGTCTGTTGCGGTTGGTAATTTGGACGAAGTTATTGAATTGATTAAATCCAGTCCAAACCCAGATGCCGCGCGTGATGCGTTGGTATCGCGTGGTTGGCGTGCGTCGGACATCGAATCATACATCCAACTGATTGATGATCCAAACACAGAATACAAAGACGGCATGTTCTATATGTCCGAAGATCAGGCGCGTGCAATTCTGGAATTACAGTTGCATCGTTTGACCGGTTTGGAACGCGACAAGATTCACGAAGATTTGACCGAACTGGGCGCGTTGATAAAAGACCTGTTGGACATTTTGGGCAGTCACGAACGTATCGTTCAAATCATTCGCGACGAAACCGCGTCTGTGCGTGATAACTGGTCATCACCACGTCGCACAGAAATTTCCGATGCCGAAATCGACATTGATATCGAAGATTTGATTGCCCGCGAAGATATGGTTGTCACCGTGTCGAACACTGGTTACATCAAACGTGTTGCGCTGGATACATATCGTGCCCAGAAACGTGGGGGCAAGGGGCGCAATGCCATGACGACCAAGGATGACGATTACGTGGTTCAGGTGTTCGTTGCAAACACGCACACACCACTGTTGTTCTTCAGTTCCAAGGGGCTGTGCTATAAACTGAAAACGTATAAATTGCCAGAGGCAGCAGCCGCGGCCAAGGGACGCCCATTGGTCAACCTGTTGCCACTGGAAAATGGCGAAACAATTACAGCAATCTTGCCAGTACCCGAAGAAGAGGTTGAACGCGTTCGCGCATCTGGCAAGGAACATTTCCTGATGTTTGCAACCGCGTCCGGTACGGTGCGTCGTAATCGTATGTCTGACTTTGACCAGATTCGTGCAAACGGTAAAATTGCAATGAAACTGGATGACGGTGACAGTTTGATTTCTGTCCTGCCATGTAACGAAGATCAGGACGTATTTTTGGCAACATATCGTGGTCGCTGCATACGATTCCCAGTGGACGAAATCCGCGTATTTGCCGGCCGTAATTCAACCGGTGTGCGTGGTATGAATCTGGGCGCAGATGACCGCATTATTGGTATGGCGATGCTGAACCACGGTGAATCTGATGCGGCGGTTCGCGCGGCATATATCAAACAATCACGCGCGGCACGTCGTGCGGCAACCGGTGTTGACGAAGAGGCATCTGACGAAGATGAAGAAGCAACATCATTGGTTCTGACCGATGACCAGATGGCGCAAATGGCTGCAAACGAACAGTTTATTTTGACCATATCTGAAAACGGTTTTGGTAAACGCACCAGTGCGTATGAATATCGTACGACACACCGTGGCGGAAATGGTTTCGCAAACATCAAACTGGGCGGCAAGAACACAGCGGTTGCGGGTTCATTCCCAGTGGAAAATGGTCATGACGTTATGATGGTAACCGATGGCGGTAAAATCATCCGTACGCCGGTTGACGATGTCCGTATTGCGGGTCGCGCAACGGCGGGTGTAACGTTGTTCCGCACGGGCGAAAACGAACGCGTGGTGTCCGCTATCTCTATCGTCAGTGACGAAGCCGAAGAGGCAGAAGTCGAAGCCGACGCAGCACAAATCGCAGAATAATCACGGGGGCGCGTATGCAAAACACTGAATACTTTGCGTCAATAAACGAAGTGTCCAAACAGTTGGGCATACCCGCGCATACCCTGCGTTATTGGGAACGCCAGTTTCCCGTTGCCATAAAGCCGACAACGGGGGCGGGCGGTCGCCGTTACTATCGCGTTGAGACGGTTGCACGCCTGACGGTGATACGTGATTTGCTCTACACGCGCGGTATGACAATCGCGGGGGTAAAAAAACTGTTGCGTGATGGCACATTCCCAGACACCGCGTCCGCGTTAAATATTGCGCCGACGGCTGCCACCACCGCACCCAGTGCGCCCACGCCGCAGAATCACGCCGATGAAATTGACACCGCGATTGATTTGTTATTGACCGCCAAACAGTTGTTGACGGTGGCGCAATGATATTCACATCAATGCCACATTTTTTAACAAACCTGTTGTGCACGTTTGTTTGGAATAAACGTGAACGCAATCGTGTGCGTGCGGTTCTAAATTCACCGGTTGCGCGTGAAATTCGTTTTATTCGTCGCGATTTGGGAACTAAGATTTTCAAAATAAAAACATTCGTTGGTTATCAGGGGCGCAGTTTGCTGATTGCCGTCAACGACCAATGGATATACAAGTTTCCATTGTATCGCAGTAATTTTCGCAAATTGGCGGAAAATGAAAAACGCATTGTCGATGCGCTGCAACCGATTTCACCGATACATATTCCATCGGTTGAATTGCTGTATATGGGGCGCGATAAAATCCCCGTTCGTAAATACGAATTTGTGCACGGTTGTGGTGTGCGCCAGTTAAATCCAAATATGGTCTTGAAACACAAAACAAAATTGGCGCGCCAACTGGCAAACTTTTTATATCAGGTGGCGTGTGCCGACCCCGCTGAAATTCGCGATTTGAAACCGACGCCCGATGATGCGCCACGCTATATGTACGGCTGGTCACAGGGTGATTTGTGTGATAACTTTTTCGCAGATCCCAAAACGATGCAGGTCATTGCAATTATTGATTGGGAAGATGCGCGTTTCGGTGACCTGTCGCCCCAGATGGGGTATAACAAAAATTCACCCCAGCGTGAATTGATGGACGCGGTGCGTCACGAATATGACGTGCTGTATAAATCCGGTTGCAAACGCGCCCGTCGCACGACAGCATCCGCCAAATAAATTCATTAGAGCCCCCCCATTGTCATTGCGAGCAAGCGTAGCGATGCGTGGCAATCCAGTAAATAGATGCCGCGCGTAGCGCACTAAAAATTGACATACAACAAAATAAAAAATCGCCGAACAAGTCGACGCTTTTTATTTTGGCAGTCCCGTGCGGGGCTTGGCTGCCGCCACCCTTGCAAAATTTGCTGACGCAAACCGGCGTGCCGCCGCCCGCCTTTTTGCCACGGGTCGAACCCCAATCACGTGGTTCGATTCCCCATGTGACGTGCAACAAAATAAAAATCGCCGAACAAGTCGACGCTTTTTATTTTGGCAGTCCCAAGGGGAATCGAACCCCTGTTCCCAGAATGAGAATCTGGTGTCCTGACCGCTAGACGATGGGACCAAACGGCACAATCATATCAGGATTTTTTGCGCTTTGCAAATAATTCAGCGCGATTGACAAAATTTTGCGGTGTATTATATTAAACGTGGGGTGGTGGTGGTGTCTGCATACGGCGATTTTTTCAAACCTTACTTTGCGTCTGGCACGTTGCGGCCATGTGATGGTTCGGTGTGGGTAATTCACAATGGCGCAAACTCAGACACCGATTACGAATGGAAAATGCACGTCGCCGCGTATGATGTTGCCGATTGGTTACGTGTCGCGGGTACGATTATGCCGTGGATGATTCAAAACGGCGTCACGTTCAAGACAATAAGCCCCGACGATTTTTCGGTTGAACGCATTTTATCACCGACATGTTGCCAGTATGCCAAGGCATTTACAATTTACCCGACGTCCGCGCCCGAATTTGCAAAAATCGCGTGTGGTCTGGACGCATTGATGTGCGGGGCGAAATTGTCAGCGGGCACAAAATTGACCG
The DNA here is from genome assembly GCA_002437665.1 of Alphaproteobacteria bacterium UBA6376. Classification (GTDB taxonomy): domain Bacteria; phylum Pseudomonadota; class Alphaproteobacteria; order Rs-D84; family Rs-D84; genus Enterousia. The sequence goes on from DJQW01000001.1 coordinate 301,330, forward strand.
CGGGTTATAATATGTCATATGAACATACGTTGGGTCACAGTGGTCGTATATTCTATCGCATGGAACGCGACAATATGGGCCGCTATATGTCGACCGAACGTGCGTACCGTCTGAATCCCGTGTGCCCGTATAACCCGCTGAACGTGCCCGATCCATTTGCGAATTTGTTCGCGTGCGCCGTCCCTGCGCATACCAGATAATTATAGGGGATAAGTCCCGCCTCGCAGACGCGAAGGGTGGTTGGGGCGCACTCAATTCCCTCGGCTGTCGCATAGATGCGACATGCCTGCGGGGCAACGTATCTAATTCCAGAAATGTCTGTTCGCGAATGCCTGACCTGAACCAGTTTTCAGATATTTTTCAAATTCGGCGGCGGCATGACGACCAGAAAAGGCGAAATAATTCACCAATTTCCATGGAGTATATTTTGCTGTATGAAAGGAGTAGCCAGAATTATGTTGTTTCAAACGGGTGGGCAAATCATCGGTCATGCCAATGTACCGTTGTTCTGGATTTGAAATACTTCTGATCAAATATACGTAAAACATATTTATTAAAAACACGCGACACTAATTCGCCACACTTCGTTAAAACTACGTGTGGCACTCCTTCTTGTAACTATGCCGCTTGGGCTTGCCGCCCGAAGCGTCGCAGACGCGAAGGGTGGTTGGGGCGCACGGATTCGAACCATGATAAAGAGAACCAAAATCTCTTGTCCTACCATTAGACGACACCCCAAAGGTGTCTATGATTATAAATATCTTTTGATTTTTTGCAATAATAAAAATGCGCGTGCCGTAAAATAACACCAAAAAATTTCATTTTTTTACGTTTTTGTACTTGCTTTTAATTGTTTTGTAAATATAATCATTCAAGTTTTTAATAATTAAAAGTGTTTTAATCATTAAAAGAGAATAAATCACACCATCTGCCAAAAGGGGGCAAAAATGGCTCGCAAAGAATTTATTCGTTTGCTGGAATCAAACATACTGGCCTTGGACAAGTTGGCGGAACGCCTGCGCAAAGAACCGCTGGAATCCGGTATTTATCCAAAGAATCAGATGACTGTTCTGGTGCGTCTGCATATGGGCGGTCGCGCGCGGTTAAAGGAAATTGCACGTCGCGAACTGGTTCCAACACCTAATTTGTGTGCGACATTTCGCAAACTGGAACGCGATGGTATGGTTACGCGCACTATTGATGAAAACGATCGTCGTAACACGTGGTACGAATGCACGGCGGCGGGGGCCAAGGTGGCAGAAAAAGCATTGGATGGTTTTCGTAATGCGTTGACCCGCATGTTTGAAAGCGTTACCCCAGAAGACGAAGTGGCATTGACTGGTGCGTTAAAAACAATGAACAACATTTTAGTAAAGATGGAGTTAAAAAATGCGTAAAATCGGACGTGCTATGGCGATTTTCTGTGGCACGGTTGCGGCCATGACGGCAAATGCGAATGCAATGGATTTGTCGTTGGACGCGGCTGTGGACAAGATTTTGGCCGAATCCCAAGACCTGAAAAAGGCAGATGCAAATATAAAGAAGGCGCAGGCGTCATTAGACGTTGCCAATTCCAATCGTTGGTTCAAGATTGATGGCAGTGTATCATACATGAATCTGATAAATGTCAAAGAGCCGTTCAAATCATACGGCGTGAACCTGACACCAGAAATGGGGGGGATTTTGGCGGATACATTGGGTGTTGATGTAAAGCGTATAGATGTGCCTGATAATATCTTTATGGCAGGCGTGAATGTCAGCCAGCCGATTTACACATTTGGCAAAATTGGCAATGCTGTTGACGGCGTGCGCAGTGCGATAAAGATGGCGGAATCCGGACGCGAGGCCACCCGTCGTGAAATCAAATATAGCGCGGTCGATATTTATTGGACGGCAAAAATGACGGACGAAATCGTCAAGATTTCCAGACAGGATTTGGAATCTGCGCGTCGTGCAAAGCAGAGTTTGACGTCCGCCGGTCGTGCAAACCGCAGCAATTTGGTAAAAATTGAATCTGATATTGCGACCAAGGAAATCAACCTGTCGGATGCCGAATTTAATCGTGACACCGCATACAGAATGTTAAAGATTCTGGCGGGTATCGATATGAACGAAGAAATCATATTGACCGATGAATTTCCAACCGCATTTGATGATTTGAATGCGCCACAATTCAAGAACACACCAAAATTGCAGGCGATGGCGGATCAGGTTGCCATGTATGAAAAGCAGGCACGTTCGAAACGCGCGGGTGCATACCCAACATTGGCGGCGATTGGTTCGTACAGTTATATGGCATTGGACAAAGATTTTAACAACATGTTCAATCGTAACAACAGCCAGTCCGCATATTGGGGCCTGTCTCTGCAAGTTCCTATTTTCAGCGGCGGCCTAAATCGCGCCAACGCCACGGTCGAGGCCATGAATGCCGAGGCCGCACATCAGGACTTGGACAAGGCAAAGAAAATGACATCCGAAGAATACACACGTGCGGTTGATAAATACAACCACCTGCGTGGTAATTTGAAGACATTGGAAAACGCACGTAATTTGGCGGCCAAGGCATACGGTATTTCCAGCGATCGTTTCGCCGCGGGGCAAACATCTGCGGTTGAATTGGCCGAAGTGTCCGCGGGCCTGTACCAGTTGGATATGGCACTGCTGAATGCAAAGTACAATATTCTGATGTCGGCAGAATCAGTTGAAAAGTTAGGTGAATAAAAATGGAAAAGTTACAACATTTGATGGAACAGTTAAAGCAGCCCCGTGCGCGCAAAATCATGTCTATTGGATTGGTTGTTGCGCTGGTCTTGTGGGTGGTATTTCGCTTTACAATGATTGGTATTGAAAATGCGCGTTCGGTCTATAATGCATCGCGCGTCGCACAAACAGATGGTGTGCCGGTTGTCGTTCAGCAAATTGAACGTACGGCCGGTGTATTGCGTGAACCGATTGCGGTTAAAAGCAATCGCGCATATGTTGCGTCGGGGCGCGCGCATAAATTCGGTGCGGGCCAGCATGTTGCAGGTGGCGTGATTGTATCTGTGTCGCCTGATATTGATTTGGATTCTGGTATGCACATTGTGCGCACACGTGGTGTCGCGGACGGTTTGCAGTATGCGGAATTTCGTGCAACGGGGCATTTCGTGCCGGTATATGCCGTGAACAACGGTGTTGTCATGGTGGCCGATGGCGATATTGCACGTGCCCGCGACGTTGTCGTTGCACGCCAAGATGCCGAAAACGCACTGATTTCGTCCGGTCTGAACGATGGCGACGTCGTCATTCTGACGCACGTGTCAGACGGTGAAAAAATTCAAGTAAAGGAATAAGGGGAAAGAAATGTTAAAGTTTTTCGTTCGCAGACCCGTAACAACCGTTATGTTTGTTTTGATGTGGGTCGTATTGGGTTTGGTTTCATTTCCAAAGATGAACATTGAACGTACACCGTCGTTGGACTTTCCAATGGTAACGGCATCGTTCGTGTATCCTGGGGCATCGCCTGCGGAAATTGAATCACAGGTTATTAAAAAGGCCGAAGACGCCATGTCAGAGGTTGCAGGATTAAAAAAACTGACATCACAGGCGTATGAAAACGGTGGTTACGTTATGGCCGAATTTAACTTGGGCGTAAACGTAAACGATAAATCCAGCGAGGTTAAATCAAAAATCGACGCACTGTCATCTGAATTTCCAGACGCGTTGAAACAACCCGTTGTTGAAAAATTGAACCCATTGCAGGAATCGGTCGTTGATATCGTTCTGCGCGGGGCGTCTGCGCGTGATTTGCAAGAATATGTTGATAACATCTTGGCAAATAAAATCACCGCAACCAAGGGCGTTGCCAGTGTGTCTGTATTCGGTGGAGAAGACAGAGCTGTTCGTGTTGAAATGAACCCAGAATTGATGGCGGCGCGTGGTGCGACGGTTATGGACGTTGTGTCTGCATTGGCGGCGCGTAACCTGAATGTTCCAGGGGGGAAAATTGAAACATCGGCAAATTCATCAAACGTTCGTTTTATTGGCGAATTTGCATCTGTTGATGAAATTGCAAACCTGCACCTGACCACGGTCGAAGGCGCGCGTTTCAAACTGTCTGATGTTGCGACGATTACCGATGCCGCGCGTGATATTGAAACAGGTGCGCGTTACAACGGTGAACCGGTCGTGATTGCATCTGTGGTCAAGGCATCTGATGGTAACGCAATTAAAATTTCACAGGCACTGCGTAAAAAAATGCCGGAATTACAGGCGGACATGCAATCGCGTTTCCCAAATGCCACAATGGAAATTATTTCGGATTCGTCAACCGCGGTTGCCGACGAAACAAACAGCACCATTGATGGTATCGTTTTGGGTATTATCTTTACAGTATTGGTTCTGTTGGCATTCACACGTAACTGGCGTTCAACAATTATCGCGGGTGTTGTGATTCCTGCGTCATTGGTTGCTGGTTTCTTCTTTATGGACGGCAGTGGATTCACAATCAATGCAATGACACTGTTGGCGTATTCGTCAGCATTGGGTACATTGGTGTCAAACGCGATTATTATGATTGAATCCGCATTGCAGGAAATGCGTGCCGGCAAAGACCCAGAAAACGCCGCAATCGATGGTACGAAAAAGGTCGCAGTATCTGTTCTGGCGGGTGTTGGAACAAACGTCGTGGTGTTCTTGCCATTGGCATTTATGGGCGGTATCGTTGGCCAGTTCATGGTTCAATTTGGTATGACCGTTGTGTACCTGACACTGTTGTCGTTGCTGTTCAGTTTCACGCTGACCCCAATGATGATTGCAAAAATTTTGCGTCTGACGTCATCTGACGCCGCCCCGAAAAAGGTTAAAAAGGCGGCTGCCTCTACCACGGCGGAATCACCGGCGGTTGCACGTCTGCACAAATGGTTTGATGTACAATTTAATCACCCATGGCGCGTTGTTGGTTTGGCTGTTGCAATCTTTATTGCGTCTATGTCGTTGATGAAATTCGTTGGTAATGAATTTTCACCAGCAACCGACAACAATGAAATCAACATCACGGCGCGTGCACCAATGGGCGCAACGTTTGAAAAGTCCCGTGATATTGCATCGCAAATCGAAGAACAGTTGCGCGATTTCAAGGAGGTTAAATCAATATCTGTGAAAATCGGCGAACGTGGTCTGCAAAATATCAAGGTCAAGATTGAATTGGTTGATCGCGCAGATCGCAGATTGTCTGACAAGGAATTGTCACGTCGTATGTTGCCACGTCTGGCGACAATCCCAGATGTCGAAATCCAGATTCGTGCGGGCGCGTCTATGTCGTCGTCTATATCGTCTGATATGGTTTTGAACATCACCGGCGAAGATGATGCAAAACGCGAAGCGTACGCCACGCGCGCAATCGAATTGATAAACCAGATACCAGAGGTTCAGAGTGCCGTTCGCGCCCAGCAAACCCCAGGTAACGAAATCAAATTCATACCTGATGAAAACAAGATGGATTTCTGGGGTGTGAAAAATTCGTATGCTGGTTCAACATTGCGTACGGCGTTGTTTGGTAACGACGATTACAAGTACAAGGAAGCGGGCGAAGAATATCCAATCGTTTTGGAATTTGCAAAACCGTTCAAGACCGCTGAAATGTTTGACAATGTGTACGTGAACTCGCAAAAGGGTATGGTTGCGTTGTCGTCGCTGGGTAAAATTGAAAACACCACCGCGACGCCAAACATCAGCCGTCTGGACAAGAACAGAATTACCGAAATCGATATCAATATCGGTAAATCCACAATGGGCCCTGTTCAGGCCAAGATTCAGTCCGCACTGAATACCATTGATTGGGACGCGGGGTATGGTGCTGAATTCGGTGGTATGTCTGAAATTCAAGACGAAACAACCGGCGAAATCGGTCAGGCGTTCTTCTTGGCGACTGTGCTGACATTTATGTTGCTGGCGGCCATTATGAACTCGCTGGCGCACCCATTCACAATCGCGACGTCAATTCTGACATCATTCGCGGGCGTGTTTGTGATGCTGTTCCTGTCGGGGGCGTCAATGAACGTTGGTGCTATGTTGGCATTCGTTATGTTGGTCGGTCTGGTGGTGAATAACAACATTCTGGTGCTGGAACCAACAATCGCACGTGTTAAAAACGGCGAAGATGCCAAATCCGCCCTGTGGACAGAACTGAACGACAAGCGTTACATGGTGTTGATGACATCAATCGCGGTTATCACCGGTATGGTGCCCCAGTTGTGGTCGGCCGACGGTATGAAGGTCGCAATGGCTGCGGTTATGATTGGTGGTATGTTGGCCAGTTTGATATTCACATTCACACTGACGCCTGCATTGTTCTTTATCATTGAACATGCACGTCGTCGTCTGGCGCGTAACAAATAAAAAACGGGGCATCGCCCCGTTTTTTATTCGCCATAGTGGCAGGGCTGTGTATAACTAAAATCCCCCGTGCTGTCAGAACCATAGGTTACATAACATTTGGTGACAGTTGTTGCACCTGTGCCGGTGGTGCTTCCCCCCGATGGGCATCTTGTACAAGTCGGGTCTAATGAATTTGGATTTCCATAATAACCGGAGTCACATATGTATCTATCTGACGTGTGGCACGTGACCATGTTTTTATCGGCTGCGGTGATTCCACATTCCACATCTGTTCTGAAAGTTTGCACGTGTATTACACCATTGCCCAGATCTGTTTTGTATGTTCCATCAACGCGTTTGCAACAATTTTTGGTACATTCTGTTTGGCTTGTGTTATACGGACACGCACCACAACAGTTGTTGGCCCCATATGATGGTGCCGTGCCCAGCAATATAGATATGCTGGCTAATATTAGTTTTTTCATTCTAACCTCCTTGTTTTTTCATGAACGAAAAACCGCCAACAAAACAAAGGCGGTTGGAGGTTAGCGACTATCTTGTAAATAGTGGTGGTATTCAAAATATTTCCACACCCTCCAACCCAATGGCTGGAGATAGAAACGCATACCAACACGCATGTATGCCTGCGTACAAGAAAGGGTCGCTAAACCCCGCTGTCAGCTGCTTGTGACAACAATCCAATAATAACAATATAAAATTTGCGGTGCAAGCAAAAGATTGTTATAATAACGCCCGAAAAACACAAAAGGATTTGTAATATGTTGATGAAACAAGATGTCGTTGTTTTTGATTTTGATGGCACGCTGTCGGCGCGTGATTCCAATGTGGAATTTGGTCGGTATTGTTTTCGCCACTCGCTGCGCCCATGGTTGTTTTTGCCATTGATGGGTGTTGCGGCGATTGTACGTATGTTTAACCCGTCTGGCATTTGGTGGCGCGAAAAAATGCGTCGGTTTTTAACGGCGGATATGGTTAAACGTTTTGCGCCTGATTTTATTAAACAGCATAAAATGGAACGCTTTGGCTGGGCCCGCGAACAGGTTGCGTCCGAACGCGCGGCGGGTCGCCGTGTGGTTTTGATTTCGGCCAGTGCGGATTACCTGGTGCCACAACTGGTGCGTGATATTAAATTTGATGCGGTTTTGACATCGCAAATGGACGCGGCGCGGCCGTGGAAATATAAATTCTTGTGCTGGGGCGCGAACAAGGTTGTTGCACTGGACACATGGGCGTCAAAAAATAAAATTATACCGCGCGTCGTGCGCAGTTATTCTGACAGTCCATCTGATATGCCACTGATGGAAATCGCCGCCGAACAGGTATGGGTTGATGCCAAAACGGGCCTGCGAAAACATGCCTAGGGCGCAATGCAAATAAATCCGTTATAATCATCGCATGGTTATAACGGATTTTTTATATGATTTTTCGGTCGGCATTGCGTGCGCATTGGTTGGTGCGTTGATCAGTACGATGTTTTCGCGTCGTAAAACGCGTCGCCTGACCAGTGAAATTGTCCTGCGTCGTCGCGATTTGGACGCATTGCGATTGGAAAATAACCGATTGCTGGAAACAATTAAAAACCGTGAAACCCAAATCTTGGAATTACAAAAGAAAATCTTGGACGCGCATTCCCCCACAAAAGCCAAACGCCGCGGTAAATAGTGCGGTCGGCTTGCTATTTAGTTTTTTTATTGTATAATCCCCGAAAAGAGGTTTGCGCATGGATTTTATTGCTTTTTTCGTTGGGACTGCGGTCGGGTGCATACTGGGCGCATTGGTCACGGCACTGTTTGCCAAACATCCCGATGACAGCCGTATAGAGGTTGCACAGTTAAAGGCACTGTTACAGCAACAGCGTGGCGAAATCGAACGCATGCGCACCGAAAACAGTGCATTGCAACAGAGTGCCGCCGAAAAAAAGCAAGAGGTTGAAACCCTGACGCGTGTCCGCGAAAAAATGCTGAATGATTTCAAGGCGATTTCCAGTGAACTGATTGAAAAACAAAAAGAATCCGTCCAAGAAACCCAGAAAATCGTGCTGACCCCCGTCCAGAACGAAATGAAGGCATTGAAAGAGGGGTTTGAACAGAAAGTCACCGAAATGTTAAAAACCACGACGGAAAACAAAACCAGCATAGATGAACAAATCAAAAATATGCTGAGTAAAAGTGAGTCGTTACAGCAAGAGGCAACCAATCTGGCCAATGCGTTGAAAAATAAAAAGAGTCAGGGTTGCTGGGGCGAAATGTATCTGGAAAACATTCTGGAAATGTTGGGCTTTGTCGAAGGGGTTGATTACACCAAGGAAGAATTTACCCGCGTCGATGATGGCAAAAACATTCGTCCTGATTTTATCGTGAACCTGCCGGGGAATCGTCGTATCATTATTGATTCCAAGGTTTCTATGGAAAGTTACCTGCAATACGAAAACGCCGAAACCGACGAAGAACGCGAAAAATATGCCAAGGATTTTGTCGCCGCGACCGAGGCGCACATAAACGAACTGTCCGACAAAGATTACCAGAAAAAGGTCAAAGATTCTGGTCTGGATTACGTGTTTATGTTTATGCCATTGGAATCCGCGTATGTTTTGGCAATGCGCAGAAAGCCGGAATTGTATTCCAGTGCGCAAAATAAAAACGTCGCGATTATCACATCGTCGCTGCTGTTCCCGATGCTGAAAACCGTGGAATTATTGTTAAAGATGGACAAACAAAACAAGAACGTGACAGAGGTTATTGCGCTGGTCAACGATTTGTATGAAAAATATTCTGGTTTTGTTGATAACTTTAATGCGGTCGGCAAAAGCATAGAATCCGCAATGAAGACGTACAATAATGCACGCGGACAACTGACCGATGGACGCGGAAATATGTCCAGATTGTTCGACAGAATCAAAGAAAAAAGTGGAATAACAACTAATAAAAAAATCGCATTGGAATATAAAGATGAGTAAATTGCAAATGAAACTTTGTGGTGATTTGGTTCTGCGTGAAAAGTGCGCGCCAATTACCGAAATCACACCGGAAATATTGTCCACTATGGACGAAATGATTGGTATGATGCGTGATCAATCGGGCGTTGGCTTGGCCGCGCCACAGGTTGGTATGTTACAGCGTTTCTTGGTCATGATGAATCCTGACACCGAACAGGTATTCAAAATGATAAATCCAAAAATCATTTCGCGCAGTGCCGATACCTGTACGATGGAAGAGGGCTGCCTGTCCGTATTGGGGCCTGACAACCTGCCGGTGTACGCAAATGTTACGCGTCCCGCGTCCGTTGTTGTTGAATGGACGGATGAAAATGGCACGCCCCAAGGGGCGGAAATGTCCGGTCTGCCGGCGCGTATTGTTCAGCATGAAACCGACCATCTGGATGGAATTTTGTTTATCGATTATCTGACGCCGGTGCGTCGTGAAATGGTTATGCGCAAGGTAAGGAAACACAAAGCATGAAACTGGTACTGATGGGAACGCCCGCGTTCGTTGTTCCGATGTTTGACGCAATTTATAATGTGGGTCATGAAATATTGGCGGTATTTACGCGCGGCCCCAAACCCGTTGGTCGTAAACAGGTGTTGACCAAATCACCGGTGCACGTGTGGGCAGAATCAAAAAATATTCCCGTGTTTAACCGTGCGTCTGAATATAATTTTTCGCCTGATATGGTTGTGGTGGTGTCATATGGTGTGATATTGCGCGACAATGTTTTGTCGTCCGCACCATGCATCAATATTCACCCCAGTGACCTGCCAAAATATCGTGGGGCATCGCCAATAAAGACCGCAATTTACAATGGCGATGCGCACAGTGCGGTTTGCCTGATGCAAATCACCGCGGAAATGGATGCTGGTGATGTGTACATGCGTCGCGCATTTGATATTGGCGACGACGATACCAACGATGATATTGAAAATCGTGTGTCAAAAATCGGTACTGAAATGTTGACCGAATATCTGGCAAATCCCGCGGCATATCCGCCCGTGGCGCAAACAGGCACGCCCACGTTCACACGTAAATGGACGGGCGCGGACGAAATTATCGATTGGTCGCGTGGCGCGCGCGCGGTACATAACCAGATTCGTGCGCTTGGTGCGGGACGCACAAAAATCAATGGCACAGATGTCAAGATTCTGCGTACGCGCATTGCGCAAAACGGTGAATTGGAAATCTTGCAAATTCAACCGGCGGGTAAAAAGCCAATGGATTGGAAAAGTTTTACAAACGGCCTGCGTGGTGCAGAAATAAAAATAGGGGAATAATATGGAATTTGGCGAAGACGATAAACCATGTTCATGCAGCACCAATTATCAAGGATTTCAGGGTACTGATTTCCCGCGCTGGTGTCAGTTCTGTAAACATTTTGGTTCAATGTATGTGTGGCACGCATGCTATCATTCATTGTTTGCCCGTTTGGGGTGGAAGAATCCAAAATTAGTGAACTATGACGATTGCTGTCGTCATTTCAAATATGCAAAAATATATGCCGATCAACAGAAAACAAAATAACACGAAATGACACGATTCCGCATAACACTTGAATACGATGGCACAGATTTAATTGGCTGGCAAGAAAACCGCCAAGGCCCATCTGTGCAGTCAATTTTGCGCGATGCGATTTTTGCATTTTGCGCCGTGCGTCCTGACGTTGTCGCGGCTGGACGTACCGATGCGGGCGTGCATGCGTTGGGTATGGTTGCGCATTTTGATTTGGACGGCACATTTGATGCAAATACCGTTATGCGTGCGGTGAATTTTTATTTGACCGATAAACCGGTGGTCATATTGTCATGTGACGCGGTGGCGGATGATTTTAACGCGCGCTTTGATTGCACGGCGCGCCATTATCGCTATGTCGTGCTGAACCGTCGCGCCGCGCCGGTGCTGAACAAGAATCGTGTATGGTGGGTTCCGCGCGAACTGAATATTGATGCAATGCGCGCCGCGGCCACGCGTCTGATTGGACATCATGATTTTACCAGTTTTCGCGCCACCCAGTGTCAGGCAAAAAGCCCAATAAAAACATTGGACACTTGCAATATTATCACAGATGGCGATAATGTGATTTTTGAATTTTCCGCGCGTTCATTTTTGCATCATCAGGTACGCAATATGGTCGGCACATTGGTGGAAATTGGTCTGGGCAAACCATACGATATTGATGAAATTTTTGCCGCACGTAATCGCAGTGCCGCGGGCCCAACCGCACCGGCGTCTGGTCTGTATTTTATCTCTGCGGATTATTCCACGGACGCATCGCATTCAGATATTTAACCCGTCCCGATGGGTACAACATAATTCCGCCTTCGTGCAAAATTTTGTTCGCGCATTTTGGCGCATCAATATGAAAATACGACACAATATAATCAACACCGTCATCATTGCACAGTGAAACAATATTGTTCATCAGTGGCACAAATTTCTGAATGTATACCAATGTGAATTTTTGCGCGCGATACGTGTAAACGCCGCCTGCGTGCACATAGCGTGGATTTGGTGTGTCTGCGTCCTCGCCATTTATTTGCTTCCACGTGTTAAATGCAAAGTAATGATTTGATGCGCGCGATTTATTGAATTTCAGTTTTCCATTTTCAACAAATCCAACCAATTCATGATCTGGCGTTGCATAGAATACGGGGCGTGGTGTGACAACAACAACTGTCGCGCCAATGATTGCAATTATGGTTGCGGTTACGTAATTCATGCGCCGACGTACGCCGCGAATAAACATTAGCGCGCACCCAGCCACAATAAATATAATCAACGCGGCATTCGGCATATTGGGCATCGGTAAACTGGCATACGGTAAATCCGTAATTACATGCGCAATGCGCAGACCCGCATCATAAATCGTCGCCGCCAGTGCCAATGGCGCATGCCACCCCAGCATCGCGGTAAACGTCCCCAAAATAACCAGTGGCATAATCGCAACCGAAAATATCGGCAACAGCACCAGATTGCCAACCAAACTGTACAGCGGAAACGCCCCAAAGTGCGCAATTACAAACGGTGCGGTAAATACGGTTGCAACTATGGATGTCAGTGCCGCCGTGCATAAAACTTTCAGAATTTTATTTTCTGGCATTTTGGGCTTTATTACGCCCCAGAACCAAATCAGCCCAAATATCGCCGCGAATGATAATTGAAATCCGGCCTGCATAACATAGTGCGGATTTATTAAAATGATAATCCACATTGCCACGCAAACGTTGCGCAGTGATATCGCGCTGCGTCCAAATACCACGGCGGCAAATATCAGCGTTGTCATCAGAAGCGCGCGCATTGTCGCCACATCGCACCCCGACAGGAACAGATATAATATCAGCCCCATCCACGCGCAAATCGTTGCCGGCACCCGCGCGGGCACACGTCGCGTAATTGGCGCAATCAATCGAAATATGGAATAGAATAAAGCAAACAGCCACCCGCCAACCAATGTCATATGAAATCCACTGATTGACCATACGTGCCCAACGCCGGTCGATGTCCATATCGGACTGTCGTCGCGCGGAACGGCATTCTTGTACCCCAACACCAAACTGTCGACCAAGAACGAATTTGATTTATTATGAATCGCATCACGCACAGTGTTCATATTGTGTGGCGGGTCATGCGATACAATTTCATAATCCTTGATATAGCCCGTTGCTGTCAAATGATTAAAGTATGCCCATCGGGCATAGTTAAACGCGCCATCGGCATACGGCGCATTTGGACGATACAGATTTACCACCGCGCGAACCGTGTCACCAATGTTTATCGTGCCCGCATCTGATATTGATACCCGTACGATGGGCGCGCCGGTGGTATCAATATACTTGCCATCGATCTGGATGCTCAGGCGGGTTTTGCTGTCGGTGTAATCTATGTTTTTAACCACGCCAATAATCGTTCGGTCGCGAATGTCACGCGTGATTTGCGGTGTTGCCAGAATGTGGGTGTACGCCGCCGCATACAGCGCGCCAAATGTAAATAACGCCGCCGCCCGTGCCACAATATGTTTGCGCAAAAACAATTCTGCGATAAATGCCGCGCACAGTGCCCCGATTACAAATTTGCTGGGTTCGGAATCCAACGAAAAATACAACGCACAACCCATCGCCACCAAAAATGGCGTCCATAAAAATATGTTCTGGGATTGATTTTCAATAAACCGTTGCATAACCAAATTATAGGAATTTATTTCGTTGCGTCGCAATGATAAATTTCGTATGATAAAAGCCCATAAGGGGGCAAATCTTATGGCGAAATATATATTCATCACCGGTGGTGTTGTATCCAGTTTAGGCAAGGGCGTCGCAGCGGCAGGTTGCGGCGCTCTTCTTCAATCGCGCGGGTATTCCGTGCATGCACGCAAATTTGATCCGTATCTGAATGTTGACCCAGGGACTATGTCGCCGTTCCAGCATGGCGAAGTGTACGTCACCCACGACGGATTCGAAACAGATTTGGATTTGGGTTATTACGAACGATTCTTGGGCGTGCAACTGTCGCGCAATGATTCTGTGTCGGGTGGCCGTATTTATTGGGACGTGCTGAATGCCGAACGTCGTGGTGACTATTTGGGCGCAACGGTGCAAATGATTCCGCACGTCAGTAATCGAATCAAAGAATACATTGCCGCCCCAACAGACACTGATTTTGTCGTATGCGAAATTGGTGGCACGGTCGGCGATATAGAGGGAAAAATATTCTTGGAATCCATTCGCCAGTTTGCAAATGATGTCGGTCGCCGCAATGTTATGTTTGTGCACCTGACACTGGCCCCGTATTTGGAACAGAGTGGTGAATTAAAAACCAAGCCAACCCAGATGTCTGTACGCCGCCTGTTGGAAAACGGGATTCAGGCGGACATGCTGATTGTGCGCACGCCGCGTATGTTGACCGCAGACGAACGCGCAAAAATCGGTATGTTCTGTAATATGCCGGCCAAAAATGTAATCAGTGGTATTGATGTTGATAATATTTACAAGATTCCATTGGCATACGATGCCCAGAATGTCTTTGACATAATTGCTGAACATTTCGGTTTGGAAAATCGTGCCGGCGATATGACGAAATTTGAACGCATATCAAATTATCTGGCGGCGGATTTGCCAACCGTGCGAATTGGCATTGTTGGTAAATATTTTGATGTGCCCGATGCATATAAATCATTGAATGCCGCATTGTTCCACGCGGGGATTCAGAATAATGTACACGTCGCATTAAAGAAAATAAATGCCGAAACATTTTCTCCATCCGATTGCGCGGACGTTGATGGCGTCCTTGTCCCTGGGGGATTTGGTGCGCGCGGGGTTGACGGTAAAATCGCCGCCGCACATTATGCCAGAACAACGGGCACGCCATACATGGGAATCTGTCTGGGGATGCAGGTCGCGGTAATTGAATTTGCGCGCAACGTGCTGGGGATTAAAAATGCCAATTCCACAGAATTTGATGCGAATTGCACGCCCGTCATAAATATTATGCCAGACCACACCGGCGACATGGGCGGAACATTGCGTCTGGGCGCATACCCGTGCATGATTACGCCAAATACACGCGTCGCCGAAATCTATGGCACGAATAAAATATCAGAACGTCATCGTCACCGCTATGAAATGGACATATCGCGTGAAAAACAATTTGCCGATGCGGGTATGGTTATCTCTGGGCGCAGTCCGGACGGCCGCCTGCCTGAAATTGTGGAATTGCCAAATCATCCATTCTTTGTCGCGGGGCAATTCCATCCGGAATTTCAGTCCAGTCCATTTACCGGCCACCCAATGTTTAACGCATTCGTGGCCGCCGCCCAGAAATGTAAAAAATAAGAAATCCCCCATTCAGGGGGATTTTTATGTACCGAAAATAAAACTGTTATCTGCACTCAATCGTATTATTTCGTCCATGCTGTCATCATCGGTCGTATGCTGGCGTATTGTCTTGCCACATTTTTCGCACCGGTGCGTAATTACAAATCGTGCGCCGTCGGGTTGCACCGATATCGGTCGCATCATCCCGCCACAGGTTGCCGCGCGATCGCCCGGGGTGTTGTCCACATGGCGCGACCACAAACATGCGGGGCAATGATTTGTATAACCATTGCCCCGAACATGCGCGCCACAGTGGGCGCATACAAAATCTTCAACCGTTTTGGTAAAGCGTTTCATCACAATCCCAACGCGCTGCGGTACATTTGGGTCAATTCGTCCGCTTCGTCCAATTCATCTGGGTCAAGTTTGCGCAGACGTATCATCTGGCGAATATATTTCGGATCGAATCCGGCGGATTTCGCCTCGCTAAAAATCTCTTTGATATCAGCCGCGATTGCTGCGGAATCTTCGTTTAATTTTTCGATACGTTGAATAATGCTCAGCAACTGCTGGTTATCAATCGCCCCGTGATTTGCGTTTTTCATGCTTGTTTTCCCCTTGTCTCTTTATAGTTTTTATGATATAGCATAATTCGTAAAAATCAAGAAAAACGAAAGAAAACAAAAAGCGGAAAAATATGAATAAATTTACAAAAATTACAGCATCAATCGGCCCAAAGTGTGAGGATGCTGAAACACTGCGCCGTATGTTCTTGGCGGGTGTGAACGTTTGCCGTATCAATTTCAGTCATGATACCGGCGATGTTCAGGGTGAAAAAATCGATTTAATTCGTCGCACGGCACGGGCGGCCGGCGTTCAGGTTGCGGTCTTGGTTGACTTGCAGGGGCCAAAACATCGTATCGGCAACTTTGCCACCGAAGATAAATATCCATTGAAAATTGGCCAAACATTTACATTTGATAATGATCCGACCCCTGGGAACAGTACCCGTGTTCAATTACCACACGATGACGTGATGAAATCATTGAATGTTGGCGACAGAATCTTGTTAAACGATGGCAAAATTGAAATGCGTGTAACGGGCGTTGAAACCGGTAAAATCATCGCAACGGTTGTGCGTGGTGACGAAATCTGGTCACGTCGCGGATTTAATTTGCCGGACACCGATGTTGCAACATCTGTCTTGACGCCCAAGGACAAGAATGATTTGGAATACGCAATTACCAAGAATCCTGATTGGGTTGCAATATCGTTTGTCCAACGTCCCGAAGACGTGGCAGAGGTTCGCGATTTCATCACCGCGCGTACATCGCACCCGATAAAGATTATTGCAAAAATTGAACGTCCAAACGCGGTTGACCGCATTGCGGAAATTGCATCGGTCGCCGATGGCATTATGATTGCACGTGGCGATTTGGCGGTCGAAGTGCCATTTGAAACCGTACCTGCGATTTCGCGCCATATCATTCGCACATGTCGCACATTGAATCGTCCGGTTATTATGGCAACACAAATGTTGGGTACAATGGTGAACAGTGAATTTCCAACCCGTGCCGAAATCAGCGACGTTGCCAATGCGGCATACCTGCGCGCGGATTCAACCATGACATCCGAAGAAACGACAATCGGCATCAATCCGGTTGGTGTAATTGAAACAATGGCCAAGATTGTGACATATGCGGACTATGATGCGATTGCAAATTCGTATGACTGGTCACGCATTGAAAATGTTCCTGAAAACGATTGGTCGCGATCGGTCGCGTCAATGGCGTATTTGAATCGCGCATCGGCAATCGTTGTGTTTGCGTGCGATACCGTCGCCACAACCCAGATTTCTTGCCGCAAGCCCGACATTCCAATCATCGCCGTATGCCGCGAAGATGTAATTGCAAACCAATTATGCCTGTCACGTGGGGTATGCCCAATCTGTGACGAGGTATTGTTTGGCCAGCGTGATGCGTTTAACGCCGCACGTGGATTTGGCATAACATCGGGGCATCTGGTTATCGTTGATGGCGATAAAATCAGTTTGCGCACATTGGATTAAAAAACGCCCGTTTGGGCGTTTTTTTATGCTTATTATTGTTGACCTGTACCTGCGATTTTTACTAACATTCATGTTATGAGAAGAATGGCACTATCCATATTTTTCATGTGCATAATGATGTGTGACGCATCCCATGCGGCACAGTATCGTGCGGCATTGGTTGCGAATATGGACACGGGTCAGGTTTTAATTCGTGAAAACGCGAACCAGCCGAATTACCCCGCATCATTGACCAAGATTATGACGGTATATTTAACGTTTGATGCGCTGGAACACGGTCGTCTGCATTTGGATGATTATCTGATTGTGTCGAATTATGCGGCGGCGGCATCCCCTGTGAAATTGGGCCTGACTGCGGGCAGCAAGATTACCGTCGAAGATGCGATAAAGGCCGTAACGGTAATGAGTGCGAACGACGTCGCCCGCGTATTGGCCGAAAATTTGAAGGGCGGCAAAGAAGGTAATTTTGCCGACATGATGACGCGTGTCGCAAATGAAATCGGTCTGAAAAATACGAATTTTGAAAACTCGTCCGGCCTGCCAAATGATGACCATATGTCAACCGCGCGCGATATTGCACTGTTGTCCATGGCGGTATATAAACATTTCCCGCAATATTGGAAATACTTTGGAATCAAGACATGGACATACAACGGCAAAACATATACAAATGGTAATCGATTGCTGGGCACATATGCGGGCTGTGATGGTATGAAAACCGGATTTACGAATAAATCGCGCTATTCATTGGTGGCGACGGCAAATCGTGGCGGTACGCATTTGATGGCTGTCGTCTTGGGCGCAGAAAACAAGGATGTCCGTGCCGCGGTTGCAACGCAACTGTTAAACCGTGGTTTTGAAATGACCAAAAATAATTCCGCGCCGATTGAACGTACAACGCCTGTACAACCGATCGCCACGGCGCAGCCGACATATTCTGCACCGACCGCCGCCGCACCAACATTTACGGCGGCATACAACGCGGCAACGGCAAACGCCGCCCCCACATACAACGCGCCATCGGTCGCGCGGGGTGGGGCGGGTGTTCAGTTTGGTGCGTTTTCATCACGCGATGCCGCCGCGCAACAGGTTACAAATGTTAAAAATAAACTGGGCGTTGTTGCCACGATTGAACAGGCGTCAAACGGCATGTTCCGTGTGCGCGCAAATGGCATCACGGACGCCGCTGCAACCGAATTGCGCAATCGCGCAACAAACGCGGGCATTGACAGTTACGTATTTCATTGATTAAATTGGTCGGGTATCATGAATCAGAAAATTGAAAAGTTGATTAAACAGTTCGCGCGTTTGCCACGTGTTGGTGCACGTGGTGGCCAGCGTATTGCGTTGGCACTGTTACAGGACAAAACCGGTCGTGCAGAAATGTTGGCGGCGGCAATTCGTGACGCGGTGGAAAACATCGCGCCGTGCCCAAATTGTGGTGTGTTGACCGACCGTGGCGCGGGCAAGTGCGAATATTGCCGCGACGCATCGCGCGCAAATGGTGCACTGTGCTTGGTGCGTGATTTGTCAGACGTTTGGACACTTGAAAAATCTGCGGTGTTTCATGGCCGCTATCACATAATTGGTGGATTGCTGTCGGGTGCAAACGGTACAACACCGGATGATTTGAATATTGCAAATCTGCCCGCGCGCATTCGCGATGAAAATATAACCGAAATTATTTTCGCATTGCCTAATACGGTCGAGGGGAAAACAACCCAACACTATGTCATGTCTGTTTTGACAGACGTATCAAACGTACAATTCACAGAATTGGCGTCGGGCGTGCCATTGGGCGGTGATTTGGATTACTTGGATGACGGCACATTGTCGTTGGCGTTCGGGGGGCGCAAGGCGATATGATGACTGTTGAAAATTTGCCACCTGTGGCCGAAATGATGCGTGCGGCGGGCCTTGAACCTAAAAAGCAATTTGGCCAGAATTTTTTATTTGATTTGAATTTGACGGGACGTATCGCACGCAGTGTGCCCGATATCAAAAATACCGACGTTATGGAAATTGGCCCAGGGCCGGCTGGATTGACGCGCGCATTGCTGATGGCGGGGGCGCGTCGTGTTGTCGCGATTGAGAAAGATACCGCAACCAAACCAATCCTTGATGAAATTGTTGCGGTGGCGGCTGGCCGTTTGACGGTCGTGTATGGTGATGCATTGCGTGTTGATACGTCGCATTTGGGATTGGGTGAATATGCGATATGCGCAAACCTGCCGTATAATGTTGGAACGGAATTATTTACGCGTTGGCTGATTGCGGCGGCATCAGGTGCGCCGATAAAATCCATGACATTGATGTTCCAGCGCGAGGTGGCCCAGCGTATCACCGCCCGCACGGGCGATGCGCAGTATGGACGTTTGGCGGTGTTGACATCACTGGTGGCGGATGCGCGTATATTGTTTGATGTTCCAAATACCGCGTTTGTTCCGCGTCCACGTGTGCAGTCGGCGGTTGTGTCGGTTATTCCAAATGCGGACAAAATCCGCGCGGTTGGCGATATAAAGAAACTGGAACAAATCACGGCGAAATTATTTGGCCAGCGTCGCAAGATGATACGTGGCATCATACCAAACGTTGATTGGGCGCGATATGATTTAACCGGTACAGAACGCGCCGAAGAATTATCGCCCGAAAAATTTTTACAACTGGCCCACGATTTGATATAATTTACGTGAGGATAGAGGAGAGAGAATAACATGACAATGTCCCTGACATTATTGGCGTTTGTTGCGGTGGTTTTTGCGCTGGTATCATTCCTGCGCGTGGCGCGTATTGGCGCACTGGTTGCATTTTTATTTGCGGGCGTGCTGTCCGGCCCATATGTTTTTAATCTGTTTCATTTAACAGAAACGTGGACGCTGTTGGGCGATTTGGGCATTATGTTTTTGTGGTTCACGATGGGACTGAACATCAATATGAAACGCCTGTGGACATTGCGCCATTCGATTTTTGGTTTTGGCGCGGCCCAGGTTTTGATGGTTGCAACAATGCTGTTCCCATTGCTGTTTGGTCTGACCGGTTGGTCAATAATCGGTTGCGTAATGGTGGCATTGATGCTGTCGATGTCCAGCACATCCGAAGATATGCAGATGCTGGCGGATCGTAACCAGATAAACACCGATATGGGTCGCCAGACATTTTCGATTTTACTGTTCCAAGATTTACTGGCGATTCCATTGCTGGCCATGATGCCGGTGCTGGCGGGGCGAACGTTTAACTTTGGCGCGGCGGCGATTGACGTATTTGTATGGTCGGTTGCGCTGGTGCTGGGCGTGGTAATTGTCGGCCGATTTGTGCTGAATCCATTGATGCGATTGGTTTCGCGTCTAAAATCCAAAGAGGCATTCTTGCTGGCCATCATGTTGAACATTGTCGCATGGGCGGCGGTTGCAAATGCGGCGGGCGTGCCGGCGGGATTGGGCGCGTTCTTGGCGGGTATGTTGCTGTCTGAAACAATTTACAGTCATCAGGTCAGTGCGGAAATCAGCCCGTACGCAATGTTGTTCTTGGCATTCTTTTTCATTTCATTGGGTATGGGATTGAATTTGCCAGTACTGGGGCAATATTGGTATGTTGTTCTGTTTGGTGTAATTGGTTTGATTGCGGCAAAATTTGTTGCGATATTTATGGTCGCGCGCGTCCGCCACGTGAATGTCCCAGATGCTGCAATGATTGCATTGGTTTTATCACAGGCGGGCGAATTTGGTCTGTTGATGTTACAGACCATGCGCACATCGGGCATTGATGCATTGCCGCCGATACATCAGGAAATCTTGACCGCGATTATCATACTGTCCATCATGATGACACCATTATTGATGATGGTATATGATTGGTTAAAGCGTTCGGGCCGTTTGTTTTCGCAATCTATTGCCCAAGGGGTGATGGGCCGTCCCGCGCAAGTGCCATCGGTAATCATTTGTGGTTTTGGTCGTGTGGGCCAAATCGTCGCACAAATGTTAGACGCCCAGAATATTCCATACGTCGCGATTGATATGGACGTCGATACGGTGCTGTTGGGGCGCGAAC
Source organism: Alphaproteobacteria bacterium UBA6376 (assembly GCA_002437665.1). Classification (GTDB taxonomy): domain Bacteria; phylum Pseudomonadota; class Alphaproteobacteria; order Rs-D84; family Rs-D84; genus Enterousia. The sequence continues at coordinate 322,620 of DJQW01000001.1, forward strand.
ACGGGTTTAACGTTGTCTATGGTAATTCCACCAATGCGGACGTCTTGCGCGATATGGGCCTGCAACCACGTAAAACGCGTGCGGTTGTAATTGCACTGGACAACGCGGCAACGGCGCACGACGCGGCAATCACGGTGCGTGAAATTGCGCCACGTGTGAAAATCTTTGCCCGCGCGCGTAACCTGACGGAATCCAAGTTACTGATGGCGGACGGTGCAAACGTCGCATTGCCTGAAACGATTGAAAGTTCATTGTTCTTGGGCTATGGCGTGTTGGAACATTTGGGCGTGTCTGAACGCAGTGTGGCGGGCCTGTTGGCGCGAATGCGGGCGGACAATTACAGCAGTGTTGCCGAACCCGTATCAGATAAATAATATTGAATTAAATGTCCCCCGCGCAGGGACATTTATATTTGCAATTATGCGCCCCGCTTGGTATATTTTACCTGAATATATGGGAAAGGGGTAAAATGAAAAAGAAACTGTTGGTTTATGTTCCAATCATTCTGGCAATTATCTTGGCCGATATGCTGACCAAGGGGGCATTGCTGTACGCAATAACGGGCACTGTGCCGGTGTATGGTGCGGCGTGGGAAATTGTTCCTGTGCCGTATTTGATGTGGCACGTGTTTGATTGGTTTAATATTGTATTCACGTGGAATCCGGGCGCATCGTTTTCAATGTTGCGCAGTGTCGGCGAATTTGCGCCAATTCTGATTGTTATCGCAACGGGATTTATTATCGGATTTATCGGGTACTATTTATTCATGCGTGCAGAAAAATATGAACGCATGCCATTGGCACTGATTATGGGCGGTGCGATTGGTAATTTGATTGACCGCGTGCGCTTTGGTGCGGTGGTGGATTTCTTGGACTTTCATATTGGTGGGGCGCATTGGCCGGCATTTAACGTGGCGGACATTTGTATTTGCGTTGGTGTCGCACTATATATATTGAACTGGTACATGGCGCGTCGTCGTTGTTTGGCGTCGGTCAGAACGAAAAAGGTAAAATAACAATGGTAAAATATCTGGATAATAATTCGGGCTTTGCCCAGTGGAGTGCAAACAAAAACGCCACGGCCAAGAAATCAACATTCGGCGGTTTCTTGTGGTGGTTCATTCTGTTCTTTGCGGCAATGTGGGCATTTGGCGCATTCAAAGCACCAAAAACAGACGTGCCTGCAACAACGGAAACGACCGCGGTGGTTGACCTGTCCGCCGTGCCAACGCGCGATGTCACATCTGAAAAATTAAACGCAACGGTTCAGGGCCTGCGCATATCAAACATCAAATTAAATGATTTCGCGGCCGACGCGGCACTGTTGTCGGGCACAAATGATTTTGCAGAGGTTGGCGTCTTGGCCACCGGCACATCTGCGCCAACACCAACAACGGTGTGGAAATCGTCGGGCGATGCATACACATGGCGTAATTCAGACGGCGTTGATTTTCGTCGCACGATTACTGTTGATAACTATGTAATCACCATCAACGATGAAATTAAAAATAACACCAAACGTGATATCGCGGTTGCACCATACGCACGCATCACACGCGCCGCGGGCGCGAAAAAATCCGCCGGTGTTTATACAGGCGCGGTTATGCGCGTAAATTCGGATATTGAGCACGCCGATTGGTACAAACTGGACAGAAAATCATACGCGTATTCCACAACAAATGGTTTCGCGGGATTCGCAGACCAATATTCTGAAACGGTCGCACAAATCGATGCCGCCGACCAAACAATTCGTGCAAAGCAAATCGGCACAGACGCATATCAAACCGATATTGCCGCCGCCGCAATCAGCATTGCGCCCGCTAGTTCAAAAACAATCACAACAAAAATCTTTGCTGGCCCACGTGACCAGACGGTTTTGAACGCCGCCGCCACCACGATTGCAGGCATTGATGATACGGTTGACTATGGTTGGTTCTGGTTTTTGGCACGTCCAATGTTGTGGGCATTAAACGGCCTGTACGCGATTGTCGGCAACTATGGCATTGCGATTATCATGTTCACGTTACTGTTGCGCTTTGCAATATGGCCATTGACACGCAAATCATATACATCAATGATTGCAATGCAGAAAATGCAACCAGAATTGGCGCGCATTCAAAAACTGTACGCCAATGACAAGGTTCGCCTGCAAATGGAAATGATGCGCCTGTATCAAACGCATAAGACGTCGCCAATGTCGGGTTGCCTGCCGATGCTGATTCAGATTCCAATCTTTTTTGCATTGTACAAGGCGTTATTGGTATCAGTCCAAATGCGCAGTGCTGGATTCTTGTGGATTTCTGATTTGGCGGCGATGGATCCATACTTTATTCTGCCGATATTGATGGGCGCAACAATGTGGTGGCAAACAAAATTGCAGACCGCATCACAGCGGAACGCCACAACAAATAATGACGCCATTGCCCAGACCCAGCGGGTTATGAAATGGATGCCGGTAATGTTCACGGTTTTGTTCGCATGGATGCCGGCGGGATTGGTGCTGTATTGGACGGTTTCAAACCTGTTTGGTATCGCCCAAATGCAAATCATAAAACGCACATCTAAATAAAAATGCCCCATCGGGGCATTTTTATTAGTGATAAAGTGACAAAGTGATTCAGTGATATAGTTTAAGAATACAAAACTTAAAAACTCTGTCATTCCGTGGCTTGACCACGGAATCTAGGTAATAAGAGCTGCGCCGAATGGCGCGCTTTTTATTTACTGGATTGCTACGCTACGCTCGCAATGAAACCGAGCAGTATGCGAAGGTTGCGGCAAGGACGTCAGTCCGCAGGCGACACACGAGCTAGAATTTTTGTCATTGCGAGGAATGAAATGACGAAGCAATCCAGTTGATAATGTTGCGTAGCACAAATTAAACACCGTTTAATTGCCGCAGATATTTATACAGTGCATCTGGCGTCTGAATCCGTGCACGGCGCAGGCCACATGCGCGCTTGGTAAATGCGACACAGGTTGGCGCGCCCGCGCGTACTAAATCGGGTGGGGGCGTCGCGCCTGCCACGCATACCACCGACCAACCATGCGCACGCAGTGCGCGCAACCCGCGCGCCGTTATCGGTATTGGAATAATTTTATTTCGGTGTACAAATTGATACATGACCATTGGCGTGCCCGCGTCACCCGATGGCACAATCGGCGCACAGTGTTTGAAATGACGGCAAACAATGCGTGGCAATAATTTTGATGTTTTTGTACAAAATGCAACAATTATCATTTGTGTTTTCCCCCGAATAAAAAAGGTTATTCATGCACAATCCAACCGCGCGCAAATGCCGCCGCGTCCAGTGTTTCCATCGCCCGCCGCCACAGGTCGGCCGCACGATTTTCCGCCCAGATATATTGATGTGGCGCGCGACGACGATCGCCAAATTCTTTCATCACGCCCAGTTGTTCTGCACTCAGTTTCCCCGACAAATACAGTTTTGTAATCAGCGTTTCCACATCCAGCAATTCAGCGCAACGACGCGTTGCATGCGATGCGCCATGCATAAATCCGTTTTGCACGGATTTAGAATACAAAAACCAAAACCACATTTGTTCTGCGCTGTGAAATTTTTCAGGTGCATATTCGTATTGCGTATTTTGTTGTGCTGTCATTTGTTTTCTCCCTTTTTGTTGTTTTGTTTTCCCCCGAACGCACGCGCGTTCATGTGATTTGATATATAACCGAATAAATGAAAGTGGTGAAATATTACAACCAACGGTTGAACATTGATTCGGTTTTCTGATTCGTTGCGGAATTTTTTCCTGTTGCGCGCGAATCGAAAAAATGTGCTAAAAAAACGCGCATCATTCGTGCGCGTTTTTATGCATCGCTATATAGTTTATTACATTTTCATATTCAACCCCCGTGGTATAAAAATAAACCCGCCATTCGGCGGGATTTTATTACAAGATTGGCGGGAAACAATCACCACCCGATGATGGACAGCAATTAAACCCTTGGTCGCCCATATCGGTAAATACCTCGCCTGTGCAGCAACCATTGGCATCTGGATTCGTGCCATCTTCGCATGTGATAACGGCGGTTGCCTGTTCTTCTTCTTTCTTGACCGTTTGGAACGGATTCTGAATCGAACCATCGGCATTATATTTCAGACCCAAAACATTTTCGTTGTATGTTTTCTCGTCCATGCTGGCAATACTGTTTGTATTGTCCTTGTCCTGTTGATTTTTGTACAGCGCATCTTGCTTTGCATTATTGATGGCCTGATAATTCAGCGATTTGCAATATGCCGCAACGGTACGATAATCATAGTCCGCCTCATACAAATCTTCTGTTTTACTCTCATTAATGTCCCACAGTCCGGTCTTGTCTTGGGTACAATAGTCCTGCAAATTAAACGAGCGTACCTGACCAATCCATGAACCATCGGTATAATCGGCAATGCCACTGTGTTTCCAATTCGCGCGCTGGTTACGCGATGCAGCATTCTCATACACCCTTTTGTTTTTGTCGGTCAAACCTGTTTCGCCCATAACCTGTTGTACAGAACATTTCTTGCTTTTGTCGCTGCCGCATGTCAGCACCAAATCGGTTGGTGGAAATACGGTAATGCGTGTACCCGCCGCAATGGAAAATGGTGGTACGGTATTGTCCATCATATCGACAATAAACTTTTGTGCGACCTGATTCCATGCGGTGATAATTTCATTCTTGGCCAATTCAGATGAACGCACCGTCCCCGATTGAACAACCGTGTTATTGTCCAAATCAATCTGGTTCACAAATTTATCGGTGATTGGTGCAATCATATTCACCGCCGCCGGTACAACCGCCGTCAGCAATGGCATAACCATCTGTTCGATATAATCGGTGCTGCCATACCCCGGAACACCAACGCGCCCCTGTGAATCGCCCGAAAACGGACTGGTGTCGTCGCCATTGAAATTAAATTCAACACCATTTGGTAATACAAATTGATACCAGCGAATGTCCATACGGCCAACGGTTTTGTAAGGCCCCGGAATATCGCCCGTCACATACCCCAACAACAATGTTCCCGTTGGAATAATGACTGTACGTCCATCATCAGAATACACATTACGGTCAACCGTCGCGCGCACCGGCAGGCCTTTTTCTTGGCCGTCATACAATTCTGGATCGGCGCGAACCTCTGATACGATTGTGGCTGGAATTGGTTTATACTGGCGCAACACAAACGTGCGGTCAAACGGATCGGACGAGAATATGGCATCCTGACCACTTGTTCCAACAATCACATCGTCTTGTTTTTCTTTCAATGAAATCCCGCCGCGAAATGCATTGTGAATTGCTTCTGCACCGGTATAGTCGGGCGTAGGCATCGCGGTCGATGCATCAGACGAAATCAGTTCTTCGGTGGACAACTGGTACGCGCGGTTTGCAACCTTTTTCACCGGATTTGACAACTGGGGCAGGTTACCCCCTGAAATCGTTGTATACCCGATGTGTTCGGCATCTGTACCAATCTTTTTACCGTTGTTTTTGATGTCGGTAATCAGACCACTGTCGGGGTTATAGATACCCGTCGGATTGTTGCATTTTTTATCAGAAAATGGGTGGAAATAATACGCACCGTGCTCTGGACGAATCCATCCAATCTGGTTGCCGGTTGAATCATACCCCGGAAATGCAAATTCAGAACACACAACGCTGGGCGTCGGGTCGGGCTCTGCATTTGCAAACGGATCAGACGGTGCGATTGTTTCAATATCTTTTTTGATTTCGGTCTGAACCGGTTTTACAGGTTCAATTTCTGGCTCTGGTTCTGGTTTCGTTTCGACAATTTTTACAGGCTCTGGTTTCGCCACCGGTGCTGGTGCGGTCGCGCCCATAACCAAAACAATCTTGTCTGTCTTTTTCATGCCGTCTGGCTGCGTTGCACCACGCCAATCAATAAACAGCGATGTTGTTTCCGTGTCCATTGCGGTTGTCGGCACATATTCCAATACCAATGTGCATGGAATCTGTGCATCAATATAGCCCATACCACGACACGTATCGGTTGATGTAAAACCGGCAATATCTTTGTGACGACGTACGTCCATAATTTTTACAGGTGCGGTTGCAGAAACCTTTAACGTTGTCTTTTGCTTTTCACCAACCTTGGTATTGGCCCAGTTGATGGATTCTGTCGCCGGCGTAATAATCAGGTTGATTGGCGCATCTTCGGTCTGTATATCTTTGGATTTGCCGCGCCCACCAATCAGCATGGTCATTAAAATCAGCACCACAACAAACGCCACCCCCAGCAGCAACCACTGAACCGACTTTGGCGTAGATTTGCGCATTTGTGAAATTTGTTGTTTGATACCACTCATATTATACCGCCACCACTAGCATGATTATTGAATACGAACAACACTGCAACTGGAACCACTGAATTTCAACAACTGGTCGCATAGTTTTTGCGCCGTCTCGATATCAGACATTGGCCCAATGCGCAGACGATACAGACGTGCCGTATGCGATGTTGAACCCAAATCACCAACACCTTGTTCGTCAACCGCAAAGAATACCTTGTCCTTGTACGGGGTCAACAAACCAACGCCATCATCGCCGCTGAATTTCGCCAACAGACCCGTCCAATAATCATCCAATGCCTTGACCGATGTGTCGGATTTCAGTTCGACCGCCACGCCCGATTGGTTGCTGGTAATGAGTGGAATATTCGTCTGGGGCAGGTACGAACCCGCGGTCAAACGTTCGGTTGGCATCATTGTCACGCCCGATGTGCCCGATGACACAACCGGCATTGTAACATTTGTTGTAACCGTGCCCGCCGGCATATAATAACCAGACGTTGCAACTGAATTAGTGTTCGAAACATATGTCGGCGAGCCAGTATAGTTCAGCCCCGCCGCATTGATTGCATTCTGATCCATTGTGTACGCAATGGTGTTCAGTGATTGACCCGACATCATGGACTGCGCAACGTTTGCCTCTGCCAATGCCATGACGGACGCCGTATCGGCAATCAAGAATGGCTTTTCACGCTTTTTAATGCAAACGATACGTTGACCACTGCGCAATACCATGTCGCCAACGGCCTCTACAATCAACAGACGACCATCTTCGCCATCCGTGCGGAAACTGACAGGGGATTCGCCGCCTTCGACCAGCAACGACACAACCGGACGTTGGGTCATTGCAATAACCTTGTCGCCAAAGTCAATGTATGTGAATATGCGGTCGCGCCATACGCGTTCTGGTGCAATTACGTAATCGTCAGGATTTGGAACAAAGATGTCCAAATCAAAACGAAATTCCGATGGGTCAATCTTCATAGATTTAATCCAACCGTAATCTTCGCCATCAACGCCAACGGTACTGCTGGTGGCGGCGGCCTTTTTGAAAATTGACGATGCACCACCCGTTGTGGTGGTTGCCGCGGTTGCGTTTGGCAATGTCGCATTGCCGTCCAAAACAACGTCAACCTGTGAATACGTAATCTCGCTGGAATTTGATGGTTCACTGCGCAGATAGAAAATATACTTGTTACCAGATTTGCCCGTCACAATCAAATTAGTGTCCGAACCCTGATTGCTGGCGGTTGGGCTGATAACCATTGTGCGGTCACCCTGATTGGCCTCAATCGTGAACAGACCCTGATTGCCAATAACGGCATCGGCAATTTGTTCGCCGTTCGGCAGGGACACCATCGTTACCATACCGTTGCGTAATTTGATTGGCAACACACTGCCTGATTCCCATGACAGTTGTGCGTACCCCGGTTTAATACTGCCCGCAGCCATATTTGCGGTTGGGTTGTCCCATGCATCTTGGACACCGTAATTGATACCAGTGGCCGCACCATGCGCAGATGCACACAATGCCATAACGCAGAAAACAGAAATGTTTAATTTAATCGCAGTTCTAAAACTCATGCCCATGTTCCTTACCTTTCTGTGGCGCGGTGTTTAATTACCGCTGGCCAGATAGCCCGTATCCAGTGGATCGCCATTACCAGATTCAACGGTGTATTCGGCAACGCGAATCCCCAACGGGTTGTCCAGACGATCCGACCATTTTAATGTCGCATTATCGTCCATCTCTAATTTCACTATGATTGTATAATCTTTTTTATCGGTCTGTCCACCACTATCTTCACAGAAATACTTAAAATTTACAGCCCATGTTTTATAGTCCGATGTTCTGGGTTGAACCGCACCGTTTTCAAATTCCACACTGCAACTAAATTCAAAGTCCGGCGTGTTGTTCATCAGTGCCGTCCACATGTTGGTCTGGGTAAATGCGGCATACACCGCCGGTGTTGACCAAGTATGCACAACGCCATCTTCGGTATTATTCCATTTGCGCAGCATCACGCGCCCATCAGGCACAATTTCATTACGTGCCTTGATATATTCGCGAATAAACGCGCGTGTATACCATTTGAAATTGTCGTCGGTCGGTGGCAATTCAGACAGCGTGATTTCCAGATTTTCACGCGGCTGGGTCATCAAAAAGAACACCTGTGGCCGATTTAACGGAAACATTTTGTACAGGGTAATGCCCAGCACCCCCAGCACGACAATCGCGCCGGCGAACACAAACGTCATCAATCTGGACAGCAAAATTGGCGGTTCTATGCGGTCTTGCAAGTAAATCCTCTCCCTGTATATGGTCGATTGTAGACAAAAAATGGCCGGTGGTGCAAGCGAAAATTACGAAAAATCATATTTTATATGTATGGTTCTTCAGATTTTACTTGCGCCATCGCGATTAAAAACATATAATATTTCAGTTTTTCCACTTGCTTTTTCGTTCAGGTGTGCTACTCTGGCGACGACTGTCGGGGTTCGCGGGGCGTAAAAGTCAGGTGCGATTGCGACCAAAACAGGGGCATAGTTCAACGGTAGAATATCGGTCTCCAAAACCGCGGATAAGGGTTCGATTCCTTTTGCCCCTGCCAGAAATTCCCCAAAACATGGCTCGTCCATGTTTTTGGGAATTTGGGTTTAGTGGTGGTAAAGGGAAGCGAACCCGAATGGGTAAAATGGTGTTCGCTTACGAGTTGGATTTTGCAAGCGCAGCGCGGCGAAATCCGTACGAGTGGTGAGGCGTCAGTCCGAACATTCCTTTTGCCCCTGCCAGAAAATCCCCAAAACATGGCTTGTTCATGTTTTTGGAAAAGTGGCGGATTTCTGGGGATTTGATGGTCAAATATAGTGGGCGAATTTATGAAAAAAATTATTGATTATGTTAAATCGGTTCGCAGTGAATGGTTCAAGATTGTATGGCCATCACGCGACACTGTTATTCGTGCAACTATCATGATTCTGACGTTTTCTGCGTTGGCGGCACTGTTCTTCTTTTTGGTGGATGGTGCGCTGAATGTCATCGTGGGCTGGATTTTCAAGTAATACAAACGGGCAAGGGGAATGCATCATGGAAGAAAAAATGCAATGGTTTGTTGTAAACGTTCATACTGGCTGTGAAGACAAGGTTGCCCGCGGCCTGCGTGAACAGATTGACAAGCGTCGCTTGAATGCGTTGTTTGGCGAAATCTTGGTGCCAACGCGTGAGGTTACAGAAATCAAGGGCGGCAAGCGTGTTAAATCTGAAAAGAAGTTTTTCCCAGGGTACATTGTTGTTCAGATGGTTTTGAACAATGAAACATTTTCCTTGGTGAAATTGATGCCCCAGGTTGTTATGTTCTTGGGTGCAAAGAATAAGCCAATCGCCGTCAGCGAAGAGGAAGCGCGTCGCCTGCAAAAACAGGTCGAAGAGGGTGCTGTTTCTGTCGAAGATGTTGAATATGAGGTTGGTCAAGAAGTGCATGTTATCGATGGCCCATTCAATGGTTTTAATGGCATCGTGGCAGAGGTTGACAATCTGAAACAAAAAATGACCGCGACGATTTTGGTATTTGGCCGTGAAACCAGCGTTGAATTGAACTTTAACGAAGTTGAACGCGTCTAAGTAAAAAAAGAGTTTTTTGGATTTTTGCGGGCGACCGCTAAAAATTCGGGTGGGAGATGCGCCACATCGTACCGCCGCACTAACCAAAACAAATGGAGTGAACAAATGGCAAAAAAAGAACTGAAAGGGATTGTCAAACTGGTCGTCCCTGCAAAACAAGCGAATCCTGCGCCACCTATTGGGCCAGCGTTGGGTGCTGCTGGTGTGAACATCGCAGAATTCTGCAAACAATTTAACGACAAAACAGCTGACAAAGAACCGGGTATGCCGATTCCTTGCATTATCACTGTTTATACTGACCGCAGTTTCGAATTTATCATGAAATTGCCACCAGTGTCGTACTACATCAAGAAAGCGTTGAAATTGAAATCTGGTTCGAAAAAGCCAGGTCGCGATTTTGTCGGCACTATCTCGAAAGAACAGGTAAAGCAGATTGCAGAAAGCAAAATGCCGGACTTGAATTGCTCTACCATTGAATCCGCTATGAACATCGTTGCGGGTCAATGCCGTTCTATGGGCGTAAAGGTGGAGGAATAAGACATGAAACTGACAAAAAGACAAAAGACATGGGCGAACTTGGACACAGACAAAGTGTATTCTTTGGCTGATGCAATCGAAACCTTGCGTGGTTATACGTCCAAGAAATTCGACGAAAGCTTGGAAATCGCAATCAAATTGGGTATCGATATTACCAAGGCCGATCAGAACATTCGTGGTATGCTGTCCTTGCCAAATGGTACGGGTAAAACAGTCCGCGTTGCAGTTTTTACTGTAAACAGCGCAGACGAAGCAACCAAAGCGGGTGCTGACATCGTTGGCGGCGAAGACCTGATTGAAAAGGTTGCCGGTGGCGAAATCAATTTCGACCGCGTTATCGCGACGCCTGATATGATGCCAAAAATGTCAAAGATTGCACGTATCTTGGGGCCAAAGGGTTTGATGCCGAATCCAAAATTGGGTACGGTTACAAACAACGTTGCCGAAGCTGTTAAAACAGCCAAAGCAGGCCAGATTGAATACCGTGCAGAAAAGAAGGGTATCATTCACGCCGGTATCGGTAAAATGTCATTTACCACAGATCAGTTGGTTGAAAATGCGAATGCATTGATTGACCAGTTGAAAAAGATAAAACCATCTTCTTCCAAAGGCCAGTATATCTTGGGCGCGTCCGTTGCGACAACCCAGGGCCCAGGTCTGAAAGTTGATGTAAAATAAGTTGTGTTCTGGTGTGGCACACGCCGCCCCAGAACAAAGTTCAAATACCAAAGTGCAAAGTTCAAAAATTAGAAATACAATAATTTGAACTTTGAACTCTGAACTTTGAACTTTTAATAGAGATTTCTGTCCGTGACTGATGGTGTTGGCGACAACTTAATTTCCATCATAGACAAAGAAAAAATTCTTTGGGGCAGGAACGAAGCCCCATCTCAGAGAAATCTGGGTGGAAAGTTTAACAAAGCAGGGATTTTAGGGGTGACCCTGAAATCTGGAAGTAAAGGATAAAATATGAGACGCGAAGAAAAATCAGATTTGATTTCAGCGTTGCAGTCGTCCTTGAAAGATGCAAACGGTGTTTTCGTTGTTGAAAACCACGGCTTGACTGTGAAAGAATTGGAAGGCCTGCGTAATGAATTGCGCCCATTGGTCTCTGTTTTCAAAGTTGTTAAAAACCGTTTGATGAAATTGGCGTTGAAAGACACCAATTTTGAACCTGTGTCCGAAATGATGAAACGTCCAACCGCGGTTGCTGTTGCAACAGACGGTTTGGCGGTTACCAAGGTTTTGGCAAAGTTCGCCGAAGAACATCCAAACCTGACCATCGTTGGTGGTAAAATGGACGCAGATGTCTTGGACAAAGACGGCATTGTGCAATTATCCAAACTGCCATCCCTGTTGGAAATCCGTGGCACTATCGCGCGTATCTTGGTCGAACCAGCGTCGCGCTTGGCACGTGTTTCAGCAGAGTATGGAAAGAAAAATTAATATCAAAATGGCAACATTTTGATTTAGCTAAACTAAATAGGAGCTAAAAAATGGCAGACATTCAAAAATTAGTTGAAGAATTGTCAAAATTGACCGTTTTGGAAGCAGTTGAACTGTCCAAAGCGTTGGAAGAAACATGGGGCGTTTCCGCCGCCGCTGCAGTTGCAGTAGCCGCTGGCCCAGCCGCCGCAGCAGCCGAAGAAAAGACAGAATTTGACGTCGTCTTGGCTGAAATCGGTGCAAACAAATTGGCTGTTATCAAGGCAGTTAAAGAAATGACTGGTTTGGGCTTGGGCGAAGCGAAAGCTTTGGTCGAATCTGCACCAAAGGCAGTCAAAGAAGCCGTTGCAAAAGATGAAGCTGAAAAAATGAAAGCGACATTGGAAGCAGCCGGTGCCAAGGTTGAATTGAAGTAATTCAGCCCGCCGGATTAAATTCTGGCAAAATATAAAAAGTCGCGGTTTTCCGCGCAACGTTCTGGGCCCACCAGTGGATTTTTCCACGGTGGGCGCACAGGCGTAAAAAGAGTTTGAAATAGTTTCGTTTGCAAAACGCACAAAAAAAAGGATTGATACCCATGGCAGTTATCCAGAAATTTAGAAAATCTTTTGGAAAAAGTTTTTTGCAAACTCCGCTTCCTGATCTGGTTGAAATTCAATATAATTCTTACAAAGATTTCTTGCAGGCCGATGTAGATCCACAAAATCGTAAAAACATGGGGCTGCAAAATGTTTTTTCGTCTATGTTCCCTATCAAGGACTATGCCGGTATTGCTGATTTGGAATTTGTTGAATATACACTGGACAAACCGGTTTATAACGTCAAAGAATGCATGCTGCGCAATATGACATATTCCAGCAAGCTGAAATTGAAGCTGAGATTGATTTTGTGGGACATCGCCGAAGACGGTAAAAAAACGTTGCGCGATATCAAAGAACAAGAAATATTTATGGGCGAAGTGCCGTTGATGACAGAACGCGGCAGCTTTATTGCGTCCGGTGTGGAACGTGTTATCGTTTCACAGATGCATCGTGCCCAAGGTGTTGTTTTCGCAACAACCAAAGAAGCCAAAATCGCTGGCAACCCAATCACATATACCGCACGTATTATCCCAGAACACGGCAGTTGGATTGACTTTGAAGAATCCAAGGGTGTCATCTATGTTCGTATCGACCGTCGCCGCAAAGTCCCTGCAACCGTGCTGTTGCGTTGCCTGCCGGCCGCCGAAGATGAAAAGAAATTCGCCGCCGACCCACGCAAGCCGACAATCCGTGGCATGAGCGATACTGAAATCTTGTCCGCGTTCTATAACCGCATTCCATTGAAATTCGATGGCAAAATGTGGGCGGGCAGCGTTGACGCGTTCGCGGGTCTGGATAAATACCGTTTGAATTATGATTTAATCAATCCAAAAGATAAAAAGGCATTGGCGTCCAAGGGTGATCGTCTGAACGCGAAACGTATGGCGAAAATCACCGCCGCGTCCAAAGAATTTGGTATCTTGCCTGAATCTTTGATTGGCGAATATCTGTTTGACCCAATTATGTCTGGCGACGAAGTCGTATTTCAGGCGGGTACTGAAATCACAGACGAAGTTTTGTCTGATTTGGACAAGATGGGTGTCAAAGAAATCTCGCTGATTGCGATTGATAACACAACAGTCACAGCGCACATGCGCAATACATTGGTTGCCGACAAAACAACCAACCGCGAAGAAGCGTTGATTGAAATCTATAACATTATCCGTCCGGGTGAACGTCCAACACTGGAAGCAGCAATCAACTTGTTCCTGCGTCAGGGCTTTGATGCGGCGTTCTATGACCTGTCTGCTGTTGGTCGTTTCAAGATGAACAAGCGTTTGAAGATTGATTCTGGCAAGAAACCAGAAGATGAACGCCTGTTGACCAAGTCCGATTTCTTGGCGGTTTTGAAGACATTGACAAACATCATCGATCACAAAGATACAGTTGATGATATTGATAACCTGTCAAATCGTCGTGTACGCGCGGTTGGCGAATTGTTGGAACAGAATTTCCGTACCGGTATGGTTCGTATCGAACGTCTGGTTCGCGAAAGTTTGTCATCGCCAAACATCGCAAATATGCAGCCACAGGATGTTATCAACGTCAAACCTTTGATGTCGTTGGTATCTGAATTTTTGGGTACGTCCCAGTTGTCACAGTTTATGGATGCGTACAATCCATTGTCTGAATTGGAACACAAGCGTCGTATTTCTGCATTGGGCCCAGGGGGACTGAACCGTGACCGTGCCGGCATCGACGTCCGCGACGTTCACCCAACACACTATGGTCGTTTGTGCCCAATTCACACCCCCGAAGGTGCGAACATTGGTCTGATCAACCACTTGGCAACATATGCCCGTGTCAACCCGTATGGCTTTATCGAAACACCATACTATGTTGTTGAAAACGGTCGTGTTACAGACAAGATGGTATACCTGACCGCGGACGAAGAACTGGGTCACAAGATTGCACAGGGTAACACCCCAACAGCAAAAGATGGCACATTGGCCGAAGACACCGTTACCGCGCGTGTTGATGGCGAATTTACAATGGTGCCAAAAGAAGAAATCGATTTAATCGACGTTGCCCCACGTCAGGTGGTGTCCATCGCAACCGGTTTGATTCCGTTCGTTGAAAACGACGACGCGAACCGTGCTTTGATGGGTTCAAACATGCAGCGTCAGGCCGTTCCATTGTTGCGCGTTCAGGCCCCATTGGTGGGTACTGGTATCGAACGCGAAGTGGCGCGCGATTCCCGTACGGGCAAGGTTGCAAAGCACAGCGGTATTGTTGAATCCGTTGATGCGAACCGTATCGTGGTAAAGTGCATGAACAGCCGCAACGTCGTAACCGGTGTTGATATTTACAATCTGGAAAAATTTGAACGCAGCAACAGTGAAACATTGATTCACCAGAAGCCATTGGTCAAGGTTGGCGATCGCATTTCTGCGGGCGACATCATTGCCGACGGTTCATCTATGAACTATGGTGAATTGGCACTGGGGCGCAACGTTCTGGTCGCATTCGTGCCATGGCGTGGTTATAACTACGAAGACGCGATTGTTATTTCCGAACGTATTTCCCGCGAAGATATCTTTACATCGGTCAAAATCGTTGAAAAAGAATTCAAGGTTCGTGATACCCAGTTGGGCCCAGAAAGTTTCACACGCGACATTCCAAACGTCAGCGAAGAAGCACTGAAAAATCTGGACGAATCCGGTATCATTTATGTCGGTGCACGCGTGAAACAGGGCGACATCTTGGTCGGTCGTGTTTCGCCAAAATCCGAAACGTTGCTGACCCCCGAAGAAGCGTTGCTGCGCAACATCTTTGGTGAAAAGGCATTGAACGTCAAGGATACATCACTGCGCGTTGGCCCGAACGAAGAAGGTACAGTTATCGGTGTGAACGTCTTGACCCGTCATGGGGTAAAGAAAGACGAACGTACCCAGATGATTGAATTGCAAAAGATTGAAAAAATCAACAAAGACCGCGATGAAGAAACATCTATCATCGAAAAGGGCTTTGCAGACCAGATTTTCCAAATCGCCGAAGGTGAAACGATTGATTCTGGCACGGGCAGTTTGAAACCATTCGTCGGCAAGAAATTGACCGCCGAAGTATTCGAAGGTATCAAACCAGCTGACATCAAGAAATTGGTTGTCCGCAACAAAGAAGCCCAGGCCAAGATTGATGAATTGCGTGAACAGCATATTGCAAAACTGAAAGCGTTGAACGAAAAAGCCGACGCCGAAGTTGCCAAGACCACAGAAAGCAATTCGCTGAATGCGGGTGTCTTGAAAGAGGTCAAGGTTTATATCGCACACAAGATGAAATTGCAGCCGGGTGATAAAATGGCAGGTCGTCACGGGAACAAGGGTATTGTATCCAAGGTTGTTCCAATCGAAGACATGCCATACATGGAAGACGGTACACCAGTTGATATCGTTTTGAACCCGCTGGGTGTGCCATCACGTATGAACATCGGTCAGATTTTGGAAACCCACCTTGGTATGGCGGGCCGCACATTGGGCCAGCAGATTGGCGATGTCTTGGAAGAAGTCAAGGCAAAGCGTGCTGTGACCGATGACCTGCGCACCATCATGGGCAAGGTTTATGGCAAAGAAACCGCTGAAAAGTTGGAAAAGATGACGGACACAGATGTCCGCGCCGAAGCAGCCCTGTTGCGCGACGGTGTGCCAATGGCAACCCCAACATTCGACGGTGCAACGCCCGAAGACATTCGCAGTATGCTGAAATTGGCAAAACTGCCAGAATCTGGTCAGTTCACAATGTACGATGGTATGACAGGCGAAAAATTCGCACGTCCAGTTACCGTTGGTGTTATGTACATGATGAAACTGCATCACTTTGTTGATGAAAAGATTCACGCGCGTTCGATTGGCAATTACTCGTTGGTAACACAACAGCCATTGTCAGGTAAGGCGCACATGGGTGGCCAGCGTTTGGGTGAAATGGAAGTGTGGGCATTGGAAGCACACGGTGCTGCGCACTTGCTGCGCGAAATGCTGACTGTCAAGTCGGACGATATCGTCGGCCGTAACAAGATGTACGAAGCCATCATATCCGGCAGCAACGATATCCAGACCGGCACACCAGAAGCATTCAACGTATTCGTTCGCGAATTGCGTGGTTTGGGTCTGGCGATGACACCAAAGAAAATTGACTAAAAATCGACCGTGGCGGCGGAAACGCCGTCACGGACAAAGGCATTTTGAACAGCGACTTGAAAGGAGCAAAATTTATGACCAATATGTTGCAGAAGATTTTCGGACAAATTGAAACCAAGGAACAGTTTGACGCCCTGCGCATCACCATCGCGTCACCAGAAGAAATTCTGTCCTGGTCCCATGGCGAAGTAAAAAAGCCCGAAACTATCAACTATCATTCTTTGAAACCAGAGGCAGAAGGTTTGTTCTGCCAGCAGATTTTTGGTCCAGTCAAAGATTACGAATGCGCCTGCGGAAAATATAAAAGAATCAAGTTCCGTGGCGTCGTTTGCGAACGTTGCGGTGTCGAAGTTGGTTCTTCGTCCGTTCGTCGTGAACGTATGGGACACATTAAATTGGCAATGCCTGTTGCGCACACATGGTTCTTGCGCGAAGGTAAAATTGCCACATTGTTGAACAATCTGCCCCAGAAAAAATTGGAACAGGTTATTTCGTACGATGCGTATATCGTTATTGAACCAGGTTTGACCAACCTGAAACAGTACGACGTCATCAGCGAAGATGAATATCAAAGCGCGGTCGAAGAATTTGGCGCAGACGCATTCCGCGTTGGCATCGGTGCCGAAGGTGTCCGCAGCATTATCGCCAATCTGGACATGGGCGACGAACGTACACGCCTGCGTGCCGAATTGGCCGAAACAAAATCCGAAGCAAAACGCAAAGGTTTGATTAAACAGTTGAAACTGGTCGAAGCATTCTTGGATTCCAAAACAGATCCAGCATGGATGTTGCCAGATATCATTCCTGTTATCCCACCAGATATGCGTCCATTGGTAACATTGGATGCGGGTCACGTTGCTGCATCTGACCTGAACGATTTGTATCGTCGTGTTATTATTCGTAACAACCGTCTGAAACGTTTTCAGGAAATGCACGCACCAGACATCATTGTCCGCAATGAAAAACGTATGTTGCAAGAAGCCGTTGATTCCTTGTTCGATAACGGACACAAGGCACGCCCAATGGTTTCCCAGAACCGTCGTCCATTGAAATCACTGTCTGATTCATTGCGTGGTAAATCCGGTCGTTTCCGTATGAACATGTTGGGTAAACGTGTGGACTATTCCGGCCGTTCGGTTATTGTGTCTGGACCATCACTGAAATTGCATCAGGTTGGTTTGCCAAAGACAATGGCACTGGAATTGTTCAAACCATTCGTTTATGCACGTCTGTTGGCGGGTGATTATGCAAACACATTGAAAACCGCGCGCAAGATGGTTGAAAACGGCGAAGATGTCGTTTGGGAAATCTTGGAAAAGGTTATTTACCAACACCCAGTTCTGTTGAACCGTGCGCCATCATTGCACCGTTTGTCACTGTTGGCATTTGAACCAGTTTTGATTGAAGGCAAGGCAATTCGTCTGCACCCACTGGTCTGCAAGGGCTTTAACGCTGACTTCGACGGTGACCAGATGTCCGTGCACGTTCCAATTTCATTGGAAGCACAACTGGAAGCGCGCACATTGATGTTGTCGTCTAACAACGTTTTGTCACCTGCGAACGGTGAACCAATGATTGTACCGGCCCAGGACATGGTTTTGGGTGTGTACTACATCTCGTTGATTGATGGCGAACACACAGATAAATCACCACGTTTTGCAAACATGGACGAAGTGAAAATGGCGTTGGAAAATCATTCCATCACATTGCACACACCAATCGTTGCACGTATCAATGGCAAGATTTATAAAACAACAGCCGGCCGCATGATTTTGGGCGAACTGTTGCCAAAATCTGAAAAGATGCCATTTGATTTGGTGAACAAGGTTATGCCAGTAAAAGAAATCAAGGCACTGTTGGCGACAACATACGAACGTTGCGGCGACAAGGCGATGATTAAACTGGCCGACGATTTGAAGAATACCGGCTTTGAACAGGCGGCGCGCAGTGGTATTTCCATCGGGTTTGATGATATTATCATTCCAGAAGAAAAGAAAACCATGATTGCCGACGCTGAAAAGGCGGCCGAAGAAATTGAATCACAGTATCAGAACGGTTTGCTGTCTGGCGGTGAACGTCACAACAAACTGATTGACCTGTGGCAGAAAACAACCGATAAACTGGGTGATTTGGCGTATGCCGCACTGGGCAAGACAACGGGCGAAAATTGGAACTCGGTTCTGATGATGGCTCTGTCTGGCGCGCGTGGTTCAAAACGTCAGATTCAGCAGTTGGCGGGTATGCGTGGTATGATGCAGAAACCAGACGGTTCTATTATCGAAGTTCCTATTATTTCGAACTTCAAGGAAGGTCTGACCATGTCTGAATACTTTACGTCCACCCACGGTGCGCGTAAAGGTATGTCGGATACCGCGTTGAAAACCGCTGACGCTGGTTACTTGACTCGTCGTCTGGTTGAATTGGCCCAGAATACTGTTATTACAGAACATGATTGCGGTACGACAGAATACATCACAGCAAAGCCAGTATATCAGGGTTCAACCCTGTCGGTTGCGCTGGGCGACGTTGTTCTGGGACGTACGGCGGCACACGACATCATTCACCCAATTACCAAGGAAGTTATCGTTCCTGCCGGTGAATTGATTACCAAGACCGCTGCGAAACAAATCAATGAATCAGGCCTGCCATCTGTTGATGTGCGCAGTGTTCTGACATGTTGCAGTGACGGTCTGTGTGCAAAATGCTATGGTATGGATTTGTCGCGTAATGCGCTGGTTCATGTCGGCGAAGCGGTCGGCGTTATCGCTGGTCAATCCATTGGTGAACCTGGTACACAGTTGACGTTGCGTACCTTCCACATCGGTGGTGTTGCGGCCGGTGGCGCAGAAAGCCACTTTATCGAAGTCCCAGTTGCTGGTACAATCAAACTGACGGGTGTGAACACAATTAAAAACACCGCGGGTCGTGTGGTTGTCCTGTCGCGTAATGGCGAATTGGCGGTTGTTGATGCCAAGGGCGAAACATTGTTCTCGTGCGCATTGCCATACGCTGCTATGTTGATTGTCAACGATGGCGACACGGTTGAAAAGGGTGCAAAGGTTGCCGAATGGGATCCATATTCGAACACAATCATTGCTGAAAAAGACGGTGTCGTCAGCTTTAACGACTTGGTCGAAAACGTATCGTACCAAGAAGAAGTTGATTCTATGACTGGTATCGTTTCGCGCAAGGTTATCAACTGGAAAGCCAACACGAAAAAGGCATTGCAACCTGCAATCCGCTTGGTTGATGCAAACGGCAATGTAATTTCGTTGGGTGGTAAAAAGATTGCAGAATACATGCTGCCTATGTATTCGGTGCTGAACGTTTCGAACGGTGCATCGGTTGTGGCTGGTGATATTCTGGCACGTATTCCAGTTCAGGCGAAAAAGACGGGCGATATTACCGGCGGTCTGCCACGAGTCAATGAATTGTTGGAAGTGCGCCGTCCTGCAAACCCAGCATTGCTGGCGGAAATCGATGGTACGGTTGAATTGGAAGATGCAAAATCCAAAATCATCATTCGTATCGATCCCGAAGATGGCACAGCCCCAGTTGAATACGCCGTGCCAAAGGGTACAAATCTGATGGTGCGCAGCGGCGACGTTGTGCGCAAGGCCGATAAACTGGTCGACGGCGATCCAGTGCCACAGGATATTTTGCGTATCTTGGGCCAGAAAGCGTTGGCGACATTTATGGTCGAACAGATTCAGCAGGTTTACCGCTTGCAGGGTGTGGTCATCAACGACAAGCACATTGAAATTTTGATTCGCGAAATGACACGCCGCGTTGAAATCACAAACCCAGGTGACACCGGATTCTTGATGGGTCAGGTTGTTGACCGCGTTGATTTCGAAGAAGAAAACGCCCGCGTTGCCCACGATGGCGGCAAAGTGGCCGAGGCCTCTCAGGTCTTGGTTGGTTTGACCCGTGCGTCGTTGACATCACGTTCATTTATCTCGAACGCATCGTTCCAGCAGACAACCAAGGTATTGGTTGACGCTGCAATCAGCGGTGCAACAGATAAATTGGTCGGTATCAATGAAAACTTGATTGTCGGCCGTCTGATTCCAATCGGCACTGGTGCGTACGTACGTCGCGTCCGCGAAATTGCCAAGGAAGAAGAACGCGAAGAACGTTTGGCCCGCGAAGGCAATACCCAGCAACAGTTGTTGGATATCTAAATGGGAAAAACAGGCAATGGGGCGCGCATGCGCCCCGTTGCAACCAATGCAATGACAGAAATACCCGCAATCTTTTGTGATATCGATGGCGTTGTGAATAAGAAGTTTGCAATCGCCAACTATGACCGTTTTGGTGAACCGAATGAAAATATGATACGCATTCTGGAAACACTGGGGCGCGATTTCACGATTGTGTTTATTACTGGTCGTTGGGCCATGGGTCAGGACAAGGTTCAGCGTCATATTGATGCCTTGCTGCCAAATATTAAAAAACGTGTTTTCTGCAAGCCGCATGACTATGCCGGCACAACCGCAGAGTTCAAATTGGCAACGATTGTCGCATTGGAAAAACAGGGGTACAAATTCTATATGGGCTTGGACGATCACAGTGCGGTTATCGGTCTGATGCACAATCACGGTATGTTTGTCGCCCAGGTAATATCGGATTAAAGTTTTCCTTGCATTTGCACAGGATTTTTATAGAATATCAAACTGTAAATTAAAAAGGATAGTAAAATGGCAACGCCAAAAAGCAAAACAAGTAAAGCACGCACAGCACAACGTCGTTCTCACGATGCACTGTCTATCATGCCATGCACAGTATGCAAGGCCTGTGGTGAAAAGAAACGTCCGCATCACGTTTGTCCTGCATGCGGCGCAAAATAATTTCAACCAAGGAATTATAGAAAGGCAGATTTGGCGCATCGCGTGCATATCTGCTTTTTTATTGTAAAAAATATGTCAGACAAGAAAATCATTTCTGTTGATGCAATGGGTGGTGACAAAGGGCCCAAGGCCGTCTTGGGCGGTATGAACCAGTTCTTGTATCAAAATGGCGAGGGCAAGGTGTTCTTTCGCCTGTTTGGAAACGAGGCATTATTGCGTCGTATGTTGGCGAAATACCCACGTGTCGCGCGTAATTGTGATGTCATTGATGCACCAAATGTAATTCGTGGCACGGACAAGGTTCGCGATGTCATTCGTCATGCACAGGACACGTCCATGTACATGGCAATCAAGGATGTCCGCGAAGGGAAATCTGCCGCGGTGGTCAGCGCGGGTAACACCGGTATATTTATGTCGCTGTCCAAATTGATGCTGAAAACAACGGCGGGTATCGCGCGTCCGGCAATTACAACAATGTTGCCATCGGGTGGTGGTGATTCCCGCGTGGTGGTTTTGGACTTGGGTGCAAATGTCCAGTGCGACGAAACAATCCTGTTTGACTTCTCGGTCTTGGGTACAGTTTATGCAGAGGTTATCGGTAAAATGCCGCGCCCCAGATTGGGTGTCTTGAATATCGGTGCCGAAGAAACCAAGGGGAACGACACACTGGTTCATTTGAACCATGTCTTGACCGAACACAAGGATGAATTGCCATACGAATACATCGGTTTTGTGGAGGGGAACGACATCAGCGGTGGTCATGTTCAGGTTGTTGTTACCGACGGATTTACCGGCAATATCGTTTTGAAAACGGTCGAGGGGACAGCCAAACTGATTAAACGCGTACTGGTTGATAACCTGAAAAAATCTATTCTGGCAATGGTCGGCGCGTTTTTCTTGGTGCACGTGTTCAAACGCTTGAAGCACAAGATTGATCCACGTTCGTATGCGGGCGCGGTGTTCTTGGGCCTGCAAGGGTTCGCAGTCAAGACCCACGGTAACAGTGATGCGCTGGCATTTGCGAACGCACTGAAATACGCAACGGATTTAACGAATGCGAATCTGAATGATTTGATTGCCCAGCGGGCCGCATCGGTTTCAAAAATCCGTGACGAGTTCAAGATAGAAGCAGAACAATAAAAAAACGGGGCATCGCCCCGTTTTTAATTCCCCTCCATCGGGAGGGGTGTCGCACGCAAGTGCGACGGGGAGGGTTACTAGTTAGTGACAAAGTGAATAAGTGATAGAGTGATATAGTTTTAGAATATAAAACTAAAAAAACGTGTCGCCTGCGGACTGACGTCCTTGCCGCATCCTGCGCTTCGCTTGGATTCATTCCGTGGCTTGTCCGGGCCCCGCAAAATTGATAAATTTTGTGGGTGGTGTCCACCGGAATCTAGGTAAATAAAGTTGCGCCATCCGGCGCACTTTATTATTTCTACTGGATTGCCACGCGTCGCTGCGCTTGCTCGCAATGACAGAGATTCTAGCGCGTGTGTCGCCTGCGGGCTTGCGCCCTTGCCGCATCCTGCGCTTCGCTTGGATTCATTGCGAGCGTAGCGTGGCAATCCAGTGAATGATGACGCGCCATCGGCGTACAAAATCTATTATCTATTCTCTATTATCTATGCTCTAATCGGGGCGTTTTTATTCGCAAATCTTCAAATTCGGGCGGGCGGCGCGCAGGTTGTTCAGCGATTGTGTCTGTGCGGCGCGGAATGCGTCCGGATTCCATATCTGAAAACTGTTGCCACGACCAACAAAAACGGCGCGGTCTGTGATACCGGCGTGTTGTAATAAATCGGCGGGAATAACAATGCGGCCCGTTACATCAAATGCCAATGGGCGCGCGTCCGCAAACAGCATCGCCGACAAATCGTCCAACGCGTCATCAAAAACACCCATCTTGTCTGTTGCCGACGCCAACTGTTCCATACGGGACATGGACAGCCCCTCTATACAATTATGGGTAAAAGAACGATATAAAACAACGCCCGCGAATTTTTCATTGGACACCGAAGACCGGAAAGAGGCCGGTACTGAAATACGCCCCTTGGTATCCAAACGATTTTCATAAGATGAGAGAAACAATGACATTTTCAGGTCTTTGTTTGTTAGGTGTATTCGCCGTTCCCTTTCCGTCTTCACACGGAATGTAGCACGGGGATTTTTGGTTGTCAATGACAATTTGTAATTATTTTATGGTATTTTATGGTCTGAAAAGTAAAATCAAACTTTTTTCAAATAAAATTAAAATAAATGAATTTTCCCCTTGACCTGCGATTCGTTTTTGTTCTAAGATGTTTGTATAGACAAGGAGAAAAGGTTTCGAAAGTCCCAGAAAACCGCCAAAAACCGGATTTCTGGCGAAAACAAAAAACAAATGAAAATTTAATTGGCAAAAATGTAAATACGTGTGTAAATACATTCCAAGATTAGATTTTCGACAAACCCAAAGCGAAAGGAGGGCCCCGCAATGCCAAAAAATATAAAAGAAATTATGATTGCCTTGAACAAAGTTTTAACAACAACAGTTTGGGTGAACGAAGATCGCCAGATTATATCGCTGGCCGACGAACTGAAAATCGGTCACAACAACGCACCACGCAGTATCGAAGATTTGCCACGTGCGTCATTGGTTGGTGCATATGTTTCATTGCAAATTCGTACAGATAATTTCGAAGTAGCCGCCGAAAGCATGGACACAAAGACATTGGCGTTGCGTGTCAAAGGCATGGTCTTTGCCGAAGCGAAAAAGATTATGGACGCCGCCGACATCGAAGAAAAGTCGTCTGTTGCGCGCGCTGCATAATGCGTGGGCAACCGCGGGTCTGAATCAAGGCGTCAAAACAGTTTCTGGGAATACCAGAAGGAAGGGAGTAGCCACCGTCGAGCAATCGCCGGTGGTTATTTTTATTAGTGAGAGAGTGAATAAGTGATAGAGTGATAAAGTTCAAAAATATAGAACTTAAAAACAACGTCATTGCGAGCGTAGCGCGGCAATCCAGTGAGTAATGTCGCGCCATCGGCGCGCTTTTATATTTACTGGATTGCTTCGTCATTTCATTCCTCGCAATGACAGAGATTCTAGCGCGTGTGTGTGTCGCCCGTGGACTGTGTATTTTTGTTACTAAGCACCTTTGTCATTGCGAACGTAGTGAAGCAATCCAGTGAATCATAGTCGCGCCGAATGGCGCGTGCCTTATTCATCAAAGAATGATGGCAGTTTGGATTTTTTGCCGTTGTATATCGCCAATGTTCCCGCTTTGCGCGCGCGGTCGTAATATTTGATTTTATAGTCGATGATTTTTAGCATCTTTTGAATCTCGGCCATTTGGGCCATTACCGCGGCGCGACGATTGATAAACATGTCGTAACGCTGTTGTATCGTTTTGTCGCCCATTGCGCACCAGTCGATAAATGTTTTAATGTCCGTCAAACTCATGCCCGTCTTTTTCAGACATTCAATAATGCCCAATCGGTCAATGTCGCGATCGCAATAGTCGCGAATGCCACCACCACGCTTTGCAACATCGGGCATCAAGCCCATTTTTTCATAGAACCGCAACGTGTGTTCTGACAATCCTGTGATTTTTGAAATTTCACCAATACGCATAATTTTCCTCTTGACCTAGAGTTAAATCTAGGATTTATACTGTAAAAAGTCAAGGGAGGAATTGCAATGAAAAAAATTACTTTTTCACTTTGTGCGGCATTGGCACTGTGCGGTGCCGCCGACGCGCGCGATTTGGTCGCATACTATTCACGCAGTGGTAACACCGAAATTGTCGCGAAAAAGATTGCCGAAATCACCGGCGCAGATTTATACAGAATCGAAACCGCCGACGCGAATCATTATCCAGCGGACTATACCGAAACAACGGTTGTGGCAAAGCAAGAAATCACAGACGGCACATTGCCCGCGATAAATGCTACGCCCGACATGTCACAGTACGACACGATATACGTCGGTACGCCGTGTTGGTGGGGCACGATGGCATCGCCAGTGCGCACATTTTTGACCAACAATAATTTTGATGGTAAAACGATTGCGCCATTTGATACACATGGGGGCAGTGGTGCCGGCAATGTATTCACAGACATTGAAAAACTGACGCCAAACGCCACGCATCGTGATGGTGTGGCAATCTATGGCGCGTCCGCGTCATCGTCTGATGATACACTGAAAGCGTGGATTGATAACAATAAATAAAAATGCCCCATTTGGGGCATTTTTTATTACCACAGTTTGATTCTGTTTTCTGGGGCGACGTATAACGCGTCGTCGGGCGTGATTTTGAACGCGTCGTACCACGCCGTAATGTGGGGCAGTATTCCATTGACGCGATTTTTTGCCAATGAATGTTCGTCAATCTTGGTCAGGCGTAATTCTTCGTCGCTGCGAATATTCTGTGCCCAAGATGTCGCGTATGCGATAAAGAAACGCTGGTCGGCGGTGAACCCATCAACATCACCCGATGGCACGCCAAAGTTTTTATACGCGGTGAACGATACTGTTATGCCACCATAGTCCGCCAGATTTTCACCCAGCGTGAATGTTCCATTTGCGTGTACGTCACCCGCAATCACAATTTTATCAAAGTGCGCACGCAACACATCCGCGCGTTTTTCAAATCCCGCGGCATCGTCCGGTGTCCACCAATCGGTCATATTACCATCGCGGTCAAAATGACGGCCGGAATCATCAAATCCATGTGTCATTTCGTGACCGATAATGCTGCCGATTGCGCCATAGTTAAACGCATCGTCTGCCCCCATATCAAAGAACGGGTATTGCAAAATTCCCGCAGGAAAGCAAACCTCGTTCGTTGATGGGTCATAGTAAGCGTTGATTTCATGCGCATTCATGTACCACAGTGTCGGGTCTTTTTCTGCACCGATTTTATTCAACCAAAATTCATCTTCGAATGCTGACACCGCCAACATGTTTTCCCACAGTGACGCATTCGCATCAATATGCAATTTGGAATAGTCGCGCCATTTATCAGGGTAACCAATTTTCGCATGGAACGTGTTCAGTTTTTTCAGTGCCTGTGCCTTGGTCACATCGGACATCCATTCCAGATTTTCAATGCGCATTCCCAACGCACGCTGCAAATTTTTAACCAGTGTTTGCATACGCGCTTTGGCTTCGGCGGGGAAATATTTCTGGACATACAGGTGGCCAATTTCTTCGCCCAATGTGCCGTCCAACAATGACACTGCGCGTTTCCAACGTGGCTTGGGTTCTTTCTGGCCCGCCATGGTGCGGTTATAGAAATCAAATGCAATTTCATATGTAGTATCGTCCAACAGTGTGTCGGCGTCGCCCACAATTTGATATTTCAAATATGTTTTTATCAGGTTCAAATCCGTGTCATTCATAATGGCAATGGATTCGGCAATGGCCTCGGGCTGGGCAATATTGATTTGCTTTGCGTGCGCCGCGCCACGTGCCGCCAGATATGCGTCCCAATCAAAATTCGGGAAACGTTCTTTGACCTCTGCAATCGTCATTTTGTGATAGTTCGCGTGTGGATCACGCAATTTTTCCTTTGGGTAAAATGACCCCGCCATACGCAGTTCCAGATTGTATAATTCTTGGGCATTGACTGGTACACCAAAGTTTTTCATCTGGCGTGTTATAAATTCCAGATACTTTTTGCGAACCTGAACTGTTTTCGGATCATTATCAAAATAGTAATCACGTGCCAGCCCCAGTCCCCCTTGGCCAATATTATACAGGTAATGCGTGCTGTCTGTTTCGTCCAGACCAACCCCATCGCCCCAGAACGCCGTTGTCATGCGGTGCATGCGACCCAAAAAAGCGGGCAATTCCGCGGCGGATTTTATTGCGTCAATTTCCGCCAACTGGGCGGCAACAGGCGTGGTCTTGTCGGCATTCAGACGTTCGGCATTCATTGCGATTTTATACAACGTGCCGATTTTGCCATCATCGTTTTCGGCGATTTCACGTACGCGTTTCAGGTTTGTATCACGCAGAACCTCAAACACGCCATAACGCGTATAGTCGTCTGGAATAGGGTGCGATTTGCGCCAACCGCCGGTTGCAAAATCATAAAAATCATCGCCTGCGCGAACAGTTGTGTCCATGTTTGCCATTTGTATTCCAGAGTTCATAATAACCTTCCTTTGCTTTGTAAAATGGTGTGCGGCCCCGCACGCGACGATAACCGCAACAATCCCAATTATGTTTAATAATTTGTTTTTCATGTCTTTCCTTACCTGCACAAGTGTACCAGTAAATCGTCCAGAATTAAAATACCTTTTTCAGTGGCGCGAATGCGGTCACCACAATCGGTAACTAATTCTGGATGCGCGCGCACATATTCGGTGTCAATCATTTGCAGCACGTCGTCGGCCTTAGCCGCGCCACGCATGGTGCGCATGCCGGTTATGATTTTTTCGGTTGCGCGCGCCGCACGCGACAACGGGCGCATCTGAATGTCACCGCCGGTTTGTTCGTACCACGTGCCATTGGTGTAGACGCGGCCCGCCGCGCCGCGCCCAATTCCAATGTATGGCGCGCCGTCCCACACGTTTTGATTGTGCCGGCATTCGTCGCCAGTGGCGGCATAGTTTGAAACCTCGTACCGCGGGATGGACAAATGTTCGCCGATGGCGGTGTACATGTCAGCCATCATATCGTTTGATGGCATATCCAGATTCATATGACCAAACACGGTGTCTGGTTCAATGGTCAGTTCGTACATCGACACGTGGCGCAGGCCAATCGCATTTATCGCATTGCACATTTTTATTACGGTGTCCGGCGTGTCGTGTGGTAATCCATAAATAAAGTCCGCATTCACGCGCAGTCCATATTGGTGCGCCGTGTCCAATAATTCCATCGCGTCACGCACACTGTGGCGTCGCCCCAGAAATTGCAACGTTTCGTCGTCCAATCCTTGCACGCCGACCGATAACCGATTGACGCCGGCATCCATAAATTCACGCAGACGCACCGCGTCCAGCGTTTTTGGATTGGATTCCAATGTGATCTCGGCCGACGGTGCGATATCAAAGTTTGCGCGCACCGCATCTATAATTTGGCTAAACGTCTTTGTGGGCATCAGCGATGGTGTTCCGCCACCAAAAAACACGGTGGGAACGGAAATTCGTCCCATCTTTTGCGCCCAAAATTCAATTTCGCGCACGATGCCGACCGCAAACGCGTCCCAGTCGGGCGCACTGCATGCGCGGGAAAAGAACGCACAATATTTGCACTTTGACATGCAAAACGGGGTGTGAATGTAAATATTGTGCGGATTATTCATGTCGTGCATTGTACCGCGCATCGCGCGTGGCGCAAGTGATAAATGAAAACTCTTTTTTGTATGCAAAAATTATGATATAATAACCCCAAGAAAAAGAAATGAAGTCAGGAATTATACCATTTTTAGGTGGCGTTTTCGCGTCTGTTGCGGCATATGCCGCGACCGAGGGTGCGCCGTCATACTATCAGACCGCGTCTGCGCCCAACGCGAACCAGATTGGTTACAGCCAGTATCAATCCCAAGGGTACACGAAATATGTTGGTCAGTCGGGCAATAAACAAATTGTCGGCAGTCGTTCTTATTCATACCAAGTACCACGCCAGACCGCCGAAAAACCAAAGTATTCCGGCACAATCACCGCAAATGGTATCGCGATTGTGGACGAGCCGGCAACGACACTGACGGCGAAATATACACGTCGTTTTGCGGACTTTGAATTTGAAACGGGCGTCAATTCCATATTGGAATGGGACGACATGGTGTTCAATGAAATCGGTGTCGCGGCCCAGCATAATTTCAGTTTGCGCAACTTTGACATGTTTGCGTTTGCGGAATATTCACATGGTTCGTTGTCACATGGCGGGCTGTCCATGGACTATGACCTGAAACCATACGATGAATCCCGCCCGACCGAAGGGATATTTACCATTTCCGTGGGTGATCAATCGGGTCGCACGGATCATTTCCGTTTTGGTATTGGCGCGCATCATATTTGGGACATTGGCGGGTGGAAACTGTCGCCATCATTTGGTTATGAAATTTTCAAGCATAACTTGGAAATGTCCAATCACTATTACCCGAACCCAGGGGTATATCTGCCCCTGATGACGGACAAGGGTGACTATGTCTATGGCGATGCCCAAGGGAACTATTATTCCCGCCCTCAGGATTTTGATGCCCCCGACGATTGGTATCAGGTATGCATGTCGCCCGAAGATTTGAAGGTGGTCAGTGCCGCTGCCAGCAATATTGATTTGGGTACGTCATTTACAACAATCGACTATGACGCGGCGTGGGGTGAAACCCCATGGGGCGTTGCAGCGGGCGAGTGTGTAATTATCGGTGGCGATGGCCCAATTTTGGTGTCGGGCACAACGCATATCTATAACACAACATGGTCTGGATTCTATGTCGGACTCGAGGCGGAAAAGCAAATGACCCTGACGGACAAGTTGCGTTTTTATGTCCAGTTGGGTATGCCCAAATATTCGTCAGAGGGGATTTGGCCAAATCGTGACGATTGGCAACAGAACCCCAGTTTCTTGGACGAGGGGTCAAACGGCGCATATTCATACACCGCCGAAATGGAATACAATATGAAATTGTCCGACCGTGTCCAGTTGGCATTAAAGGTTGATACAAATTGTTTCCACGTTGGCAAAATCGGTGGCGAATTGTACGTTGCATCGTATTCCCAATTCTTGATTGAAAACGGTCAATATGTTCTGGACGATAACGGCAACCCGATTATTGAAACCGTTCCGGCGCATACTGAAAAAATCAGTGACCAGTTAAAGCACGCAACATGGCAATCATTTGGGTTGCATCTGGGTATTAAATACGCATTCTAAGGGGTATATGTCTGATGACATGGGACAATCGTTTTGCATGCATCACGTGTGCGGCGTTGCTGTGCACCGCTGCGGCGCGCGCCGATGTTGCACCGACGTCGATTGCGCCTGCGCCCGCAGCCGCATCCGTGGTTGCCGCGTCGCCAGTTGTGGTTGCCGCGCCTGTGCCTGTCGCCACCACGGTTGCCACCCCCGCACCCACCACCCCCATTGTTATTGTTGAAACCGCGCCTGCGCCCGACACGCCACCAATCGCCGAACGTGGTGCGTTTGATATGGCCCGCTGGGAAAGTGTGCTGGACACGGTTCGTACGCGCGCGACGGCGGAAAAGATTTCCAAGAAAACCATAGATACCACACTGAAAAATCCGGCGTTTATTCCAAATATTGTAAAGCGCGACCAGAATCAGTCAGAGTTCAAATTGACGCTGGACGGGTACTTGAACCGTACCGTCAATCCAACGCGTATCGCGTCTGGTCGCAAAATGGCGAATAAATACCCAACATTGTTAAAACGTGTGCATGCGCGCTATGGCGTTCAACCACATGTAATTTTGGCATTCTGGGGTATGGAATCAAACTATGGCGCGCGTATGGCGGATCACCCCCTGCGTGATGCATTCGTTACATTGATATACGAGGGGCGTCGTCAAACATTCTTTACCAATCAACTGATTGCGTTGATGAAAATCGCCGATAAAAATGGCGATGATATCAGTGACTATGGTGGCAGTTGGGCCGGCGCAATGGGACATTTCCAGTTTATACCGACAACACTGGCGGCATATGGCGTTGATGGCAATGGCGATGGCAAGATTGACATCAGTGGCAGTATTGGTGACGCAATGATGTCCGCGGGCAATTACCTGAACCGATTGGGCTGGAATGAAAACGAACGCATTGTGCGTCGCGTTGTCTTGCCGGCGGACTTCGATGTGTCACTGTTGGACGGCAAAACGAAAAAGACATTATCCGAATGGATGGCATTGGGGGCAACGTTGCCCGATGGACGTGCGTTGCCGGTGACTGATATGATGGCGGGCATGGTTGCGGACACCGTCGCAATCAATGATGCGCGTATGAATGCGGCAATTGCGCCAACCGACCCAAATGCGGTTGATACGGATGTTGCGCCAATGCCGGCAATAACCGCGTATTTGACATACCCGAATTTCTACCGTATCAAGAAATGGAACAATTCAAATTGGTACGCAATCGCGATTGCAGAATTGGCGGACGCACTGCATCAGTAAATTCGTTAAAAATAAAAATAATTGCTAATATATACGTTCTTTGATAATCTTCCTGTTATAGATTGATATAAAAGGATTGATTTATGACTATCAAGGTGCGTGATTATGAAGTCCGTTTGACTCGTAACAAAGAAGAACGCAAACAGGTTCGCCAACTGCGCTATGCCGCATTTGTAGAGGAAGAGGGCGCATCCGCCACCGAAGAACAGCACGCCTTGCGCGAAGAATATGATTCTTTCGACCGTTTTGCTGATTACATGGCGGTTTTTCATAATGGACGCGTTGTTGGTACATACCGCATTATTGACCGCGCCGCGGCTGAAAAAATGGGCGGTTTTTATACCGAGAGCGAATATAATATTTCCAAGATTAAAAAGGTCAATGGCAACATTGCCGAAATGTCACGTGCATGCGTTGACAAGGAATATCGTGAAAATGCGCTGGTTATGCGTATGCTGTGGGCGGGTCTGTCCGAATACGTTTTCCGTCGCAAGATTTTGGTCTTGTTCGGTGTTGCGTCGTGGGTTGGCAATAAACCGGTAAAATCCGCACAGGCAATATCATATTTGTACTATCACCACCTGTCGCCATCAAAATTGCGCGCGACGGTTCTGACTGAAAAGATAGACCCCAGTATTGACCCTGCAATGACCCAGATGCGCATTTTGCCACGCGCGTTTGTCGATGATGCCGACGCACGCGCCGAAATGACACCGTTGATAAAGGGCTATCTGCGTTTGGGTGCGACATTTGGCAAGGGGGTGTTTATCGATAAAACATTTAACTCTTATGACGTGTTCGTTATGTTGCAGACCAAAGATATAGATCGCACGTATCAGAAACATTTCTTGGGGCGCGAAGACGCACTGGACGGTTTCGCCGTCAAAGATGGCGCAATGAAAACACTGGGCAAAATTATGCTGTTGCCGGTGACCGCACCACTGAAAGTTATCGGTGCATTCGTGGAATTTTTATTACGCGAAGATGCGGCGGACGTCGAATTTATCGAAGATAACGACAAAGAAACCCAAAAGGACGACGAAGATGGCGCGCAGTAAATCACAGCGCATCGCGCACCCGAACATTTTCCAAATCGCATTTGGGACGTTGAAATTTATCGCGTTCTGGATTGGTGTCGTAATCCAAGTGCCGATTGTATTTTTATTGCCACGTGGTCGCGTATCGGTTTGGTACATGCGTGTGTTTATGAAAATATTGCTGTTATTGGCGGGCATCCGCGTACGCACCCACGGCACATTGTCGACGCATCGCCCATTATTGGTGGTCTGCAATCATTTGTCGTTGTTTGAAATCGCAACATTCCCTGTTGCATTCGGGGGCAGTTTTGTTGCCAAGGCGGACGTTCGCCGTTGGCCATTGGTTGGTTGGATGTCTGAAAAATTTGGCGTCGTCTTTGTTGACCGTCGCCCATCGCATGCGTTAGAGGCCCTGCGCACCGTCCAAGAACGTGTAAAGCATGTCGATTACCCAATGTTCTTGTTTCCAGAGGGGACAACCACCAACGGTGCATATGTAAAGCCATTCAAAAGTACGTTGTTTAATTTTGTTGAAAATTCTGACGTTGCGGTGCAACCTATGGTGGTAAATTATCGCTTTCGTGATGGTACGCCGATTTCAGATGATGATTTGGCAAACCACTATGCGTATTTTGATAATAAAAAGATTGATATGGGCCCACGCGCCGCGCGCGAACGCAGTGCATTTATGCAGGTGTTTCATATCATGATTATTGGCGGTTTCCGTGTGGAAATTACCGTGATGCCGACATTGGCGACCGCGGGATTGGATCGCAAGCAAATCGCAGAACAACTGCAAAAGACAGTTGCGACCAAGTACATGGAATTAAAAGACAAGAAGACAGAAAAATGAAAATTGAAAATTTATGTGTAAAACGTTTGTACGGTGATGTCGCCGGTGCAACAACCGCGGGCCACAAAATGGCGGTCAAGGCGGGCTATATTTACCAGACATTCCAAGGGGGGTATACATTGACCCCATTGGGCTGGCGCGTGGTGCGTAATATCGAAAAAATCATCCGCGAAGAAATGGATGCCGTCGATGGTCAGGAAATCTTGATGCCGGTGGTCAGTGGTGCGGAAATCTGGCGTGAATCCGGTCGTTATGATACGGTTGACGTCCTTGCAAAATTCAAGGGCCGTGGTGGCGCAGAATATGTTTTGAATCCCACGCATGAAGAGGTTGTAACCGACTTCGTCAAATCTGTTTTGACAACATATCGCCAGTTGCCATTTATGGTGTACCAGATTCAGACGAAATTCCGTGATGAATTGCGCGTGCGCGCGGGTTTGATTCGTACCCGTGAATTTATTATGAAAGATGCGTATTCTTTCCACACATCACAATCGGATTTGGAAAAATATTACTATCGCGTTTTGGATGCATACAAACGCGTGTTTGCACGTTGCGGCCTGCGTAACGTTGTGGACGTGTTGTCGTCAACCGGTGACATGGGGGGCAGCATCGCACACGAATTTCAGCTGATAAATGAAATGGGCGAAGATACCATTTACCTGTGCGATTGCGGTTTCCGTGCAAACAAAGAAATGGTGACCGAGGGGAACGAGGTCTGCCCAAAATGTGGCGCACCAATGCACAAGGTTCGCGGTATTGAAATCGGTAATATTTTCCAGTTGGGAACAAAATATTCCGCATCTATGCACCTGACATATACCGCCGCCGACGGCACAGAACAGAATCCAATTATGGGTTGCTATGGTATCGGTGTTGGCCGCACCATGGCCGCCATTTTGGAAGAGAGCGCGGATGAATACGGGCCACGTTGGAATATGGCAACCGCCCCGTTCGCGGTTCAGGTTATTGCCCTGACGGACAAAGAAGGCAAAACAAATGCAACCGCCGAAAAAATCTATAATGATTTGCGCGCAGCGGGCATTGAAACCTTGTTGGATACGCGTGATGCGCGCGCCGGCGAAAAATTCGCAGATGCCGACCTGATTGCTGCACCAATTCGTTTGGTCATTTCAACCAAGAATTTGGCCAATAATGTGGCAGAGGTTAAATATCGTGTCAACGATATGGACACATCAGGTATGCCAACGTTATTTGCGCTGGACACGGTTGTTGCCGACACGCAAAACGCAATAAAGCAATTATCAAAATAACAAACGGGGCATCGCCCCGTTTGTTATTAGTGATAGAGTGAGTAAGTGATACAGTGATATAGTTTAAGAATATAAAACTTAAAAAACGTGTCGCCTGCGGACTGCGTCCTTGCCGCATCCTGCGCTTCGCTTGGATTCATTCCGTGGCTTGTCCGGGCCCCGCAAAATTGATAAATTTTGTGGGTGGTGTGTCCACCGGAATCTAGGTAAATAGAGTTGCGCCATCGGCGCACTTTATTATTTTTACTGGATTGCCACGCGTCGCTACGCTTGCTCGCAATGAAACCGAGCGGTACGCGAAGGTTGCGGCAAGGACGCTAGTCCGCAGGCGACACACCAGCTAGCACCCTTGTCATTGCGAACGTAGTGAAGCAATCCAGTAAATAATGTTGCGCGCAGCGCACATAATAGTGCGAGCACCGCGAGCCAAATAAAAGACCACCTCCCCGCTACGCGGTACTCCTCCACAGGAGGAGAACTTGCTACGTTCTTGTTGCAGACCAAGTTCCCCTCCATCGGGCCCCGCAAAATTGATAAATTTTGTGGGTGGTGTCCACCGGAATCTAGGTAAATAAAGTTGCGCCATCGGCGCACAAAATTTGAACTTTGCACTTTGGTATTTGAACTTTGAAAAACCGCCCCAACGGGGCGGTTTTTATACAAACTTTTCTGGAATCAGACGTAACATAATTTTCCACCCGCGGCGGAATATACTGGTGTCTGGGTTGTGGTGATATTCGCGCGGTGTCTTGTCTGTTGCGCGCGCCCCCGACCATACCGGATTATTATGCGCGTCCAATGTTACGTGCCACGATGTCTTGGTATCATCCAGAATCATCTGGCGCAACTTGGTCGCAAATTCGCGGCTTTCAAAAATCGCAACGTTCTCAGTATTGAAATACGCACTGCGCGGATCCAAATTAAAACTGCCAATCCAAGAAATTCGGTCGTCAAACACCATTGTCTTGCTGTGCAGAACCGAGAAATTAGAATGCTTGCGCTCGCGGTCATTGTATTTTGCGCGCAGGTTTTCGGCCGACAGCATAAATTCATACACGTCCGCGCCCGATTGAATCAGTTTCTTGCGATACTTTTCCCATTTTGCATACACGGTTGGCGCGTTTGTTGAT
The DNA here is from genome assembly GCA_002437665.1 of Alphaproteobacteria bacterium UBA6376. Lineage (GTDB taxonomy): Bacteria > Pseudomonadota > Alphaproteobacteria > Rs-D84 > Rs-D84 > Enterousia. The sequence continues at coordinate 358,516 of DJQW01000001.1, forward strand.
GCCAGCGAATTTGTCACAATCGTCATGTGGACGCCCGATTTTTCTTCGCGCATCATGTGTTCCAATCCGCCCTGACCGGGGACAAAATACGCCGCCGAAATATAGACCGATGTGTCTGTTTCGTCCCACAGGTGTTGCAGCGCGCGCACAATTTCGCCGCGATATTCCTGTTTTTCGTCCATGGTCATTTCAACCTTGGACGGTGGGTCGGCCAAGAATTTACCGTGCCCCCAACTGAAATCGAAATTCTTTTGCTTGTACTTGCGCATCGCCATTTGAATCACGGTGTTGTACATGCGGGCATCGGCGGCACTGCGTTCCTGAATATCAATAAACTTTTGTTCCAGTTTTCGCATCGCCTTTTTTGACTTTGCCTTTGGGAATACGTCGGCGGGTATTGCCAAGTGGTGATTCCAGTACTTGTCAAAACTGGCGGTGGCATATCGTGTCATATCGCCCAAGAACAGAACGTCGGTATCTGAAAAGTTTGCCGATGTTTCCGGATAGAAATAGTTACTGCCCACATTGCGGCCGCCGGTAATATACGCAACGTTGTCCACAATAAACAGTTTATTGTGCATGCGCGAATTTAACCGGTTAAAGTCCATCAAGAACTGTGGGTAATACAATAATTTTGAACGGTTGGCAACGGTGTTAAAAACCTTGACCTCTATATTCGGGTGCTGGTTCAACAACATCACGTCCACAATATCAGAATCCGTACCATAGTCGTCAACCAGAATGCGAATCTTGACCCCACGGTCGGCGGCGTTTTTCAGTTCGCCAATCAAAACCTTGGACGAAAAATCGTTGCTGTAAATATATGTTTGCAAATCGATTGTCTTGGTTGCCATGCGTGCAAATGCCGCGCGAATAACAAACGCGGACAGACCGTCGTCAATCAACGTTGCGCCCGAAATTTCGTCGCCCGCCGCCAATTCGTCGGCATAGCATTGCGCGATTGGTGTCTGCATCGGGTCATAGTCAAAGTCAGCAGTTGTGATTTTAGGTACGTAATTGTCCAAGCGTTTGTCCGCGGTTGTTGTTGGCACGGTTGTGCACCCCAACAACGGCAGGGTAATTAAAAACATAAAACCTTTCTTGAACACGGACAAATTTTAACCTTTGGCGTGGATTATAGTACAATAAAAGCAAACAAGACAAGGAATTTCATTAAAAAAGATAATAATCTTTGCTATAAAAATATTTGGAATGTGTACGAAAATTCGTTTTTTTGTTTGCGCGATTGTCCCTATTATGATAAAATCTTGGTAATTAGGAAGGAATTTTTCGCTATGAAGAGATTGATTGCTGTATTGAGTGGACTGCTGGTATTGCCCGCATTTGCTGAGGTTGCGCCATCATACTATTACGAAGATGTGATGGAATATGCCGACGCGGACATTGTCGCCGATGACGCCGCTGATGACACCATCGCGGACGAAATTGTCGATATTGAACCGGCCACACCTGTGAAAAATACTGTGGTCAGCCCACGAAACGCCGGTGCGCGCGTTGCGTCATCGCGTGGCGTGTCAAACAGTGCGTCTTCAACGCGGACAATTTCTGCACGCAATAATAATACGGGGCGTGTCGTTGCGGCGCGTACGTCAACCACGGCAACCCGTGCGGCGGCATCGCGCACCGCGCAAACAAATAACGCAACACGTGCAACCGCGGCTGACAATGCGGCCAAGACGGTTTCTGCACGACGCAGTGTGCCAACAACGGGTACGGCGGCACGTGCATCTATTGTTCAGACGGACACGGTAAATACGCCATTGTACACGGGCCGTGTCGGTGTGCGCGTGAATAACGCGACAACCCGCGTGCCAACAATTCGTATGACGACGGCATCAACCACCGCATCGACCACGGCTGTGGCGACATCCGCGACCGATACCAGCAGTATCGAAGAATTGGCGGAAATGACCGATTTTTGCAAGGCACAGTACCAAACATGTATGGATAATTTCTGTAACGTTCTGGACGACAATCAGGGCCGTTGCAGTTGCAGTGCCAATTTGAAGAATTATGAAAAAACCGAAAACGCGTTGAAACAGGCAACCGAAGACCTGCAAGATGTCGCGCAAAAGATTCAGTATATTGGTCTGTCCTCGGACGAGGTGGAAACCCTGTTCACACAAACTGCGGCGGAACTGGAAATGCAAAAGACCAGTGATAATACCCAGTTGAAAAACGATTTGGACAAGATTAAAAACGCGATTATCAGTGTAAAGTCGGGCAGTGCGACATCAACCGATTCTGGCATCAGCATGGATTTGTCGGGTCTGTTGGATTTCAGTATCAGCAGCACTGGTTTCGACCTCAGTTCTTTCTTGAACACAACGTCCAGCACCAGCAGCATCAGCAACCAGCGTGGCGAACAGTTGTACAAAACCGCCAGTGCACGTTGCAAGGCATCTGTCTTGAACAGTTGCACGACACAAGGGGTTGATGCATCGGTTGTGACAAATGCATACGATTTGGAAATTGATAAACAGTGTATCGCGTATGAACGCAGTTTGACGGATTCCAACGACCAAATGGCATCGACCGTCCGCAATGCCAAGAGCGTTTTGCAAAAGGCACGTCTGTTGGTTGCACAACAGAAAAATTCATATGATCTGCGCGGCTGCATCAATGCATTGGATACATGTATGCAGGACGACTTTGTGTGCGGTTCCGATTATGAAAACTGCCTTGATCCATCGGGTAAATACATCGTTGATGGTAAAATTGTCGTCGGCAGCACCCCTGGTAAATCTGGCGATAACGCTGGTGCGCTGTATACCACTTGGAAATATGGTGGCAGCAACGACAAAGATAAAAAAGATGCATGGGGTGCAAGCGCAGAGACGGGCACATTGAGTGAATATATTGAAAAGACCGTAACAGAAACATCGGCGCAGAAACCGTCGACCAGTATGTCGGAATTCTTGCAGTACAAAATTGGTTATCACAAGGATAACGATGGCAAAAATTACGGTATGTGCATGTCTGTCTTGAATAAATGTCAGGACGTAACATACACAGGCAGTGGTCAGAACGCAAAGTACAATGCCACCAACAACGTTATCAAGGAATACTTGCAACGTACATTGGTTCAGATAAAGTCAAAGCAAGATACCGTTTTGGCGAACTATGCAGAAAGTTGCATATCTGATATCACATCATGCTTGGCGCAGAATAACTATGATGCCGACAAGAATACATGTGGCAGTGCAGTTTGCAGCAGTGAAAACGTTGCAGAATCTACGCCAAAGTTGAGCGCAAATAACAAATTGGCTATAAATGCATGCTTGCCAACCATCAGAACGTGCATGAGCGTCAATGGTGTGGCGGGGACGCCAGATGATATTACATTGAATGCCAACCAATGGGTTGTTGCAATCACCAGTAAATAAAAAAAACGGGGCATCGCCCCGTTTTTTATTCCCCTCCCTCGGAGGGGTGTCGCACGTCAGTGCGACGGGGATGGTTACTACTTAGTGATATAGTGAATAAGTGATAGAGTGATTCAGTGATAAAGTTTAAGAATAGTGCACTTAAAAACGTGTCGCCTGTGGGCATGCGTCCTTGTTTCTTTGTCATTCCGGTGCTTGACACCGGAATCTAGGTAAATAAAGTTGCGCCACCGGCGCACTTTATTATTTCTACTGGATTGCTTCGTCATTTCATTCCTCGCAATGACAAAGGTGCTAGTAGTTGGTGAAAACAAATTATTTTTTTATAACGGGCATTCTAGCTCTTGTGTCATTGCGAGCAAGCGTAGCGACGCGTGGCAATCCAGTGAGTATGTCGCGCCATAGGCGCACGTAATCTATTATCTATTCTCTCTTATCTATGCTCTAAAAAAACGCCCCAGTGGGGCGATTTTTTATTCGTGCTTTGCAACGCGTTGTCTAAATTCATTGCTGGGGCGGAACGATGCCACGCGGCGTGCAGAAATCACCGCGGCCTCGCCCGTCTTTGGGTTGCGACCCATACGCTGGGCCTTGGTCAGAATCTTGAAACTGCCGAATCCGGCGAACTTTACCTCTTCGCCATTTACCAATGAATCACGGATTTCGTCAAAGACGATGTCCACCAATTTGTACGCATCTGCTGTGGTCAATCCAAACTTTTCGCGCAGGCGTGCTGCAAAATCACTTCGTGTTATTGTTGCCATTTTTAATACCCTTCCCTTGGTTTATGTCGGGGGTATTATACAAGCGGCGATTACAACTTGCAATATTAAAATCCAAGGAATAAAATAAATCCCGTGTTCCCATAGTTCAACAGGATAGAACAAGTTCCTCCTAAGAATTAGATCCAGGTTCGAGTCCCGGTGGGAACGCCATTTTGCATTAATTCCGATGGGCGCATTGACCGCTTTTGCTTGCAATGGTGTTTCAAATGTTTTATGATTGCATCACAGGTTTCATTGGAGGGTATGTCGTGATTTGTCGTGGGGTGATTTTGGGAATGATTGTGTTTGGCGCGCCGGCATTGGCGATGGCCAGCATCCCCAGCAGTGCAAATATGCAGGAAAAAATCAACACCGCAATGTCGGCACACGCCAATAATACCGATAACCCACACCACGTGACCAAGGATCAGGTTGGTTTGGGGAATGTTCCAAATATTGATGTGTCAAATGCGTCAAATCTGGCGTCTGGTACGGTTGATGTTGCGCGTTTGCCGGTGGGTACAACCACGGGCACGGTTGCATCAGGCGGGGACACGCGCTTTGATACATTGCCAACAACAACGCCCGACGGCACACCACCGGCCGGTCGTGTGTACGTATGGTTTAACTAAGTTTTCTGACAGGTATTTCACATTGATATGTCTGCATGGGTGCTGCGTTTTTCGGGGTTGGTGTCATGTATAACATGCGTCGCAGCGGCGGCGGGTCTGCATATCATGGACGAAAACGGCATCGTGTATACCGCGGTTGAAATCCCCGATGGTGCGTATGTAATGCAGGGCGAAGAAGAAATCGCATACACCGAAGAATCCATCAACACTTGTCACCAGATAACATTGCCCGCTGGTCGTTATAAAATTTATATCAAGGGCGGCCGTGGCGGTGGCGACCGAACCATGGCATCCGGCATTCCCCCGTATGAGGGTGATTCCATCATTCACACAATCAATATTGACGCGCCAACGGACGTCTATGTGTTTCGTGGTGGCGACGGGGCGGATAATTGCGATAATCTGCCCGATGCAAAATACAGTTTTACGGTTGGTACGGGTTCGTCCGGCACATCATCAACCAGTTATGTGAAAATATATCGCCTGTAATTTGTTTGCAAATGCGTAAAAAAGTTATAAACTGATTCTCAAAAGGGAAACAACAGATGAAAAACAAAGCCGTAAAGATTGGAATTATTGCATCGCTGGCCCCACATTTGTTTTGTTGTGTATTGCCAATGGTGTTGTCGGTTATATCGCTGTTTGCGCCAGAATTTGCGCATACGTCGATATTGCCCACGTGGATTGAACCATGGCTGTTTGTGTTTTCGGCATTGATGCTGGGGCTGTCGTGGGTGCTGGTGGTGCGCGATTGTCATTGCCATTGCGACCATTGTCACAATGAATCCGGCGCGTCGCATCACAGCCAGAAAATCATTCTGGCCATAATTACGGTAATATTTATAATCAGTGTGATATTGCATCTGGCCGCGCATCACTAGAATGCAAGAATGAATTTAACTTGCAAATACGCCCTTTGATTTGTATGATGAACAGCGAAGTTTTGAAAAGAGTAAGTCATGCCACGTGTTTCGGTTTTAACACCAATTTATCGAACAGATGCGACGCATTTGCGCGAATGTATTGAATCTATATTAAACCAGACATTTACAGATTTTGAATTTCTGATTCTGAATGACTCGCCCGATGCGACATACCTGCGTGATATTGTTAAATCATATGGTGATAAACGTATTAAATACATCGAAAATAAAAATAACATAGGCATTTCGGCATCGCGCAATAAATTATTGCAAATGGCACGCGGCCAGTACGTTGCGATATTTGACCACGATGATATTTCCGTGCCAACACGTCTGATGCAACAGGTTGAATTTCTGGACGCAAACCCGCATATCGGCGTGGTGTCTGGCTGGCTGCAATATTTTGGTGCTGATAATTGTACTTGGTGTACACCGGAACATGACATTGACATAAAAATATGTCTGACAGATAATTGCTATGTTGCACACACTGCATCAATGGTACGCAAATCAATTCTGACAGACAATAACATAGAATACGAAGAGTATTACAGTCCCGCCGAGGATTATCAATTATGGGTGCGTTTGATGGACGTGACTAATTTTCATAATATTCAATCAGTACTGGTCAAATATCGTTGGTTTAATAACAATACATCCCAAGCGCAATCTGATCGTCGCGTCTTGGCGCAACGTGCAATCAGTTTGAATGCGCAAGTAAAATATCCGTCGCATTATCGTGAATTTTTACATACATATTCCCATGACACGACATTCAGATTGCGCCTGTTTGGAAAAATACCTTTACTGAAAGTAAAACACAACTGGGTTCAGCTGTTTGAATGTATCCCGTTGTTCAAAATTAAATGGAAATAAAAATGGCAATATATGTAACAAAATCTTTTATGCCACCGATGGCAGAATATAACGCGTTGGTTGCGAAAATATTTCAAACTGGTATTTTAACGAACCAAGGGCCGATGGTTCAAGAATTGCAGAAAAAATTGTCTGAATTTTTGAACGTGGAAAATTTTCACTATCTGACAAATGGTACAATCGCGTTACAGTTGGCATTGTCTGCGCTGGACATAAATGATGGTGATGTTATAACAACACCATTCTCGTACGTGGCGACAACATCCAGTGTCTTGTGGCAACGTTGCAAACCGGTGTTTGTTGATATCGAACCAAATAATTTTACCATTGATGCAAAAAAAATAGAGACCGCCATCACCCCACGCACCCGCGCGATTATGCCTGTGCACGTATTTGGTTATGCGTGTGATGTTGATGCAATCCAGAAAATTGCTGACCAGCATAATTTGAAGGTGATTTATGATGGTGCGCACGCATTCGCATCAAAATATAATGGCCGTTCATTGTTGTCATACGGTGATATTTCAACATTGTCGTTCCATGCAACAAAATTGTTCCACACGGTCGAAGGTGGGGCATGTATCGTACGTGACCGCGCGGTGTCTGACAAACTGGAATTACAAAAACGCTTTGGACATCATGGTGACACGCATTACATGTTGGGCATAAATGGTAAACAGTCCGAATTTCACGCGGCGATGGGATTGGCTAATTTCCCGTATATTGCCCATTGCATCAATGAACGCAAACGCGTGTCTGATTTGTATGACAGCGAACTGCATGGATTGGTTGGCCGTCCGGCATCGCAACATGGGTTGGAATATAATTACGCGTATTTTCCGGTACTGTTCAAGGACGAGGATGAATTAAAGCGTGTGTTTGCGGCATTGGCTGAAAATGAAATTTACGCGCGCCGCTATTTCTGGCCCAGCTTGAATACATTGCCATACGTAACGCGCAGCGCGTGTCCATTGTCGGAAAACGTTGCGTCGCGCATCGCGTGTTTGCCGCTGTACCCAGATTTGGCAAATGATGATGTCTTAAAGATTTGCAAGATTATCAAGGGTAACGTCCGATGATTTTTCACTGGTTTTGGAAAAAGAATCCCAATATAAAAATTGCGGTTATTGATTCGCAGTTTCCACAGGCGCGCCCGATGGGATTTCGCAATTCTGAAATCAATGCTATTTTACGCACTGTCCCAAATGCGCATGCATTCGCCATGCGACCAATGCGCCCAGGGGCGGATGCGTGGTTTCATCACGGGTACGGGGTAAAAAAATCTGCATTTCGTCGTAATTTTCGTTCGTATTTGGGGGTGTATCCTGAAAATGCGGGGCGTATTTCATATTTGCCACGGCGGTTGCGCGGGGTGCGGGTTGTGTATTCGTATTTCTTGGCCGAAACGTACACACTGTTGCCGTATTTGAATAAAAACAAGTTGCCATTTGTATTTGTTTTGTACCCCGGTGGTGGATTTGGATTGAATAACGCATCATCTGATGCAATGTTGCGTGCAATTTTTACCAGTCCGCAATTTCGCCGTGTGATTGTGACACAACCCGCAACACGCGATTATTTAATCGATAATAATTTTTGCACGCCAAATCAAATTGAATATCTGTTTGGCAGTTATGCGCAATTTTCGCCGGCCGATGTTTTGCCAAAACAATATTATCCCGCTGACAAAGACACGATTGATATCTGTTTTGTTGCATGCAAGTACAGCCCGCGCGGAATTGATAAAGGGTACGATTTGTTCATTGATGCTGTGCGCGATTTAATTCATCGTCACCCAAATGTTCGTGCACACGTTGTTGGAAATTTCAACGGCAGCGATATTGATGTGTCCGACATTCGCGACAAAATAACTTTTCATGGATTGTTGACACCCGACGCGTTGCGTAAATTATACACACGCATGGACATCTGTATTTCACCAAACAGGCCGTATAAGCTGTTTGATGGAAATTTTGATGGATTTCCACTGGGGTTGGAAGCAATGGTGTTTTCCACCGTTCTGATGACAACAGATGAACTGAATAATAACCGTGGTTCGTTTGATGATGGTCGCGAATTGATTGTCATAAAACCAGATGCCACGGACATTATCGCACGCGTTGATGCATTGATTGCAAATCCGCAAAATATGTATGAAATTGGGCGTGCCGGCGCAATGAAACTGGACACGTTGATGAACCCCGCTCAGCGCAGCCAGCATATAATAAAAATACTAGAAACCATTGCAGGGGAAAATGAAGCATAAATATGATTTAATCTTTTCAATCGGTCAGGCGTGCGCATGTTCATCAAACTTGCGCAAAAACGATTTGCAATTTGCGTCATACCCAATGGATTGGTTGTTTGGCAACGACTTGGCGGGGCGTGTACAAATTTTAGTGTCACGCTTTGACAGATTTATCGACGTTTCTGATTTGGAATATACTTATTCAGAACGCAGCATATTATGTGATGCATATCACAATAAATATAATGATTTAACATTTAATCATGATTTCGCGGCGGCCACACCGTTGACCGAAACATACCTTGGGGTACGCCAAAAATATGAACGCCGCATAGGTCGTTTGTTAAACGGTATAGAAAATTCAGAACGTGTATTGGCCGTGTACATGGAAACACCCGACAGTGGCAAATCAAAATATAGTGAGTCGGATATCGTAAAAATTCATGACAAATTGCAACGTGCATTTGCCCCAACACAAATAGATCTGTTGTATATTTCACCAGATACAAAAATACCACATGGTGCGCGACGTGTCGTGCTGGACAATTCTGGCGTAAAGTGGATTGTATCTGAATACCAGACCAAAGACAAAAGCAAACCATCATACACCCCAGATGCACACGTTTTGGCAAAAATATTCCGTGATTATTCATTAAATACCACATTTGGATTCAAACTGCGCCGCGCGATTCTGAAAATAGTGGCGAACCTGATTCCGTGCAGAAAACACAGACGGGCATTCCGGAAAAAGTATCACTTAAAATAGGATGTTACATGAAACCCAAATTATCAGTTTTATGCATTACGTATAATCATGAACCGTTTATCAGACAGTGCTTGGACGGATTTGTTATGCAGAAAACAAATTTTCCATTTCAGGTTTTGATTCACGACGATGCGTCAACTGACGGTACGGCGGACATTATTCGTGAATATGCAAAAAAATACCCTGATATTATCAAGCCCGTGTTGCAAAAACAAAACCAGTTTTCACGCGGCATCAATGTTGACAAGGCATTTAACTGGCCTCGCATCAGCGGCGAATATGTTGCCCTGTGCGAAGGTGATGATTATTGGACAGACCCGCACAAGTTGCAAAAGCAGGTTGATTTCTTGGATGCGCGCCCTGATTACAGCGTGTGTTTTCATCCCGTGCGTGTTGTGTGGGCGGACAAATCGCACCCCGACAGCATATTCCCAACACCAAAATATCGTTTTAACAAAACAACATTGGAATTGTCTGATTTATTAAAACATAATTTTATTCAGACAAATTCTGTGGTGTATCGCTGGGCATTGGCGGGGCGCGAATCTGATTACCCTGATGGAATTTTGCCTGGGGATTGGTTTATGCATTTAATGCATGCCGCAACGGGTAAAATTGGATTTTTGCCAGATGTAATGGCGGTATACCGTCGCCATGCGGGCGGTATATGGTGGGATTATGGTCGAACCGATAATTGGTTTTTGAAATGCGCGACCAAGAACATGAAATTCTATGCCGAACAAGAACGAATGTTTGGTGTCAATCGTACCCCAGAAATGACGAACCTGATGCGTCGTACAATCGCCGTATTCTTGCGCAACCATAAATTTGATGAAATTGTGCAAATTGCAAATGAATACCCCGATGTGTATCAGGCGGCAACCGCCGCCACGCCCGCATGCCCAGATGCGGAATCCGCCGCGCATTGGCATCACAGATTTAATTATTTGCTGATTTTAACGGGTGTATTGATAATGACATTGTTGGGAATGATTATATGGGGGTAAACTATGAAATCTAATTTTTATTCTGATACAGAATTACAGGAATTGGGGTTAAAGTCATATGGCAAAAATGTACTGATTTCGCGCAAATGTTCCATATACGGTGCGCATAATATCAGTGTTGGCGACAATGTTCGTATTGATGATTTTTGCATTTTGTCTGGTAATATAACAATTGGAAATTATGTGCATATTTCGGCATATTGTGCTTTGTATGGTCGCGCAGGAATAACCATTGGTAATTTCTGTGGGCTGTCCCCCCGCACAACCATTTTTTCTGCGTCCGATGATTTTTCTGGTGAATTTATGGTTTCGCCAATGGTTCCCGAACATCTGACCAAATTGACCGCAGGGCCTGTGGTGCTGAATGATTTTGTACAGGTTGGCGCAAACTCTGTTGTGATGCCAAATGTTACATTTGGCACTGGGGCGGTATGTGGTGTTTTTTCATTCGTAAAAAATGATTTAGATGCATGGACACAAAATGTCGGTATACCGTGCAGGTTTTTATGCCAGCGTAAACAGAATCCAATTAAACTGGCAGAACAAATAACGGACATGGCATAAAACAGTCCCCATTATGGGGACTGTTTTATGCGGCAATGCCTGAAATCAACCAATATGTTTCGCCTGTGTCGTATGCGGAACTGCCGCCCGTGGCGTACGTGCTGGACGCGGTTATTGTACTGGTGGTCTTTGCAATACATTTGCGTGTCGGCACAGACGTATTTTGCGGCACAATGCCAACTGATAATACGTGCGTATAGTTTACATCTGCCATGGTGACGGGCAAGGTTATAACAATGTTTGAACTGCCTGTGGCTTTGCCGCCTTGCTCGACCCAGCCACTGCGATATTTACGATACCACGTGTAATTGTTTTCGGCGGTTGGCACTTGCCATGCAACGACATAATCCCAACCTGTGGCGTCCGGCATATCACTTTGCCGTGCCAGCATTGTGCCGCCCGCGGTCACGCCATCGTGCACGCGCAATGTTTGGTTTGTTGTATCAACTGTAATTTCGCCAACTGCACCGATAAAGTTTTTATGCTCGTCGGCGGTTCCCCGACGAAATTGAATTTGTCTGGACATATTTTTCCTTTTGATTGATTTTGTGAAATTGAATAAAAAAAGACCGATGCGGTCACGCATCGGCAAGTGCCGGTATTATATCACAAAACACATAAAAAATCAATTTGATAATAAATTCCCACCGCATATTCTGGACGCTGAAACAAAAATTTGATATAATCAAACCGACCAAAAAGAACAGAGAGAGGGAACACATGAAAATTGCAATTATTGGTATTGGTACGGTTGGTTCGGCCGTTGCAACCGCGGTTAAAAATACGGGCTTTGTACACGAAATAGTATTGTTTGATCGTGATGCAATTCGCGCACGCGCCGCCGCCGAAGATTTGGGCCATGCCGCCAGTTTCGGCTTTGACGTTAAAATTTCCGCGGTCAGTAACTATCGCGGTATTCGCGGGTCTGACATCGTGATTATTTCTGCGGGTGCAAATCAGAAACCTGGGGAAACGCGCACGGAATTGTTGAACAGAAACGTTGCTGTGATTTCAGATATTATTCCACGCGTTATGGCAAATGTTGATCCAAAGCGCGTCCGCATTATCGTTGTAACAAACCCATTGGATGTGATGGTTATGTTGGCCCAGAAATTGTCCAAGTTGCCGGCGTCCCGCGTAATTGGCACGGGTACTATGTTGGATTCTGCGCGCCTGCGCACGATTTTGTCACGTCAACTGTCGGTATCGACCCAGTCCATCAATGCGTACGTATTGGGCGAACATGGTGATTCCAGTATGATAAATTGGACGTCTGCCACGATTGGTGCGGTTGCGCTGGACGATTTCTGTCGCCAGATGAAAACACCATTACCTGCGACAACGCGTGCAACGATTGAACATCGTGTACGTAATGCGGCATATGAAATCATTCAGGGCCGCGGTGCAACATGGGACGGTATCGGTGCGGCGGCGGCGGACTTGCTGCGTTGCATTATCAATAACGAACATCGTATTTTGACCGTCAGTTGCGTAAATGGCACGGGCGCGAATATGGTTGCAATGTCATTGCCACGCGTGGTTGGTGCGGACGGTGCATCTGCCCCGATTATGCCAAAAATGTCGGCATCTGAGAGTGCGGCATTACGCAAGTGTGCAAAAATAATTCGCAAGAATTACGATTCGATTGGCAAATAAAACACGCGCGGGCGCGTAGTGCATCCGCGGCTTTTATGGATTCAATCATATTTAATATCATCGCCCCCATTGGTATAATTTGCATACAGATGGGGGATTTTTCTATGCCAGATAAAATTACATATACGTTGTATTCAAATGGTCTGGGGTTCAGTGCCGACGTGTTGGGCCGGCACATTGGTGAAATCACATTCTTTCGCGTTGGAATTGATAAATTTGTTATCGACCACACCGCGGTTGTTCCCGAATATCGCAACGCACAGGTTGGACGAAATCTGGTGCGTCAGGTATGTAATTTGGCGCGCCAACAACATCGCAAGATTATACCCCTGTGTCCCTTTGCGCGTGCGATGTTCGGCCGATACGCAGAATTTGATGATGTGCGTTTAATGAATCACAGCCAGTTGTAATTCAGATATTTTGAAAAAATGTCTTGCGCCACCTGCATGGTCTTTCTATAATCACGGCAGGAAAAGGAGAAAAAATGAAAAAATTATCTATTTTGTCGGCTGTATTGGGTATGGCTGCGTTCGGTGCGGCGTCTGCTGCGGATATCGCAATTTATCATTCCCCAACATGCCCACACTGCCACCACGCACGTGAATTTATAGAGGGCCAGTTGGTCTATGAATACCCAACTGTTTCGGTCAACGAAATCAACGTTATGGTTCCTGAAAATGTTGAAAAATTCCAAGATGCGTTGGCAAAATGTGAATATGATTCTGGTGGTGTACCTGTAATCGTTATTGGCGAAAAATGCTTCCAAGGGTATGCTGATTTCATGCAACAGGATTTGCGTGACGCCGTCGAAGCAGATATGAGCGATGCTGACAAGGCAACCGCCGCCGAAAACCGCAAGGCATATGAACAAGACGCCGAAGGGTTCAAGGCCGCACATGCCGATCGTGCAAATGCGATTTCTGAATACAGTGCCACTGCGGCATCTGATGAAACAGCGCAAAAAAAAAATGAAGTAAAGCACGGCACAACCGCATACTTCTATGGTTTGTTGGTTGTACTGGTTGCGGCATTGGGCTTCGTTCTGGTTCGCAAGAAAAAATAATCGCTTTGCGCATGTAACAGAATCGCTGGGGACACCGTATGTTTGATTTAACTACGCTTGACTATATCTATGTGGGTGTGTTATTGGCATCCACTGTTTGGGCAACAATTCGTGGTGGGGTATACGAAACAATCGCAACCCTGTCATGGGTTGCGGCGGCGGTGTCTGCGCGATTTGCATCACCATTGTTGGATTCGCTGTTGCAACGCTGGTTCGATCTGACGGATTCAACGGTCGGTACATTGGTTGCATCATACTTTATTGTGTTCTTTGCAATTTTGTTGTTGGTTGGTTTCTTTAACCAGAAATTACGCGATAAAATTCAGGCCAGCATGATAAAGGTTACCGATCACACATTGGGCGTAATATTTGGTATTGTGCGCGGTATATTCGTTATGGGCGTCGTGTATTGGATTATGTTGTGGTATTATTCCGATGCACCACAAATGCCCCAGTGGATTGCCGATGCGCGCACGCGTCCGGTTATGCAGTTGACGGCGGTTAAACTGGATGAATGGTTTGTCCCAGGAACTGAAAACAAGTTACTGGCGCGTGATATGGCGGGTTCTCGGGAATCGATTGAAATCTATAATAATTTGATAAATCCGGCGGTGTCTGATTCAAAACAGAAAGCAAGTGACGGCACAAAAACAGAAAATGCCGCGGCCCCTGAAACAGGGTATAAATCGTCTGAACGCACCGCACTGGAAAATCAGTTATTACAGATTGAAACCGCCGCCCGTGCCGAAGAGGCACGCGACACCACCGCCCCCGACGCTGATGCAGAATAGGGCGCGAATAAAATTTCATTCACCGCACAATTCGTGCGGTGTTTTTTTGTGAAATCGTTCCCGATGACATTATGCGCCATATGTGAAAAAATCGTGGTACATAAACCAATGGGGGGGCGAAAATGTTTCTCAGATTAAAAATTTGCACAACTGTATTATTCCTGTACGAAATTATCGCGGTGATATTGCTGCATTTACCAAACACGTGCGCAACGCTGTTTGGATTACCGTTTTGTTCAGACGCGGTGTATAAATACTTTATCGTATGTGCCGCCGTGCCAATGATTGCGTTTCTGATTGCAATGTGGATTCGTCAAATTGTTGTGGTGCATCGCCGGCGTCATTCGGTATTGCGTCGGGCGCGTGGCGCGGTGCGCGCAATCGCCGAAAATGTGCGTGACCATGTCGCGGGCCACATCAGTCAACCAGACATGGAAAAAATGATTGCGGCGGCGTTGATGATGGGGGTCAAACGTTATGCGCGCCGTCATGGAAATATTCGTCGCTGGTTGGACGAAATAAATAACCCAAATTATTATGCTGACGCATCCGATTTTGACGATGCCGAATATGACGATGAATATGACGAGGACGAGCCCCACGCCCCACGTCGCAATTATCGCCCGCATCACGACCGATAAATCATATTTCCGTGGTATCCGGTATGCCCCCACGTGGGGCATATTTTGTTGTGGAAAAAAATATTTGTCAATATATAATAGGTGGGACAAAAAGGAAAATAAATTGGCACAGCAGTGTATTTTTTGTGGTAAAAAGCCGGAAAATAAAAACAAAGAACATGTTATTCCCCAGTGGCTCAGCAAACTGGTGGGCAGTTATGATCACATCTGTAATTTTGGCTTATTGACCGAAAAGCAGATTACGTTTGGCAAACTGACATTTCCGGCGTGCACCGCGTGCAATACTAAGTTCGGGGAATTGGAGGCCGCCGCCAAAATCGTCTTGGAAAAAGTAATGGCGGGCAACGCCATCACCGCCACCGAAATCAACACGCTGTTGGATTGGTTCGACAAGGTTCGTGTTGGCCTGTGGTTGGGACAACTGATGCTGGTGGATGAAAAGCGCGACATTGAACCCCAGTTTCACATCGCCGACCGCATTGGCACAAAAGACCGCCTGTTGATTGTCGAACGTTTGGCCGATCCCGTGGCGCGTCTGGGATTTTCCGGTACAAACACCGAAACATTTATGACATGCCCCAGTGCGTTTCAACTGTGCATCGGCGATTACCTGTTCACAAATGCATCTGAAATGGGATTGGTGGCAAACCGTTTGGGATACCCGCAAATATCTAAAATCAGAAAAGGCGTCGAAACCAGTTGTGATATTACCCCAGGGCGCGGCAAACCAAAACACCCCGTGGTGGCATCGTTACAGGCATCACCATATCGCACATTGATTTATCAACCGATGTTCAAGTGCTTCGCGCCAACAACGCGCACAGAATATTACAACGTGCCATATGTCTTGTCACATTCTTTGGATATGGAAAACGGCGTGGGTGGCGTGTTCTATCAACGCGGTGATAACACGGTCAGATATCTGGGGGCGAACGATAAAATAAATATCGTACCGCGCAAGTCACCCGAAAACGTATCACTGTATCAAATGACGGCCAAGGTGTACGATTTGCAGCGCAGTGTTTTGAATCTGGTCGATTACGCCGGCCGCACAGAATATTTCAAATCCGTGGCAGATTCATTAAAGAATGAAACAGAAATTTATAAAAAATTGATGCACAAACTGACCCAACACCAACGTTAGTGGGCGTTGTTATTTATTCTCCCAGAAAGCTCGTATTGACTTAAAATGGGCGATTCTGTTGTTGATTTTTTATTTTGCTCTGCATTCGTGTTGCGTTCCCAAAATACACCGTCTGTATATCCTTGTATGGTTGGCTCACTCTCGGCTGTTTCAAGACGCTTTTCTGCCCAAGCACAATATGTTTTGTCTAATTCTATGCCAACATATTTACGACCAAGTTTTTTTGCAACAACAGATGTTGTGCCACTGCCAAGAAACGGGTCAAAAACTACATCGCCTTTATTTGAACTGGCAAGAATGAGTTTTGCAATAAGTTTCTCGGGTTTCTGGGTTGGGTGTGCAGTATTCTCTGGCATAGGCCAATATGGAATAGATATGTCGTCCCAGAAATTTGAAGGGCACGTATCTCTGTATTTGCCGGCGGCAGAATCAATCCAATCTTTTGGCTTCCCATCTTGTTTATATGGTGCAATAACCTTGCGGCGAATTTTTACATCGTCTAGATTAAAAACCCATCTGCCGTTATTAGTCGCAAACCAAATGTCCTCCATAGAATTTTTCCAGTTTTCTTTTGCACCGCGGCCTTTTTCTCGTTGCCAAGTTATGCGATTTCTGATGTTCAAATATTTTGGTAAAATATTTCCAATAATCAAACTGGTTTTCCAGTCGCAGCATACATAGACAGACGCCCCGTCTTTCAACAAGGGAGTTACCAATTTTAACCATTTTTCTGTATAATCAATGTATGCTTGCGTGTGCATTTCATTGAATTTATTTCCATTATAATCTTTGGACAGGTTGTACGGTGGATCAACAATCAACAAGTCCACAAATTTCCTTGGTAAAAATTTCATTATTTCGAAAGTATCACCGTTTATGGTTTTGTTTAATATATTGTCCAAAGACAAGTCGCTGTCTCTTGAAAGACATCGATTGAAAAATGCAATACCATCATCCAATGAGAAATCGATGGTCTTGTTTTTTAAAGATTTCTGCTTTCCAACCATGATTGGAAATCATACTAAAACAAACAGAAAAACGCCAGAAAATAAATAACTCGGTCTGGAAAGAATTTTTTTATTTTTCATAATAACATTTTTCGCCAATTATTGTGAAATAACCAGTTTGGTCTTTGTAATCACCTGCCTTCAGATAACATTGCGTAATGTCTGTTGCTACATTCTGTGCCGCGGGTGTCCATCCGCCATCCGGACACTCGAGACACGTCGTGTCTGCCCAGTAATAGTTTTCATTGCAATTGCAAAAATTATAATTGTGATTTGTGGCGTGCGGATGACTATATTCGTTACATTGGATACATTTAGATATTTGCGGAACATAAAAATAGTTTTCTTGACACAAATCATTTCGGCATTGTTTTTCTCTGTGCATGCCATCGTTTTCCATTACAGCGGTTCCGTTCGGGCATTCTGTGCATCCACTGCTGTCTACATAACTGTCAGGGCCACAACCGTATACCATTACCTCGCAATTTGTCAAAAACACATGTGGTATGGCATCCGTAACGATGCCGTCATATCGGACGCTCACATATTCATAATCCGCGTCAAAAATTACTAGGTCTTTGCCGGCACCGGTAGTACCTTTGTCACAATACACTGTTTTGACCCCGTATTGTTCATAAAATAAATCGGTTATTATTTGGCTGCCAAGTATTGGGCCGTATATTGTTTCCCCCATCGCATTTGCATTTGTGGTTGCAAATATGCCAATTGTAAAAATTACTCCGGCTAATACTCGAATTTCTGTCATTGTCTTTGTCCTTTGTTACAAGTAAAAATCCGCCGAAAGATTGGCGGTCAGGGAGTTAGCAAATCTATAGTTGAAAGATTCCGCTGTTTTCAATATATAACAGACGGCCCCCTGACCAGATGGTCAAGGACAAATACAGTGCAAAATGCACCGTAATGCATATAACGATGCATTCGCACCGCAACTATAAGGCTTGCTACAGCCCCGAACCCAATTTCCACTGGGTTCTCAACACAGATTATAAATCAATCATATAAATTTTGCAAACAAAAAACCGCGGGTGACCGCGGTAATTCTGGTGCCAGTTGTCGGACTTGAACCAACGACCCTCTGATTACAAATCAGATGCTCTACCAGCTGAGCTAAACTGGCAACGGGCATTACTATACATGGTTCAGAAAATAATTTCAAGTGTAAAAATCATAAATCGCTTGATTTTATGCAATAACCGTAAAAAATATACAGCAAAGGGCACAGATTATGATTAAATTACCAGAATTACTCGCACCGGCGGGCACGCTGGACGCATTCAAGACCGCAATCTTGTACGGCGCGGACGCAATTTATGCCGGTCTGCCGGGGTTTTCGATGCGTGCACGTGCAAAAATTACAGTTGACGAGGTAAAGCAAGGCATAGATCTGACACATGCCGCGGGCAAACGGGTATATCTGGCATTTAATTTGTTCGCGCACGAACGCGAATATGCAAATATGCCCCGCGTCAGTGAGGTGATAGATTACCTGCGCCCCGATGCGCTGATTGTTGCCGACCCCGGGGTTATGATGTGGGTGCGTGAACATCACCCCGATATTCCAATTCATGTATCGACACAGGCGAATATATGTTCGTCGGCGTCGGTAAAGTTTTGGCAAAATGCGGGCGCAAAATTGTGCGTGTTGGCACGCGAAGTCCCTTTTAACGAATTTCGTGAAATTCGCGCCGCATGCCCCGATGTTGGTTTGGAAATATTTGTTCATGGCGCAATGTGTATGAGTTATTCGGGCCGTTGCCTGTTGTCAAACTTTATCACGGGGCGTCCATCAAACCGCGGGGCGTGTGCGCAACTGTGCCGATGGAAATACGATGCCATTTTGCGCGAAACCCAATCCGGCGTTGAAATGCCACTAGAGGAAGATGCCCGTGGCGCATACATCATGAACTCGCGCGATTTGTGCCTGATGCCACGCTTGGCGGAAATTATCGCTGCGCACCCTGATTCATTAAAGATAGAGGGTCGCAATCGCAGTGAATACTATGTCGCCATGGTGACAAATGCATATCGCTGTGCGCTGGATGCGTATGCTGCCGATCCTGATAATTTTGACCCTGCGTCATTTATGGATTTGCTGAATAAATTGGAAACGCGCGGGTACACCACGGCATTCTTTGACGGGAATTTGGGCCCATCGGCGCACGATTATGAAACAACGCGTTCGACATCTGATTGGCATGCGGCGGGCGTGGTAACCGCGGTGGATGCGGACAAAATCACACTGGAATTGCGTAATGAATTGCGCGCCGATACCGATATCACATTCGTATTGCCGGGGGTAATCGGTGGGGCGACGGTGCACCTGAATCAAATCATAAATGCAAAAAATGGCGACGCATTGCCAAAAATGTCGGCGGGCCAGCATAACAGTATTACAATCCCACGTGCATGGATTTCGCCAGAAAACTGGGAAAAAATTGCGCCGTGCGTTGTTGCATACCAGCATAAATAAATTTTGCAAGAAAAAGATTTCTTTGACTTTATTCCCAAAATAGGTATACCCTGATAAATGGTTATGTCGCAAAAACACACTGTTGCCAATAATGGGCGGTGTGGATATTACCTCCGGTCTTGCCAATAATGGGGGCCGCAGAATTTCATCACAACCAAGGAGTTAATTTGATGAAAAAAACAATTACGTTGGCGACGGCGATGGCTGCGCTGACCGCGCCTGCAATGGCTGCAAATATCCCAGGGCCGTATTCCACGGTTCATAACATGGAAAACCCGTTGTATTTACCGGAACAGAATATGTTCTATTCCAAACTGTCCAACGGTATCATGTTAAAGGTTGCCGATAATTCATGGGCGCACCGCGAAAAAAATCACAGCGGCGGTTTCGAATTTCCAATCGTCCGTGTCCAAGAAGAAATGGGCTATGGTATTACAGATCGTTGGGCGGCACACTTTTTGTTACAGTACACCCACGATAACGACATTGGCCGTACCGGTCTGTCCGGCGGTCGTTTGGGTACAACATATCGTATCTTGAACCTGTACAATGGTTTTGTGTGGGACGTGTATGGTGACATCCACTTGGGTGGATTGGGTGAAATGCGCGGCACATACAATGTAAAGGGTGACCTGAATAACCCCAGCAGTGTGTACGGTGTGTTTGATTACGATAACTATTCCGATGGTATGTGGGGATTCCACGCGGGGACAAAATTTGGCCACGTATGGGACAAATTTACCGCACAGGCATTTGTTGAAATCCTGCACACATTCGCAGATGACAACAATATGATACGTGTTGTCGGGAACAACAGTGTAAAGCATGCTGCTGGGGATGTGATTAAATTACCTGCGACAACGGCGGCACAGTTGGCGTTGGCGGGTGCGCCAAACCAGATTTCAGCCAAAATCAAGGGCTATACAGACATTAGCACAGGCGTTCAGGGGTTTTATGAATTTTCAACCCGTTGGAGCATGGGCGGCTGGTTCAAATTCAATCGTCATTCTGATCATGGCGTTGATAAAATCACAACCGAAATGCCTACTCTGGAAACCAAGGTTTTGGCGGCTGCGCTGGAAAAACAGTTGGCTGATATGGAAGATGGTTGGGACGAATACGTTATCGGTGCATCGGTTTCGAACCAGTTGACTGATAACACCCAGATTACGCTTTATGGCGAATACACACTGGACGACTCGCATCGTAAATCCCAAAACGGGACAGATGTAAAGGCCGAAATGGGCGTTCGCCTGAACTTTACGTTCTAAACATAAAAACAACAAAACATATTGGACTAAATCCCGCGTAATGCGGGATTTTTGTTTTGTACTCTTGGGGATTTTTATGATATAATGTACGCAAAGGAAATGGATTTTACATGAAAAAATCTGCTGTTTTTGCCGTTTTGACGGGTGTTTTGGCGGGCACGTCATTTGACGCGCGTGCCGCGTATCCTGTGTATCAGGCGGCGTACCCAACCACATATCAGGCAACCACCGCCCAAGGGCAGGTTATCGCATTGCCAAATCAAACGTCGGTCATAACCAGTACCAGTTTGCCGGCCAATACCCGTGTCACGGGATCTTTGCCACGTGTCGGATCATCGGCAACAAATGCGGGCCGCCAGTATTACCAGCCGGCGGACTATGACCGTTTGGCGGACAGTGGTCTGTACATCGGTGTTTCTGCGGGGTATTCTGCATCAATCACGGGCAGTATGTCCGCCGATTATGCCGGCGAAGATAAATCGTATGTCGTCCCCGGCGCATTCAAGGATGCAAACTTTTCATCTGATACCGTGATTCCATTACAGGTGTCTGTTGGTGCGGCAATCAACAACGACGTGCGTATTGATTTCTCGTTCTTGCGTTATTCGGGCCTTGGTTACCCAGACACGGTTGAATCCGCCGATGGTAATGGTGGCTATATCACGGGCAAGGTCAGTGGTGGCGCAATCACCGCAAACACGACAATGTTGAACGTGTATTACAATATTGATTCTTATACTGGCTATCTGGCGGGTGGCGCGTTGCGTCCATATATCGGTGCTGGTGTTGGTATTTCGCTGAACACAATCGCCGACTATGTTGTGTATGATGGCACGTTCTATGACGTGATGGATCCATCAGCGGCGGGTGCGGGCGACCTGACGGGTATTTCGGACGTTTATGCATACCACAATGGTGGCACAACAGAACAGTTGGCGTTTTCGGTCGAAGGTGGCTTGACCACCGAATTGGACGGTGGCATTAAATTGGATTTCTTTGTCCGCTATGCCAATTTGGGCAAGGTTAAAACATCAGGCAGTATTGTTGTTTCCCAAACTGAATGGTTGGGTGACGGTGCGGGCAGTGAATACCAAGCACCATACGACAGCGTGTTCCACTATACCAACTGGTATGAAAGCGGCCGTCTGGGCATGGTTGATTTGGGTGTCCGCGCGCGCTTGCAATTCTAGTTTTTTATAAAAGCCGGAGTGGGGGGGAGAGAATGAAGTTTAATTATTATCTATTATCTATGCTCTATGCTCTATGCTCTGCGTCGGCAGACGCTGCCGTGCGTGTCGGTAACGCATCGCGCAGTTATGCGGCCGGCTATCAACAGGTAAATGCCCAACGTGAACAGATTGCAGCGGCCGCGGCGGCCGCCGCCACACCAACTGCCACAACACAATCGGCGGATACGGAAACAAACCTGCCGGTGCGGGTGGCAAATCGTGAATTGGCGCAAAAGTTATCGCGCGGCGAAACGGATTCTCGCGTCAGTATCGAAACGCTGGATTCTTGTGCAATGGTGTACCCAAATGGTGAATTTGCATGGGACACGCCGACTGTGGGTAATGGTGCGGGTGGCGCGTCAACATGCGTCGCGGTTGTTGAATTACGCGGTTATCAAATGGGACTGGACGGTTCTGATGCCGTTTTGGCGCGCGCAAATTTGGCGGCGGGCGATGCGGTTAAATGTAATATTTCTGACTTTCCTGAATTTTCATACACCACAGACGCGGCACAGGTTACATTCCCCGCGGACAATGAACCGACCCGCGCGGACGTGATTCAGGTATTAAATGCAGAACAGAAACAAAATGCCGGTCTGCGTATTGCGGCGGGCACGGTGATTGGCGGTCTGGCGGGTAATGCCGCCGGCAAAAATGAAATCGGCAGTGACAGCATATTGGGCGGTGGCAAACACAAAACCACCGGCACAATTATTGGCGCAATCAGTGGCGCGGCCCTGATGGCGGGCAATGCCTATTCGGGCAAGGTTGCAGGTGATACAATCCTGTCAACCGGTGTCAACGCCGCCGCGGGCAGTATGATTGGCAATATCGCGGCCAGTGGTGATTCCGTCCTGCGTATCGAGGATTGCAAAATCCCAACTGTGACCGCAGCCAAAGAAAAAACGACCACCGCGACCAGCAACGCAAACACCGATGACAAGGCAACCGCTAGCGCGAACAATAACGCCAATGCGGACGATAAAGCCGCCGAACCAGAAAATAAAAATTCCAAGTGCCTGTGGGGTGTTATCAGAAAGAGTACAGCACTGTCTGGTAAAAACGCCTATTACAACACTGGTGACGAAACAACATTGGTGTGTGAATCAGACGACACCGGTTGTAAACAAGAAACCCTGTTGAATATTACACTAGAGGCATACCCGAACAAAGACATTGAAGCCGTGGCCAAGGAAGGTTTCGAAAAGATCAAAGCTGATTCAGCAAAACAGTTTTACCTGACCGAAAAAAACGAAATGAAAAATGGCGCAAAGCCTGACAATAGTGCGATTTATGCCAAAATTTCCAGTGCCGCCATTGCCGACGGCGCGCAGATTCCTGCGATGATTGCCGACGTCAATGACAAGGCGTTTGGTTACAAGCGTTCTGATTGGGCCAAATTGAAATCGGACTTGTCTGGGCATACGATTCTGGGCCGCACGTCCAGCGGTACTGGCTATGCATTGGACGGCGAATACAGCATCAGCGACTTTTACCCAATGATGGTTGATGCGTCCGATGGTGGTATCATCGACTTTGGCAACAAAGCCAGATTAAAAGGCACATTGATTGGCGCGGGTGCTGGTGGCGCATTGGGCGCATATGCCGGTTACCAAGGGGCGCAATCCGATGTCGAAAACCGCTGGGTTACGGCTGTGCGCGAATACAAGGATTCGTTGCAGAAAATATACTGCGCCACCGGAAAACGATTCTTGGGCTATTACAACGACGAAATCGTAATCCCCACAATGACCAACCGATAAAACAAAAACACCCGCCTGCGGGTGTTTTTTGTGGCGTATGGCTTATTTGCATTCAAATATGTTATAACGATGTATTGTGGTGGTGCTCGCCCCGAAACCGGCGAGTGTCGTAATTGATGTTTTTCCTGCGCTTGCGGATGTGCCTAACACACCACCAGCATTCTGAAAACTCACTGGCATGCTGATGTCTGAACCAGTTATCGCATTGCCGCCTATTTCAAAAACGGTTTTTAATATTTGTGACATATCAGAACTGGATATATTGCCCAGCAGGGTGCACTTGCCGTCTTTGGGTAATCCAGATGCGTAAATATCAATGTATGTGTATTTGTATTCTGGGGCGGTTTCAAATAAAGAGTGTCCTAATGCGTCTGCTTGCAGTCGGCCTTCGTAAAAACCACCTTCTCCTGTGATGTGCTTTGTGCCGTCATATGGGTAAAATGTCATTGCGGGGGAACATGCCGCCAACGCCAGCACCAGCGCGAAACCGCCGAATTGTATTGTTTTCATAAACGTCTCCTTGGTATATTTGCCAGTATAAGAATATTGTCTGGACGCGGGCAATAAAAAAATAATGTTTTTGTCTGTTTTGGGTTTTGGATTTATTTGAATAACATTTTTGTTGCCTTTGTTGTGACACGTTGTGTTCTAGTATAGGTTGATTTTTGCTGCAAAATACAACTTATACTAGAAAATAATAGAGTTTTGCCTAATGTTCAACCTGTGGTTGAATATTGTGCTGGTTAAACGCGATTTTGTTTGATATTTGGTTTTTTGTTGGTGTGTCTTATAAAACCTGATGTAAATTCTAGCATAGGTTGATTTTTGTGTGCCAAAACATTTGTGCAATCTATGATTGAATGTTGGTGTAAATTCGCGTAATGCGCGAATTTTATATGGTGTTTCGGGGTGTTTGAAAAATAAATAGAATTTACGTGCGCGCGCAACCTGTGGTTGAATTGTGGTCTGAAAAAACGCGCTTGCATGAAAAAATACGTGCCACGCCGTAATGCGCCCAGTGATACTATAACCAAATCACGTGCCCCAATGACTATAACTAAAAATATTGGGAAAAATTTCCTAAAAATATAGTAATTACAATAAGTTGTTGCTTTTATTCCTAGCGTGTGTTATTTAATCTTTTATCAAAACAGATAATTTACAGGAGAAAAATATGTCGTTGCCAAATTATCAGGAATTTATGCGACCATTGTTGCAAGTATACGCGGAAATAAAAGAACCACGCAAAATTGCGAAATTGGAACAAGTTGTGGCAAACAAAATGCACCTGACCAGCGAACAACAAGGTGAAATGATTAGGAGCAAGCGGAACACAGTTGTTTATTCACGTCTTCATTGGGCCAGTTATTATATGTATATTGCCGGATTGCTGCGTAAACCGCAACCTGGGTATTATGAAATCACGCCGGCAGGTATCAGTGCATTGAAATCAGGCGCACAAATAAATGACGCTTATTTGTCTCAATTTCCGGATTTTGTCGCCTTTATGAATCGTTCCAATATGAAAATCAAGAACACACAGGGCGAAACTTGTTCGGTCAGTCAAGATCCAGAGGAAAGTATAGATTCAGCTATTAGCGAAATAAATGCAGCACTGGAAGATGAAATTTTAACGTCAGTGAAAAACATTCATCCACAACGTTTTGAGCAGGTCGTAGTTGAATTGATGGAGGCCATGGATTATGGCACGGGAAAACTGACGCAATATACTGCAGATGGTGGCATAGACGGCATAATCTACGAAGATGAATTGGGTTTGTCTAAAATATATTTGCAAGCAAAGCGTTATTCAGATAGCAAAATCAATGAAAAAGAAATGCAGAATTTTATCGGCGCATTGGCATCCAATGGCGTGTCCAAAGGAGTGTTTATGACGACGTCGTACTTTTCAGACAAGGCGCGTTCACGTGCCGACAAGGCCCAGAATATGATAATTCGCCTGATTGATGGCGCGGAATTGGCCAAGTTGATGCGAAAACACAATTTGGGTGCTCGTGCCAAGAAAAATTACGACATCAAAGAATTTGATGAAACATATTTCCAGTAATACATTGGTACGAGAAAATAAACCGATGGAGCAAAGAATAAAAATCAAAAATGTGTAAGAAAGGTGCCTGCCGTGTACATATCAAAAGTCGATATTAGAAATTTCAGATCGCTAAAAGATTTTTCTATAACTCTCGAGAAAGGGTTGTCGGTTATTGTTGGGCGTAACAATACCGGTAAGACATCGTTTTTGATAGCATTAAGTAGATTCATCAACGATGGCAAAATCAATTTTTATGATTTAAATACAGAGTTTAGCAAATTTCTATGTGACTTACTCACCACAGGTAATGTCATGGAAGAGAATGATTTTAATGAACAGTATAGTGGGGATAAGGAGCTGGGAGTTTTCTTGTCTTTTGTTATTACATATGATGACAATGATAATTTGAGGAATTTGTCTAAATTTATGATTGACCTAGATGAAAATGTTAAAACCGTATCCTTCAAGATGAAGTTCATCTTAACGTACGATAACTACAAAAAAATTACCCAAAAACTAGATAATAAAGAACCTGAGGCAAAAGTAAGTTATATAAAAAAACATATAAACGATATTTTAGTTTGGAATGCGTATTCTTATTTTCAAAATGGCGATAAAGAATGCAGGCACTGTTTTGATAAGAAAGACCAATCCTTGGGGAAACTTATAGCTATAGAGACAATACGTGCACCAAGAGATTTTGTAAAAAATAATTCAAAAACATTATCTGAACTATCTAACGAATTTTTTCAATGCAAAAAAAGCCAAAAGGAAGAAGTTGTTGAAAATTTTGAAGCATCTCTGGTTGATATGGATAAGCGTCTGAAAGACGAATATGTAAAGATTTTCGACGATGTTTTTAAGAAAATACGAGAATACATAGATGACGAGCATATAAAGCCACAAATTGTTTCAGAACTATCGGCAGAAAACCTGTTGAAACAAAATGTTATTGTAAAATATCAAGATGATTTGCCGGAATATAATAATGGCTTGGGATATTTGAATTTAATAGCCATATTATTTGATATTCAAATTTTTGCTGAAAAACAAAAAAATACCGAACGACCTGATATTTCATTATTGTGTATAGAAGAACCAGAAGCGCACACGCACCCACAATTACAATATATTTTTATTAAACAAATAAAAAAATTGATACGAGAGTGTAGTTTTCAAAGTATTATTTCTTCACATTCAACACATGTCGTGTCCCAAGCAAATTTTGAAGATATAAGGTATTTTTATATAAGCAATAGTACCGGCGTACACTCTAAAAGTTTAACAGATTTGCGGGGGCTCTTGGATGATGATGTGTATACCTTTTTCAAAAAATATCTCACTGTAAATTTGGCAGAATTATTTTTTGCTGACAAAGTAATTTTTATTGAAGGGAACACAGAACGTATTTTGCTGCCGATATTTATTGAAAAGCTTAGACAGCGGGATGAATATAAAAATATTCTTAATGAAAACGTTAGTGTCTTTACTGTTGGTGGGGCTTATGCATATAAATTCAGACCGTTAATTGATTTTTTGAACATAAAATGCCTTATCATAACGGATGTAGATTACAAAAAAAACAATAATAAGAACCACGGAACAACTAATGCAACCATTAGAAATTTAATACCTAAGCACTCTTCAACGCTTGCAGATTTAATTCGTGCTGCCAACGAGGAAGTGGAAAAAAATAAATTGTATCTCGCCTTTCAAAGGGATGGAACGCGCTCTTTTGAAGATGCTTTTTTTGAAGCCAATAAGTCATTTATTATAGACAATGTAAACCGCTTTTCGTCGTTAAAAAATAAATCTAAAATCGCAATTTATGAAGGTAAAGATGTGTTTGCTGAACGGTTTGTGAAAAGTAAGACGGGATTTGCCATGGATGTTTTAATATTATCTCAGGACAATGATTACAAAGATTGGAAAACGCCAACCTACATAGAAGAGGGCTTGAAATGGCTGATGAAATAATCGAAGAAATGCAAAATGTATTTATGGCCGATAAAAGTTTTGTTCTTGTTGGTGGGGCCGGCAGCGGGAAGACGCATTCGCTCAACAAACTGGTAAACCGGATATATTCCAATCAAGCATGTGCCAAAGTTGCGTGTATAACTTATACAGATGTTGCGGCCGAAGAGATAAAAAAGAGGTGTTTGAACACAGAAAGAACTAATGTCTTGCAGGTATCTACAATCCATAGTTTCTTGTGGCAAAATATAAAAAATTTTCAACCAGGGTTAAAGCGTGTTTTAATTGATTTACTTATAGATGGGCGCATAAGAAAAGATGATGTTGTTGAACTGGATGAGTTGACTTATTTATTAAAGGACAAGGACGTAGATTATAAAAATTATAGAAAGATATCAGATGGGGTAATATCTCATGATGATTTACTAAAAATATTTGCAGAAATGCTCAAATTATATCCGTTATTATCGCGCATATTTGCGGATAGTTATGATTACATATTGGTCGATGAATACCAAGATACATCGTCAGTTGTAATAGATGTATTTATAGAATTGATCAAGAAAAAATGTAAAACAAAATTTGGTTTCTTTGGTGATACTATGCAGGCCATTTATTCCAATGGAATCGGGGATTTGAATAAATATATCGCCGATGGTACATTGGAGAAAATAGAAAAACAGGATAATTATCGCTGTTCAATGGCGGCAATTGAGTTGTGCAATAAGATTAGAAATGACGGTTTAATACAGCGTGCTGCCCATCTAGACAATAATGGTCATGTGGACAATAAACCAGGGCGGGCCATATTTGTTTATAGTAATAGTTGTTTGGATGATTTTAGAAAAACTGATGTGTATAATGAAATCTTTGAAAACAAAAGTCCAGATAAGGAGATGTATTTAACAAATCGACTTGTTGCCCAACATGCAAAATTTGGGGAGCTATTAGCCGCCTATATCTCCAGAGAAACATATGGTCAAAGTGGCAAGGAACGACTTATAGGAACAAACAAAGACAAACTTGCAGCTCATTTATCACATATGGCCAAGTTGGTTTACCTGTATAACCATCGGGTGTTTGATGAATTTATTCAGGCGGTGTCTATCAAGGTAGAGTGTCATAGTGATAAAAGAAAATTAAAAGGTAAAATGGAGACATTTTTAGAGAAGGATATGTCGGTTGAAACCGCAATAAATTCCATGAATGAACTTGGTTTGCTTCATGTGAGTGATGAGGTACAAGAGTTCCCCATTTTGTATAACAAAGTTAAAAATATTGCATTCAGCGAGGCGTTAGCACTCTATGAGTATGAGAATAAGCATACGCCGTTTTCTACGCAGCATGGTGTAAAGGGTGATGAGTTTAATAATGTTTTGGTTGTACTAGATAACGGGCAATGGAATATATATGACTTTAAGAAATTATTTTCTGACAATCCGCCGGATAATGTTTTGAAATTATTTTATGTCTGTGTATCAAGAACAGCTAATAATCTTGCTGTTTTTATGAAAGAGCCATCTGAGTCTATAATCAATAAAGCAAAACAATGGTTCGGCAATAATAATGTAATTTCTGTTTAGTTAAAATTGGCGGACTCATATTTTAGAGAGTGCTCTAAAAACGGTTTGATATAAAATAACAGAGATTAGACATTGTATTCAACCACAGGTTGAAACGAGTGGCTGATTTTGGTGTCTACACGACCGCGCTCTCAAATCGGTCTACGATTTCAAGTAATGTGTCTGGTACATATTTTCGGGCGTTCGCCTGTATGTCGGCTGGCACGCCATAGTACGCACCGGCAACAGCGCCCGTAATGGCGGCAATCGTGTCACTGTCGCCAACCTTGCAAAATTTGCTGACGCAAACCGGCATACTGCCATCTGCCTTTTTGCGGCGGTTCGAACCCCCGCCCGTGGGATCTCATCCCGCCCCACACCCATGAGAGATAATAAAAGACGCCACATGCGGGGGGGGATTCTTGCGGTGTGGCAAGATTCTACGGCGAACGCCATACAACAAAATACAGGGATTATCAGGGAATTTTTGTAATTTCCGCCCCAGCGCGCCACCAATTATTCAACCTCAGGTTGTATTACATCGCCAAAATCTGGCATTTGGCGCAAAAATATAACAATATACATAACAGGGAATTATATTCGCGAAACAGGGATTTTAGATCGCACTATCAGGCAATCGGCCCCACAGCCAAAACACACCAACATTTATCGCTACCCCCAACCAAACATTCGGTAATATACGATGGACGATTGCTGCCATTGCTATTAAAAGTTTTATCCTTGCGTATCCAACAGCCAGCGCAATGCATTTACACGTTTTATGCCGCCATCATTGCTTTCATCTGGATCCATGGTCAGCAAAATTTTTGGGTGATTATCCCTTATTTCCTTTAACGGCGCCATTTCCCGTGCAATAACTTCCGGATTTTTGGCAGTATACGCCACTTGATAATATTCAACCAAACCACCCGGCTTCTGGGCCACAAAATCCACTTCTATCGTCCTGCGCTCCGTGGTTCCATCTGGTAATGTAACAAACTTTTTTATCTTTCCGACCGATACATCATACCCACGATGAATCAATTCTAAATACACAACATTTTCAAGAATCCGTCCCATGTCAGCATCTTTTTGCCCGATAACAGCTGCACGCAGCCCGGCATCAACGACATAATATTTCGGTTCAGTATTTAGTATTTGTTTACCCTTGATGTCGTATTGATCGCATTTATACATTAGGAAACTGTCCAACAACCCTTTGACATAGATGTCTATTGTTGGAACGGTGGCCATACGTCCTCCCGCTCTCAGACCGCGCTCTATACCACGTAAAGATGTTTCGCGTCCAATATTATCAAACATGTAACGGATCACTGCATCCAATTTATTGTCGTTTCCTATATTAAAGCGTTTAATAATATCCTTTTGGACGGTATTGCGGTAGACAGTATCTACGAGATAATCCGTCACGATCTGTTGATCCGTGCGAAATATCAACTGTTGAACTTGTGGGAAACCGCTTTCTCGCAAATACGCAAGATATATATCATATATGCTGGGGCCATGTTGAAATTCCTCTCGTGTTTTTGGTTCGTGCTCCAAGCCAATGTGGTATGCAGAGAAATATTCACTGAACGTCAGAGGCTGCATCTTGATCTCTATATATCGCCCCCCAAAAGAATTTGCGATATCGCTAGAAAACATATATGCATTAGATCCAGTCAAATAGACATCTATATTGCCACGCATGCGCAGACCATTCGCCAACTTTTGCCAATTATTCAATAACTGAACTTCATCTATAAAAACATAATATAGTCTCTGGTCTTTTACCTGATTTAATATATGCTTTAAAACTATTTCATAACCATTTAAAAAACCATTTTCGGCAATCTGTAACCCCAACTCGTCTGTCTGAACTGGGTCCTCCAGATTTAACGATATTATAGATTCTGGGGCTACTTTATTAAACATCAACTCTGACTGAAACATTTGCAACAACTTGGATTTACCGCAACGACGAACCCCGGTTACTATTTTAACCAGGTCCGTTTGCCCTTGCCATTGTTTCAATCGAGCTATATAACTCGGTCTGACCACTAAAATTTCTGTTCCCTGGCTCATATCAACCTCTTTGTCCTAATGGGCATTATACTTTACAAAAACGTTAAAGTCAACACTTTTGTAAAATACACTTTACAATAATGTTGTTTTTGACGTTTTTGTAAAATGAGACAAAAAACTACCATTGCGGAGAAAAAGCATCCTAATCTCCGCAAAATTTGCGGAGATTAGTTTGAATTTACCCCCCCCAGCAACGTCATACAATTTTTGCACACGTACCAAAGTGCAAAAGCCAACGATTCAACCACGGATTGTATTATGCCTACAAAATTCACCACTTTCAACAAAATATGATAGTTATATGTGTGCCCTAAAAGGCATTATGCCAGCTGCAACCAGTTCTGTAAACAGTTGATGTACACGCTGCAACTTATCGCTAATTATATCGCTAGTTTTTATATTTAAATCAGCGATAAACATACCCTTTTTACAACCCTAGGTTGTATTTAACCTATTTCTTTCATTATTCTGTCGGTTTCAAGCAAGACGGCTAGGATATTCTCATAATGAATTACTTCATCTGGGGTCAACACACGTCCCTTGCGATCTTTCAGGTACTTTTGTGCAGGCTGATAACCACCAATATAGAATTCCCATGCCGTCTGCGGCACATTGTCAAAATACTGGGTGCCATTGATATAAACGCGACCATTGTCATACGTCGGTTTATCAACGACACAATCACCCCCCATTGGGAATGTGACATTTGATTGTGGAATATCAGTCATTAAATGCAAGTTGCGTAATTGTTCCCCATATTTACGATAATGTTCAAATTTATCTTTGTTTTCTGGGTATGGTATACGTGGAAAATCAATTTTCAGAAATTCACGATATTTTTCACGATATGATGGGCTGTGCAAAACACCATAAATATAATCAAAGATTGATTCTGGTGTTGTTTGTCCAACCTTGCATTCTATTTCATGTACGATTTGTGGGTTCAAATTTGGTGTTTTATCGTCATTGGTGTATAAGTAAAGCGGAAATACATAATCGCCACCTTGCATACCAGAACAAGACCATAATCTAAAATCACTTATAATATTTGTGATAAAGATCGGGGCAGTATCGTTTATAAAGCCGCGTTTAGCAACCAATACTATATTAGTTTTATTTAATATATGATTCATGGCCCTGGCCCTGGCCATACATTGGAATCCCTTACTGTTACCTGTATAATATGTGTATCTTGTATCAAACACACGATACGCATAAGGGACAATAAGTTCTTCATCTATACCAGTTTGTTTCAAATCATTTTGTGCACCAACAACTGTCCAATCTCGAGCATCCTTACCTAGATTATACTTTTGTCGTGCAGTTTCCGGTTCCAAAGAAGCAAAATCTTGTATTACGCGTTTTACATCTTGTGCAGATTTTTGGATCGCTAAATCATCCCTTGCCGTCACTATACCAACACTATTTAACGGACATAAATCTGGCAATGAAAATCCCTTTTCATACGTCTTTTGCATTGACGTATCTTTTGGTACAAAAAAGTAATTTGGTTCGGCTGGGGTTAAACTTGAGAAGCCCGTTTGTAGCAAAGAGTTGTTTTGTAAAAAATCGTATTTATACTCTCTATCGCCCCATAAATCTCTGTAATATAGTTCGCATTTTTTATGAACAGAATCTTTGTTTTTAACAAAAAAGCTTATGCTTGTACCAACCTGAATATCAAAGACATTTTCGTCTTTTTTGCAATCTATTGGTGTGCTTTCTTTAGGTTTAGAACGACCATGTAAATTTATAATATAACACTTATCAAACGTATTTAATAAATGCCAGCGCATCCCCCTAAATGTAGGATTGTCTAAAAATCCATTGTTCGTTATAAAAGCAATAACGCCTTTCTTGTTTTTTTCTATAAAATGCTCTGCCAATCTTATAAATTTTACATAATCGTCATTTATCCATTTTGGGTTACGTTCTTTTAATCTAACTTTTCCACCAGGTTCTTTTTTGTATGCTTCCATTAAATTCATTATGTAGTCGTTTTTGTTAATAGATGAAGCATTGTATGGTGGATTGCCAAACACACACATAACTGGGACATTTTGTTTGATGTTATTTGCCTCTTTTGCCTCGTCCGACAACCATTGCGCCGCCCACAGTGTTTGAGTGTCTGGGTCGGCTTCTTCCAATGAATTGGTTAAATAAACCCCAACGCGATTATTGCTGTTTAATATAGCGGAGTTGCGTCCGATGGTAGCCAAATCACTATCAAATAAGCTATCTTGACGGAATATCTTGTCGTTTATACGCGCGTTGTCTTGAATATAACCCGTTTCACGCAATACCAGATCTAATTTCAAATGTGCCATGGTATAACTGGACATCATGATTTCAAACCCGTGCATACGTGGCAACAAATCGTTTTCAACGTAATTCGGCCAAATGCCAGCATTATTCTTGAACTTATCATAAATATAGTTCACTGCGGTTGCTAAAAATGTTCCTGTGCCGGTTGCAGGGTCAAGTAATTGAACACGATGGTACTCTTTGTCTTCTGCTTTTGCGTGTCCTTGTAAATGGACTTTTTTTATGATTTTTGACTTGTCCGCCAATCCATTTGGTAATTCAAAATCCGTTTTCAATATGTCGTCCATCGCACGGACTATGTAATCAACAACCGGTTGTGGGGTATAATAAACACCACGCATTTTACGCAACGTCTTGTCATATTTGCTTAAAAACGTTTCATAGAAATGAACTATAGGATCGGCTGTCTTGGTTTTACGTCCAAAATCTTTCAAAATATCTGCAACATCAGTATAACTAAAAATGCTTGCCAAACTGTCAACAGACCACACAATACGCTCATCAATATCATTTCCAGCAATATAATCAAACATTTTACGCAAAAACGGCACCGTCTTAGGTATCAGGGTGGCGGCTTCCTGGCGGGTGAAATCATGCATAGTTTTGTCGTGCAAACGTGCAACAAACATACCGTACGCAATCGTTTGTGCATAAATGTCTGCAAATTCTTGTTCTGTCATTGTGCGAATAAGAATCTTTCGGAATGATTCCAGCTGTTCATATAATGATTGGTTTTCTGATTGATCCTTTAATGCGCCTTTTATCACGTCTGCAATCAAACGTGCTTTACCGGCCATCAATTCGGCCAATTTCAATGGTGATTTTATAGTTGCGGTTTTGATGACATAAAAATCTTTTATCAAATCAACCAATGTTTGATACCGTTCTGGTAACGGTGTAATTGTTTTGCCATCAAATTCAGCTATGCGCACTCTGGCGGTTTCTTTGCCTTCTTGATAAAATCTGAATTCCAAATAATCTGTATATATCAAATTTGGCAATGCATCCAAATAACGACTTTTTTGTTCTATCTCCCTGTCTGACAAATTATCTAACCGATTAATTCCGATATCTTTTGCCTCTATAAAACCCAACACCGCATCACTGCGTCGGACCATAAAATCAGGCGCGCCAAACGTTCCACGCGCCGGTTCATTTATTGCGACTATCCCCGTTTCAATAGATTCAAGCAATCGTTTCAGGGCGGGACGATAAGAATGTTCTTTTGCGACCCCTGTTTTGAATTCTTTATCTATATCAACCAAATATTCACAAGCACCATACATGAGCCAATCCTTGATGGCCCAATCTGTTTTCTTTATACAGGCAATCTAAGGACCATCTTTTTGCCATAACCATCATTTACATGCTGATTCTACCAGATTTTAACCCGTTTTGCAATAAAGGCATACTCTGGACATTCTGATGGTCCTTAGATTGCCTGTATGTATCGTCCCAATGTTCTCGGACTAACATTTAGTGCCATTGCCACGCGTCTTTTTGATATCCCCATTGCCAACATTTGTTTTGCTAATTTACTCTTGCCGTCCATTTTATGATGCTTGTTTTTGCTTCCCGTCTGTCGTCCAAGTTGCATGCCCGCCAGTTTTCTACGTTGCAATGCTTCTTTGGTCCTTTGCGCAATCATGTCACGTTCTATCTCTGCGGCCATACCGAATGCAAAGGCCAGTACCTTACTTTGAATTGATTCATTCAAGGTATACCCATCCTTTACACTGTAAACCTGCACTCCACGCTTTAATAGAAATTCTAATATGCGAAACAGCATGAACAGGCGTCGCCCGAAACGTGACAATTCAGAAATGATTACGATGTCCCCAGGGTGGATATTTTGCATCAAAATACCAAGCGCACGCTTTTCTGGTTCACGCGTGCCGGATATGCCAGAATCTTCTATATATTTATCTATCCGCAACCCAAGCGCCCCCGCCTTGGATTCAATACCCAGTTTTTGATTCGCACAATCTTGTTTATCCGTTGAAACCCGTATATAGCCATATATCACAATAAACTCCTTTGGTTCGTTGTTCTATATGTCGTAGATTTCAGTTTATTCAAGTAAATAAAGATGGTTTAAGAGTGTTCAGTAACAATACTTTTTTTATCCATCGGCACTTGAAAATAGTGGACTTTTTACCTAGTTAATATAAAACATACAAGGATTTAGAAACATGAAAACAGTTTTAGATTTAAATGCAGAAAAGGCAAAAAATTTTTTTCTGGCAGGGGAAAATTATTTTACGGGGGATTTGCCTCCATATTTTAAGTTTAATGATGTTTTACAAAAGGCAACTGCGATTTTGCAAAACAATGAGTTTAAGCAAATATATCACAGAAAACCCAATGATGTTCCAGACATCAATTATGATATAATAATCAATAAAAATGGGGAATACGATTGGCGTAAATTGACGATAATAAACCCCATATTGTATGTAAACCTTGTAAATTGTATATGCAATGCCGATGCATGGGAAAAAATATGTAATAGGTTTAAAGAATTTAGATCAGACAATCGTATTGTGTGTTCAAGTATACCGGTTGTAAAAGGTATGCGTAGACATCAAAGAGCGCAACAGATTTCAAATTGGTTGACAGAATTTGAACAAGATTCTGTGAAACAATCGTTAATTTTCTCTCATATGGTATGTACGGATATAGTAAATTGTTATTCATCTATATATACTCATTCTATAGCTTGGGCGCTACATGGAGAAGACGTAGCAAAAAACAATAAAACAGATATGTCTTTCTTAGGAAATATTATAGATGTCGGTATAAGAGACCTTTCATATAATCAAACTAATGGGATTCCACAAGGTTCGGTATTGATGGATTTTATTGCAGAAATTATATTAGGCTATATAGATACCTTAATAGCAGAAAAATTAAAGCGAGAGAACATAAAAGATTACAAAATATTAAGATATAGAGATGATTATAGAATATTTACAAATAATCCAAAAGACAGTGAAATAATATTAAAAACTATAAATGATGTTTGTCAGCATATAGGTCTAAGATTAAACACACAAAAAACATTCGCCACAGATAAAGTTATTTCAAAAGCGATAAAAAAAGATCGGTTTGATATACCCATAAGTTTCGTGCAACCAAATTATAAAATATTTTTACAATTGTATAAAATGTCTGAAGAACAGCAGAATTCAGGAGCATTACAAAGTACGTTATCGGCATTAAATAAAAAAATAAAGATAACAAAAAAAGATAAATCAGAACTATTGATAAGTATAATTACAGACATCGCATATAATGTCCCAAAAGTTATACCACAAGCATTTACAACTATTAGCCATATTTTAAGAAAAGAACCCAGAGAAATGCAGTTGGAATACATTACAAAAATCAAGAACAAGTTCTCTAGAAAAGCCTATACAAGTTTTGTTCATATATGGTTGCAAAGATTGAGTATAAATATTGATTATCAGATTGAATACGAACCAGATATTTGCAAGTTTGTTAAAGATAAATCTATCGAATTGTGGAATTTTAGTTGGTTAAAAAAAGAATTTTTAGACCAATTAAAACCATATGACATAGTAAATGCATATTTGCTTAGACGTGCAAAATTACCAATTGAAAGCAAAGAAACGAATATTTTTGAATACAATTAGGTTTATTTTTACTCTATTTAGGAATATTTTGTTTGGTCGCCCACGAACATTATCCCGAACCATTTGCATAAAAAGGCAAAGCGTGCCTGATATGTTGTTGCGCGAACTTGTTTTGCTTGTTTCAGCTGATAGACAGCATTTCTTTATAAATTGATTAACGACCGATGAAAATTTGGTAAGCCCAGAATGACTATGTTACTTCAATTAAGTGCTATCCGCACATCCTTCCATCAGGAACTACCCCTGTCTTAATGCCCTGAAACATTTACAGTTAACAAAAACGTCTAATGCAGAAATTGTCAAATGAGATTTACTCCCGTCAAAAATGTATCATTTTGTTGTTTCAGATACTCTTTATTAACCTTGTACTGCTCTGGAAATTGCTGAAACTCTCTTTTCATTCGCTCTACCCCTGCCGAGCAAAGATACGCCGGAGTATTGCGCCCCTTTTTGTTCAAAGGTGGAATAGACGGATTAAACAGAGCCTCTTGAACATTAACATTGAACAATTCTTAACCACATCATTTGTTAGCTGGATAAAGTAAGGAATACGAACCACTTTGTAGCCAAGCTTCATATATAATTTAGTATTTTTTTCATCCCTTAAAATGATATCAGGGTTTGTGTAATGGTGTATCCCATCAAACTCAACAATTAACTTTAATGTCTCACTTCGATAATCGGGCCGCTTCATGTATTTGTTTCTGCCTACATTTCCCAATGATTTATCATGAATCCAATCTTGCACATCAGGAAATATGATAGCCAAATACTCTTCAAACCAGTTCTGTGCAACCCGGTGTCTGCATCAAAACCCGCAACCTGTTTTTCATTAAGTTTTAGATTAAAAGCATAAGACAAAACGCATTCCCCAATATCGCCAAGCATTCTGCCATCAACAGCAAAAGTTTTATGGACTTTTTCATGCATGCCCACTGTAGTGGCATGAAGTTTCAGATACTCTCCTAATATAAAATTGGCTTGCTCTTCTGTTACCGTTAAGCTCATTTTATCACATCTTTTTCAAACTACTGTAACACGCCTCCCAGCATCATACAGAGAAAGAAACACCAGCACAAACAAAAACACCAAATTTGTTAAACACACTTTACAAAAGTGTTATTTTTGACAATTATGAAAAATAAAATAACATAATGGCCGAATTGACTTTCTACCCCGAAATTGCTACCATTATCCGATGATAATAATGGGGCAAAAACATGACGTTTGATAAATTACGTGATGACAACGAGGCATATGCTCGTTTAAAAATAAATCAGAAGTTG
Organism: Alphaproteobacteria bacterium UBA6376; assembly: GCA_002437665.1. Taxonomy (GTDB): domain Bacteria; phylum Pseudomonadota; class Alphaproteobacteria; order Rs-D84; family Rs-D84; genus Enterousia. The sequence goes on from DJQW01000001.1 coordinate 397,697, forward strand.
ATTGACGCGGGCTGGTTTTTAACAGATGCCCATGAACATAAACGCAATGTGAATGTTGAGCAACGGGTTGATTCTGGCTTTGCTGACTATGAAATGTTAGATTCAAACGGCTTTCCTTTGTGTGTTATTGAAGCCAAAAAACCATCAATCAACCCATTAAGTGCAAAAGAACAAGCACGCAGATATGCAACAGAACACGGTATTCGCTTTGTTATTTTATCAAACGGTGAAATTTATTATCTGTGGGACATAAAAACGGGTAATCCACAAATCATAACCCAAATACCAACCCAAGAATCTTTGGAAATGCGCTTTGGTTTTGACCCAAGCACCAAAGATATAATGAAAGAAAACATTATTCCGGAATATGTTGCATTACAAAAGAATCCGCGCTTGTTGGATGTGCCTGAATATCAAAACCCAAAGACTCGTGGCGCTTATTGTTGGAATAATGGTTTACGAATATTGCGTGATTATCAGCTTGGTGCCGTTCATGCAGTGCAGCAAGCTATTGCAGATGGTAAAGATAGATTCTTGATTGAAATGGCGACTGGATTGGGCAAAACATTGACGGCTGGTGCAATAATTCAAATGTTATTACGCACCGGACACGCGCATAGGGTTTTATTCCTTGTTGACCGTATTGAATTGGAACAGCAAGCGTGGAAAAACTTTAATGATTATCTGTGTGATTTTGTAACCGTAATTTATAAAGAAAATACAAAAGATTGGCATAAAGCGGATATTGTTGTTTCAACCATCCAAACATTGATGGCCAGTGATAAATACAAACATTTTTCACCAACTGATTTTGATTTTATCATATCAGACGAAGCGCACCGTTCAATAGGTGGTAACAGCCGCGCAGTATTTGAATATTTTATCGGTTACAAATTGGGATTAACTGCGACACCACGTGATTACATCAAAAATGTGGATATTGATAAAATCAAGGTTAATGACCCAAAAGCACTTGAACGCAGATTGTTATTGGATACATATAAAACATTTGGTTGTGAAAGCGGTGAACCAACATACAAATATACAATGATTGACGGTATTAAAAATGGTTATCTGGTTGCCCCAATGGCTATTGATGCGCGCACAGATATAACCACAGAAATGTTATCCGAAAAAGGTTATCACGCGATTGGTGTTGACGATAATGGCGAGGATGCAGAAGCCGATGTTGTTGTGAAAGATTTTGAAAAACGCTTTTTCAATGACAATATAAACGCGGTATTTTGCAAAGCGTTCTTGGAAAACGCAGAACGCGACCCAATCAGTGGCGAAATTGGTAAAACATTGGTATTTTGCGTTAGTCAATCACACGCTGCAAAGATTACCCAGATGTTGAATGAATTGGCTATGCAGGCATTCCCAGGCAAATATAATAGTGATTTTGCAGTCCAGGTTACCAGCAATGTTCAAAATGCACAGCAAATGACAAATCAGTTTATGACGGATAATAATAATCTGGGCGGTAAATCAACATTTTTGGAAGGTTATGATACATCAAAAACGCGTGTATGTGTAACCGTTGGAATGATGACGACTGGTTATGATTGCAGCGATTTATTAAACATCGTATTTATGCGTCCGGTATTTTCACCAACTGATTTTGTGCAAATGAAGGGGCGCGGAACCCGTAAATATACATTCAAGTATGTTGACGCAGATAAGAATGAAACCAGAAAAGACAAAGAAAGATTCAAGATGTTTGACTTCTTTGGCAACTGCGAATATTTTGAAGAAAAGTTTGATTACGGTCAGCAATTAAAATTACCTGCATTAACAAAAGGCGCTTTGGCAGGGCCAGGACAACAACGCACATTTACAACCTTAACATCCGAAGAGATAACGAAACTGATTCAAATGGAAACGCTTAATATCCCAGACAACGGAATGCGTATAGACCGCGAATTCTGGGGCAATTTCCAAAAGACAATCAGTGCTGATACAGATATTAAAAATGCGGTTGAAAACAGCGATTGGGATTATGCTGTATCATTGGTTAAAGACAGATACGAAAATAAACCTGAATTATATCCTAATCTGGAACGGATTAAAAAAGCGACAAAATTGGACCGCCGTTTGTCCTGGCGCGAAATATTGGAACATATATTCGGCTTGCTGCCCCGATTTAAGACACGCGATGAAATGTTAGAAGATGAATGCGATAAATACATATCTATTGTTAAACCTGACGCTGAAATTGTGCCGTCTGTTAAAAATTTCATAAAATTGTATGTCACAGACAACACATTTCGTGATATAATAGAAAAGCAGGAGTATCCGCGCCTTAATGCTGAAATTCCTGGCTTTAGTATGCAGGATTTGAAAATGATGGGCAAAGACATCCGCGAAAATTTACCTGAATACATCAAAGAAAACATAGTATTGAATAAATATATGGGGTAACGGTATGTTAGACGCCAGAACAAAACAAACCATTGATAATGCCTGCGATACATTGGTGGGTAAAGTGCCAAGTCCACAGACACAGGTTGATATTATTACAACCGCGCTAATTTATAAGTTTATGGACGATATGGATTTGGACGGCCTTGAATTGTCGGGCAAGCGTACATTTTTTGCCGGCGATTTAGAAGCATACGCGTTTTCAACCGTTGTTAATACCAAGGGTAATCAAGAACGGATGAACCTGTATTTGACAGGGCTTGAAAAGGTGCAGACCGCCAAATCGGTGCCTGAATTATTTCGCCGTATTTTCAAAGAAGCACTTATTCCATTTCGCGATCCTACAACATTTGCATTGTTTCTAAAAGAAATCAACGAATTATCATACGATGATTCCGAGACAATAGGTGATGCTTTTGAATACCTTTTGAATAAAATGGCGACTGCAAAAAATGCGGGGCAGTTCAGAACGCCACGTAATATTATTGATTTCATCGTTGATGTTGTGAATCCTACTAAAAATGATACTATTTTAGATCCTGCCTGCGGAACGGCCGGATTCTTGATTTCTGCATACAAGCACATTACACAAAATCGTAAATTGACACCAGATGAATTAAAACAGATTACGAATAATGTTGTTGGAATGGATATTGATCCAACTATGGTGAAATTAAGTCTGGCCAATCTGTATTTGCATAAATTTGAACAACCAAATATTTATGAATATGATACTTTGTCGAATGATACACGTTGGGGTGACCGATATGATGTTATTTTAGCAAACCCACCATTCATGACCCCAAAGGGCGGAATTACACCGCATAAGCGATTTGCCATAAACGCCAACCGCAGTGAAGTTTTGTTCGTCGATTATTTTATGGAGCATTTGACAATAAACGGGCGTGCTGGCTTTGTTGTCCCAGAGGGTATTATATTCCAAACCGCAAACGCATATAAAGATTTGCGTAAAATGATGTTGGATGGTTATTTATACGCGGTTGTATCTTTACCATCTGGCGTATTCAATCCGTATGCTGGGGTAAAAACATCAATACTATTCTTTGACCGCGCGTTTGCAAAACAAAACAACAATATATTATTTGTGCGTGTTGATAATGACGGCTTTTCTTTGGGCGCACAACGCACACCGATCAAACAGAACGATTTACCAGAAACGTTAAAGATTATCAATGAATACCGCGATGGTAAAGATGTATCAGGTTATGAACGCGCAATGGTTGTGTCCAAAGAACGCATAGCAGAACAAAATTATGACCTAACCGCTGCAAAGTATGTTGAGAAAGAAATTGTTCAATGTAATTATGGAATGGTTAGATTGGGTGATGTTTGTGAATTGTTAAATGGATATGCATTCAAAAGCGAATTGTATACGGATACTGGTATTCGTGTGATGCGTATAACAAATGTGCAGAAAGGCGAAATTGTTGATGATAACCCAAAATTTTATCCGATAGAAAAACAATCCGAAATACAAAATTACATGTTACATGAAAATGACTTGCTTGTATCTTTAACGGGTAATGTTGGGCGTGTTGGTTTGTTGCCAAAGAATTTATTACCTGCAGGATTAAATCAACGGGTTGCATGTTTAAGACCGGATACAGATAAAATTTTGAAGGGATATTTGTTTGCTATATTAAATCAGGATAAATTTGAAAAAGATTGTATTGAATCGTCTGGCGGAATTGCGCAAAAGAATTTAAGCACAGTATGGTTACAAAATTACACAATCCCACTTCCGTCATTGGATGTGCAACAACAGATTGTGGATGAAATTGAAAATAAGCAATCAGCAATCAACCACGCACGCAAAATCATTGAAAATCTAGAGAGAGAGAGAGAGAATATTTTGCCTGCCTTCTTGACAGTATAGATTACAACGAAGTAAAATTGGGCGATGTTGTAAAGGTTGATTGGGGAAATACCAATTTAACAAAAGCCGCATATGAAGAAAATGGCAAATATCTTGGTGTCAGTGCTGCAGGTTGTGACGGGCGTATGTCAAATTTTGAACACGATGTGGGAGTTAGTGTTTTATCTGCGATAGGTGCAAACTGTGGAAGGGTTTTTTATCCGGATGAAAAATTTACGGCGATTAAAAATACTATAACTTTCACACCGAATAGAACAGTTGTTGTGCCAAAATATTTATTTTTTGTTATGCGGAACAATCAATTACCACAGCGTGGCGGAGCACAACCATTTATGGCGAAAGCGGATGTTGAATCATATATTATACCACTTCCATCCATTGACGACCAGAAGCGTATAGTTGCAAAATTGGAAGCAGAACAGGAAATCATTGATACAAATAAACGCTTGATTGATTTGATGCAAGAAAAAATCAACCAAGTTATAAAACGTATATATAGGTGCAATATGTAATTATGACTGAATATTCTGATGATAATCCAGTTTATGTATTAGCGGATTTTTTGCCGCCACTTGATGAAACTGTTGCTTATCTATATAAATACAAAGATGATTTTGCATATCATTATGAACGAGAATTTTATAATCTTGCGTTATTCTCGTATCACCAATTGTATATGGCAATATTGCATATGTATTTGTTAAAGTTCCACAGGATGGATATAAAAATCGCTAGTGCCTGCAGGCAGAATCGTCCAATTATAAGTGTTTTATCTCCTTCTTTTTATTCTGATGTTATGGATGAAAAAGCTCGCATTGGGTTGTTTGGTCGTAGAATTTCAACCGAAATTAAAAAGAAACATGTAGAATTAGTTCAACAAAGGGATAGAATTGCGCATTTTACTGGGAATGTGTTAACCAAAGAACAAATTGACGAACATATATCAATATCGGCGGTTGTGTTAAAAGAAATTCAATCTGTTGCTTTTTATGAATTACTTTTGCATCCAACAGACCGTTTCGGGGTTCAAGTAAACGATATAGTGACAGAAATAGACAAGTCGGAAAGGTTTTCAAAAATTTCATATCTGATTCAGGACTTCTATTTATCTAAAAATGATATAGATTTTTTACAGAGATATCCTGATTTTTGTTTTTGGAATGAATATATACAGGAAAATGGTTATGAGCCAATTGAAAATTAATGCCTGTATTTATATTAAGGAACACAAGATTTAAATTTTTCTATCAAAATTTAGGAATAAAATACAAGATAATACCACATATTTCAACCACGGGTTGAAACAAGCGGCGAATTTCCGATATCTACGCAACCGCATTCTCAAATCGGTCTACGATTTCAAGTAATGTGTCTGGTACATATTTTCGGGCGGTCGCCTGTATGTCGGCTGGCACGCCATAGTACGCACCGGCAACTGCGCCCGTAATGGCGGCAATCGTGTCACTGTCGCCACCGATTGAAATTGCATTGCGTATTGCGTCTTCAAAATCGGTGGATTCTATAAAGCACTGCAACGCCTGCGGGACTGTGCCTTGGCACGAGGCATCCCAACGATAACTTTTTTGCAATTCAGAAACCGGTAAGCACGCCCCATAGTAGTTTTTGATTATGTGCCGACCTATCTCGGCTTTGTCACGGCCGGTGCGTGCCAGAAATACGGCAACGGCGGTTGCCTCGGCCCCTTTGATGGCCTCGATGTGGTCATGACTGACCGATGTTACCATGTACGACAGGCGTTTAACCTCTGATAAACTGCGGCCAACCCAGCCAGCCGCCGACACGCGCATTGCGGCACCGTTGCCCCAACTGTCGTACGGTTCGCTGTCATAGCTATCCAGCCAACGTGCAAATCTGAATCCATAGCTCTTGTCCGGGAACTGTCGGCCAATCGTGCGCATAGACCGGCGCGCCAAATCCGACAGATCGCCACCATCACGCCGCCATTTCAACAGCGCATCCGCCACCGCGATGGTCATACAAGTGTCATCTGTGATAAATCCACACGGTGAAAATAATGGAAAATCCTTGGTTCTGATATTATCAAATTCATAAATAGATCCGACAATATCACCAACTATCGCACCCCACAGCATATTGCGCCCCCTTTATAACGTGCTTAAAAAATTCTCTAACTCTTTAATCTTTTGTTTTTTCCAACCGCGATTGCTTTTTTGAAACTGGGTGTAAGTGCGCAACTCTGTGACCTTGCGCAACCATGGGGCGGGGTAATAGCCGAACACCGGTACATTTCGCGCCATGCATTGACGCAATATGGCGATGTTTTCATCACGTGCGTCACGCGCGCCCTTGGGCCACGTCGCCTCTGGCGGAATACCGCGCGATGATGCCGTGTGATACGGATAGTATTCCAGAAACAGAACCTCTGAATTTTTTACACCATGTTCACGGAACGCAGCGCAAAAATCGTCCCACCAATCGTTGTATTCCTGCAAACTGTCCAAAGGCATACCGGTTGGGGCATAGCAGCCGTCTGAGCGCATTGCGTACTCTGGCAATCGTTTTGGCCACTGCGGATTGCCACCCGGATTCCATAACAATATGACAAGACGTGGATTTCTGTCGTTACCCAAACGCACCACCGGCAAATCGTATAAATCTCTACTCATATTGTATTCCCTCCACAGTCAGACCCAAAAAAATGATGTGAAATATTTATATAAAAATTCTGCAAGAACCAGACGACAAAATCAATAAAAAACACCCCGCACGGGGTATTTTTATTACTGGCGGATGGGGAGGGATTCGAACCCCCGGAAGAGTTGCCCCTTCAGCGGTTTTCAAGACCGTCGCATTCGACCGCTCTGCCACCCATCCGAAACTGTTTCATTTTATCCGCCGGTCTTTCAAACCTGCGGTTTTGTTCGCACCGCGTTGCGGGCTCACCATTCGTTCGCGCGCGGCGGCGTTCCACTTGCCTTGCTGACTCATAAGCAAGACCGTCGCTATTGTCCCGCTCTGCCACCCATCCGAAACGGTTTCTGGTGTTTGCCGGCACTTTTGTTCAGTGCGGTCGCATTGTATATATTTTTTTTATACTTTGCAACCGTAAAATCTGAATCTTATTTCGTTTTTTGCGCCTGTGCGATTTTTGCCGCGCACATTTTTGTGTAATTCGGGGCTGTGCGCGCGTATTCACGCCACAGGTCGGGTATATAAAACGCATTTGCCCCGCGCGCCAGTGTCCAGTGCACAACTTTGCCATCAGGGGCTTCGCATTGCAATTTGAAACACGCCGGAAAGAACCCGTTAAAGCAACATTTATCACACGCGCCGCGTTCGGTCAGGTTCGCAACCAAAACATCGGGCAATTTATAATCCAGAATCATTTGATTTGTCCTTTGGTTTTGTCCCCCCGCATTGCACAGACAAACAGCGTCGCGCCGGCGGCAAACATTATCGCCGACAGTAACTGGCCCATGGTCAGCCCCCAATTTGTTAAAAATCCAATTTGTGCGTCCGGCATGCGGAACTGTTCACAGAATATGCGCGCGGTGGCATACGCCATCCCCAGCATCCCGCCAATCGCACCCGCGTGCCGACGCAGTCCCGTGAAACGATACATGCAATACATAAATATGAACAAGACGATGCCTTCGGCGGTGGCCTCGTACAATGGACTGGGGTGCAATGGGATTTGGGTATATCCGTTAAACACGACGCCCCACGGCATATCGGTTGGACGACCCATAACCTCCATATTTATAAAGTTCGCAATGCGTCCGAAAAAGAATCCAATCGGGGTCACCACGGCCAGCAAGTCCAATATGCGCAGCGCGATATTCATTGTGCCACCCGTGATACCGCTGTTCGGCGCGCGATGCAGTTTGCGCGCATACAAGAACGTTGCCACGATTACACCAATCAGCCCGCCATGGAAACTCATCCCGCCATTCCATACCATAAATATCTGTAACGGGTGCGCCAGAAAATAGGGCAGGTTATAGAACAAAACGTACCCCAACCGACCCCCAAGAATCACGCCAAAAATCACCGCGGTCAACAGGTCGTCCATTTGCGCTTTGTTTAATTTAATCTGGCTGTCACTGCGCCGCATCAGGTGGCGGAACAAATAATACCCCGCAATGAATCCGGCAATATACGCCAACGCGTACCAACGAATGTCCACGCCCAGGACAGAAAACGCAACAGGTGAAATTGGGTTGACTGTTATTGCCATCTTAAATCCCTTGAAATTACGGGGGCATTGTATTATATATTCGGTGAATAACAAGGAGAAAGTTATGATTGCAAAGAAATCATTAAACCAGGTATCGCCCGCCGCCACACGTAACAACGGCATGGGATTGTATCTGAAACGCGTATTCGCACTGATGTTTGCTGCGATTGGCGTAACGGCATTGGCATCGTTTGTCACGATGGTAACGCCACTGATTGACATGATGTTTACAGAAACCGGCATGTCGCCACTGTATTACATTTTGTTGTTTGGTGGACTGGGACTGTCCGTCTGGGCACAGGCGCGTGCATTTTCAATGTCACCGGCGGCCGCGGCGGCAATTCTGTTTATCTATGCCGCAACATTAGGTATCGTGATGACGCCTCTGTTGCTGTTCGCATTGTATAACAGCCCGATTACAATTATCGCGGCGTTTGTACTGGCGGCGGTAATGTTCGCATGCATGGCATTGTTTGGTTACAAGACCATCAAGAATCTGTCATTCTTGGGCGTGTTCTTGACCATGGGTATGATTGGTTTAATCTTGGTTGGATTGGCGTCATTCATTTGGCCGGCGATTATCGGCGGTACATTTGGCACAGTCGTATGCCTGATTGGCGTATTGGTATTTGCATTGTTCACCGCGTATGATATGCAGAATTTGAAGTATGCATACAACGCAATGGGCGGTGACGAACACCAGAAAAACCAGTTGGCGGTATTGGGCGCGTTGCACCTGTACATCTCGTTCGTGGCAATGTTCCAGTATTTGCTGAGTTTGTTTAACCGCGACTAAGAAACCAAAAAAGGAAAGAAAAATGGCGTATAAAATTGATCCATCTAAATGCATTGGCTGTCACACATGCATGGGCGCGTGTCCGGTGTGTGCGATTGCAACCACATCTGATGGTAAATGTGCGATTGATCCGGCAAAGTGCATTTCGTGCGGTACGTGCGCGGCGGTGTGTCCGGTTGCGGCGATTGCCCCTGATGTACAGTAATCGTGCATGGGTTATAAAACGGGGCGTTTGCCCCGTTTCTTTTTGTTGCAAATACATAAAAACAGTATAATAATTGGTGCGTTAAAAATAGAGGATTAAAATGCCAGCAAAATCAGTAAATGATATCGTCGCATTGTGCAAGCGGCGCGGTTTTATTTTCACAGGTTCTGAAATCTATGGCGGTTTGGGTGGTGCGTACGATTACGGCCCATACGGCGTCGAATTGATGAAGAATATCAAGAACGCATGGTGGAACGCCATGATTTATTCCCGTAATGATATCGAGGGGCTGGATGCGGCATTGATTTCTAACCGATTGATGTGGAAATATTCAGGGCACGAGGGCAGTTTTTCTGACCCATTGGTTGAATGCAAGAAATGCGGTGCACGCATGCGTCAGGATAAAATGAAAGACCCAACCAAGTGCGATAATTGTGGCAGCACGGATTTAACCGACCCACGTGCGTACCAGTTGATGATGGGGCTGTCCATTGGGGCAACCGCCGATGGTGCAATCAATGCGTACCTGCGCCCAGAAACAGCGACCACAACGTATGTGAATTTCAAAAACGTATTGGACGCATGCCCACATAAATTGCCATTTGGTATTGCCCAGATTGGCAAGGCGTTCCGTAACGAAATTTCCCCACGTGGATTTGTATTCCGTATGCGTGAATTTGAACAGGCGGAAATGCAGTACTTTATCAATCCTGCCGATGATGCGAAATATTTCGAAGAATGGAAGAAAACGCGTATGGCATGGTGGGTAAATGTACTGGGCATTCCTGCGGAAAAATTGCGTTTCACACCGCACGAAAAATTGGCCCATTATGCCAAGGCCGCGGGTGATATCGAATACGCGTTCCCAGATGGCTTTGACGAGGTTGAGGGCATCCACAACCGTCAGGACTTTGATTTGGGTTCTCATACCAAGGCGCAAAATGAATTTCATATTTCTGCGCATGTTATGGAAAACCACGACAGCACGGTTAAATTGGCGTATTCTGATCCCCAGACGGGTGAAAGTTTCATCCCATTCGTCATTGAAACCGCAATGGGCGTGAACCGCGCAATGTTGGCCGTTATGATAGAGGCATATACCGAAGAGCAGTTGCCAGATGGCAAGACCCGCACAGTTCTGAAATTGAAACCAAAACTTGCACCGGTCAAGGCGGCGGTTATTCCATTGGCGCGTAATGTTCCAGAATTGGTTCAGACCGCGAACGATATTGAAAATGCGTTACGTGCATTGCATATCGGCCGCATTGAATTGGAAAATTCTGGCAACATTGGTAAGAACTATCGTCGTCATGACGAAATCGGTACACCAGTTTGCATCACCGTTGATCACCAGACGATGGAAGATGGCACAGTTACCCTGCGTCACCGTGATGACATGAGTCAGGAACGCATCGCCATCGCGGACGTACCGCGTCGTGTGACTGAGATTATAAATGCATAAAATAAATAAACGGGGCGTTGCCCCGTTTTTTTTACCCAAACGAATCGGTTGGGAATAAAATGTCAAAGACATTTGTCCCAAAAACGCAGGACAAATGTCGTATCGAAAAATTTTTTACTAAGAAAAAAATCGTCGTTTTTTACTGTTTTTGTGAATTTTTCCCAGATTTCTGCGCCTTTTGCTGCGTGCCCCGATTTATACATGATCACATATAAAAGGAGTATAGCCGGAAAAATCCCCACTGGGTTTATATTGTGAATGTAGACAAAACAACAAACAGACAAAGGTGAAAAAACAAATGACACACAGTGATGTATGGTATGCAATCGATTGCTTTGCCAGTGCGCACAAAATGTCCTGTTCTGGATTGGCGCGTCGCAGCGGTCTTGACCCAACAATTTTTAACAAGAGCAAGCGTTGGTCAAAATACGGTCAGCCGCGTTGGCCATCAACCGGCAGTATAGCCAAAATTTTGGCAGCGACCGGCGAAACGGTCAGCAATTTCACCAAATACTTTTCGAACAAGCAAAATGAATTGTAAAATCTGTAAATAATACCGCGCGCGAATGCACGCGGTATTACATTTTTGTAAAATAAAAATATTTTCAAAAATCTGTCTTTTGTGCTGTTTTTCGATTAAAGAATCGTGTATAATAAGAATAAACAATCATATTCACGTATTTTTGTTGTCTTTTTTTCTTTAATCAAAAGGTATAGCGATGGCTACTATAAAAACCAGAGTGACCTTGTTGAAAGAACTGTTAGCGTTAAAAGAAGTAATCGATACGGGTCAAATCCAAATCGCCGCGAATAAAAACGGCATCAAACATTCCAATATGTCCAAATTGATTTCTGATTTGGAAACGCGCCTGAATGCGACGTTATTGCAACGTACGCCCATGGGCAGTTTGCCAACCAATGCAACACCAGAAATCTATTCTGCGATTGAGACAATATGCAACGCATTGAATAAAATAGAACAGACCACCCCCGAAGGTGAATTGACCGGTTATATTTCCGTTATGATTGCCGAAGGTTTGGTTGGCAGTTATATCTTGCGCGAACTGTCACGGTTCTATGCATTGTATCCAAAAATTCGTTTAGATTTATTGACCAATCGGCAACAGAACCTGTCGCATATAGAGGTTGCGCTTGTTGATTCAAATTCCAATTATCAAATCCCAGGGCGCACGTTGTTCCGCCTGCGCACACCGGCATATTTCTTTACAACACAGGAATATTTGGACACCCACGGTGTGCCACGCGATATGGACGATATGTTGGAAAACTTTGACCTGTGCATGTACCAGTCATATTTGAATATGCCCGAATGTTCTTTTATTGCAAAGCGGGCACGTAAACTGAACACGACAACGGATTCGGTTGGATTGATATTCCGCCTGATACGTGACGGCGACGGTATCGGATTACTGCCGGCGTGGACGGTGCAACAGCCACCAAAATTGGTGCGCGTACCGAATATAGATTTTGAATACGAACATCGTATGATTGCAGCGTGCAGTCCTAAATTGATTGATACACCAAAAATTCGTGCGTTTATCAGATTCCTTGACGATTTCTGTAAAAAACATAATATACCTATTGAAAGGGTATATTAAATTATGTTGGTTAAATCAGAATACGCATCGCCGATTGGTAAATTGACATTGGTCGCATCTGATAATGCGCTGGTGGGGCTGTGGATTGCAGGGCAACGTTATCATGGCGATGTGTCGGATATTCCATTTGGCGACAATGCGATATTGCAACGCGCATCGCGTTGGCTGGATGATTATTTTGCGGGTGGCCGCCCAACTGTTGATTTTGAATTGTCGCCACGCGGCACGGCATTTCAGTGTGCGGTGTGGCGTGCATTGCGCGAAATACCATATGGTGCGCGCGCATCATATTCCGATATCGCGCGTCGTGTCGGATGCGCATCTGCGCGGGCGGTTGGTGGTGCGGTCGGTCGCAATCCGATTTCGATTATTGTTCCATGCCATCGCGTTGTGGGCGCGCATGGTACAATGACGGGCTATGCCGGTGGGATCGCAACCAAGGAAAAATTATTGAATTGGGAACAGGGCGTTATTCGCGCCAAATAACAGACGCAAACATTCCATTTATTGTATCGCGCAAATTCGCGTCATCAAAAAACTGATTGCGCTGGGCGGGTGTTGTGCCGTGTTCGTTATCTTCGAAATGCGGAATGTATTTCTGAATGGCAATTTTTTGCACACCACGATTGTGCAAATCGCGGGTGATTTCCATTAAATCCAGTTTTGAAACAAATCGCGGATCACATGTAATGCGAACCTCATAATCTTTGCCGGTCGCCTGCCATATGTCCAAACTGTGAATCATGCGGTCGTGGGCAATATTTTGACCCGACAACGCACCATATTTATCACGCGTGGTCTTATAATCCAAACCAATCCAGTCAACTGTATCGGCGGCGCGTGCCAAATTTTCAGGGTAAAAACCATTTGTGTGCAGGCCGATTTTGAAACCCAAATCGCGAACGCGTCGCATATAATCAATCGCCGCGTCCCCCTGCATCAATGCTTCGCCGCCGGAAAAGACGACGGCTTCTAATTTGCCGACGCGATTACGTAACCAATCAAAAACCTTGTCTGGGTCGTATTCGCCATCGCCAACATTCAACAAATGGGGATTTGAACAGTACACGCATCGCAACGGACACCCGCGCAGGAACAGCACCGCGGCCAGTTTCCCTGGGTAATCAATTGTTGTAAACGATACCAAACCCCCAATTTGAATGTCAGACATTTTATTATGCGGCCTTCTTTAACAATTCACTGTGACGTGCACCGGTGGTCAAACTGTTTGCCTCTGTGAACGTTTTTCTTTCGCAAAATTCAGAGTATTTACCAATGTTAAAATTGGACACTGGTCTGATAAATCCCATTGAACGTGAAAAAACTTCACATGGTGTTCTCTGATTGCTGGCTGCCTGCATAATTTTCCTCCTTTCTTGTGCAATGCGTGTTGTTTATTCGTGATTACATTCACAGTTCTGATTTGCGGCGATTTCCGCGTCGCATTTCGGACAGAACTCATGACGCCCCGGCAAATACCCGTGTTTTGGACAAATCGAGAATGTCGGTGTCAATGTCATGTACGGAATCTTGTAGTTTTCAAAGATTGTACGTACGATTTTCTGGGCGGCTTCGCCACTGGATACAGGTTCGCCCATATACAGGTGCAACATTGTGCCACCGGTATATTTGCGCTGTAATTCTTCTTGGTGTTCCAACGCGACAAATGGGTCATCGGTAAAGTTCACCGGCAACTGTGTCGAATTGGTATAGTATGGTGCATCGTGTGTACCCGCCGTGATGATGTCTGGGAAATTTTTCACATCGGTTTTGGCAAAGCGGTATGAACAACCCTCGGCAGGGGTGGCTTCCAAATTATACAGGTTGCCTGTTTGTTCTTGGAAATTTGCCAAGTTTTCACGAATGAAATCCATCACATCCAGAACCAATTTCTTGCCCATTGGGGTTGCGATGTTTTCGCGGTCGCCCGTAAAGTTGCGAACCATTTCATTCGCACCATTTACACCAATGGTTGAAAAGTGATGATCCCAGTTACCCAGATAACGGCGTGTGAACGGATACAGTCCACGTTCCATATTCTTGGTAATAATCTTGCGCTTGATTTCCAGCGAATCACGACCCATATCCAGCAAACGTTTCAGTTCGCGGAACAGCCCGTCGCGATCGCCACGATGTACATAGCCCAAACGCGCCAAATTGATTGTAACAACACCGATTGAACCGGTCTTTTCCGCCGACCCAAACAGGCCACCACCGCGCTTTAACAATTCGCGCACGTCCAAACGCAGACGGCAGCACATAGAACGCACATCGGTTGGATTCAGGTCAGAATTTAAGAAATTCTGGAAATTTGGAATCCCATATTTTGCCGCCAAATCAAACAACGGTTTGACATTTGGATGTTCCCATGGAAAATCATCGGTAATGTTATATGTTGGAATTGGGAACGTAAACGGACGACCCAACGCGTCACCTTCGGTCATAACCTCCAAGAACGCTTTGTTGATTGTGTCCATTTCCGCTTGCAGGTCGCCATACGTAAAATCAACCTGCTTTTTACCAATAAATGGATGCTGGTCACGCAAATCCTTTGGACATGTCCAATCGAATGTAAAGTTGATAAACGGTGTCTGCGTACCCCAACGACATGGCACAGCACAGTTAAATATCAACGTCTGCATTGCGTTTTTTACGTCTGCATATGTCAGGTTATCAATTCTGACATATGGTGCAAGGTACGTATCCACGGACGAGAACGCCTGTGCACCCGCAAATTCATTCTGTAATGTGCCCAAGAAATTCACCATGTGCGAAATCGCGGTCGCCATGTGCTTGGCCGGTTCGCATTGCAAGTACCCTGGGACACCATTGAACCCCTCGTACAACAATTCACGCAAAGACCAGCCCGCACAATAACCCGTCAGCCAGCCCAAATCGTGAATGTGAATAGATGCATTTTTGTGTGCCTCTGCAATTTCGCGTGGGTACAGGTTCAACCAGTATTCCGCCGTTACGCGTTCGCTGGTACGCAAAATCAACCCACCAATGGAATAGCCAACGTTGGCATTTTCCTTGATGCGCCAGTTTGATCCACCAACGTAACCCTCAATCACCTCTACGGCGTCAACGTATGAATCGCGAATTTCGCTGCGTTTCTGGCGATATATAATATATGATTCTGCGGTCTTGTATGCCTTGGCATCCATCAGTGCCTGAATCACGGTTTCTTGGATTTGTTCAACCGATGGCACACGGTCTGTAAATTTTGCATCCAACGTGTTCAAGACGTTTTGGGTAATTGTCGCCACATCCGCATCAGATATTTCACCTGTGACCGCAACGGCCTTTTTAATTGCATCAAATATCTTTTTGGAATCGAACGGGACAGTTTCGCCACCGCGCTTTTGTACCGCAACCAATTTGGTCGTCAGCGTTGGAATAACCTGAATTTTTGTTTCGTTTTCTGCATCAGACATCTTTCTGTCCCTTGTTTTGTTAAAACACAATATCTAGTGGTTATTTTGTTTATTTGATACCAATATATAGTTTTATAGGTTTTCTATCAATACGTAAAACAGAAATTTTTTTTCATTTTTTACTTTACTTTTCAAAAGGCGGGTTTTCCGTACGTTTGCGCCGCAGCCGATTCCTCGAATCGGAATACTAAATATGTTTTTGTGTCAATAATTTGACCAAAACGCGCCCAAAAACGATTCGTAAAATGCAAAAAACACAAAATATAGGGGTGTTTTTGTAAAACTATGTCTATATGTTGACAAAATGATGTGTTTTTCAGTGCAAAATAGACCAAAATGTTAAAATAGGTTGTGTTTCCCATCCAAAAATGATTTAGTGTAAGTATGTCTGGGTAATGGTTATCCAGATTTTTACTTAAAACTAACAAAAGAGCATAATCATTATGATGAAAAATGTATATGAAATGCTGCGTGATGTTTGTTCCCAGAATAAAGACCGTATTTTCTTTGTCAGACAGAATGAAACATATGCAGACCTGTTAAAGAAAGTAAAGCAACGTGCAGTATTGCTGGCACAACGTTTTGGTATTAAAAAGGGCGACACGGTTGCGATTCTGTCGGGTAACACCCCAGAATTTATCAAATCGTATTTTGCCATTTTGTCCCAAGGCGCACATGCATTGATGCTGGACACTGGTCTGTCACAGGCAGAACACCTGAACATGATGGCACGCACAAATTGCAAATTGGCATTGGCGCAAAAATCGCATTTTGTGGACGGGGGCCCGACAATGTTCGATATCGAAACCATCGACGACACCGACGAAAACGATTTCGTCGCGGCGGATGTTGACAGAAACGATATCGCAATGATGTCTTTTACATCGGGTTCAACCGGCAATCCAAAGGTTGTTGGTCTGACGCATGACAACCTGTTGTCATTGGCACAGGGTGCATTGTTCTATGAACCGGTGATTCATCCGGGGTACACATTCTATGGGTTCTTGCCGCTGTATCATATATATGGTGTCGTCATCAATATTATTGCCCCGATTATTTTGCGTGGCCAATTATTGCTGCAACCAATTTTGAACCCACGCGAATTTTTGAAGGATTTCAAAGAATACAGACCAGAGGTTATACCCGCCGTCCCACGTATATGGGAGGGGTTCTATAAAAAGATTGTGGACAGTGCACGTGAAAAACACATGTACACCGTTATGCGTATGGTGATGTCATCACGTCGCGTACTGCGCGCAATCGGATTGGGATGCATCGTGGACAAGGTTACAAAACCCGTTCACGATATCTTTGGTGGCAATACCAAGGTTCTGGTGTCTGCGGGCGCAACACTGAAACCAACAATTCGCAAATTCTTTGAAAGTTTGGATTTTGTGGTTGGTGATTGCTATGGCCTGACAGAAACCACGGGGCCGGCAAACTTTAACTTTGCATTCCGTCGTCCTGATGGTTCGATGTATTATGCGGGCCCATTACCAGGTAATGAAATCCAGATTCATGATCCAGACAAAGACGGCGTTGGTGAAATTTGGATGCGTGGCAATATGGTCATGCCAGGGTATCTGGATAATGACGAGGCAAACGCCGCCGCATTCGAAGATGGCTGGTTCAAGACCGGCGATTTGGGCAAATTGGACAAGTATGGTCGCCTGATTGTCAAAGGGCGCAAGAAACAGGTCATCGTTCTGGACAGCGGTAAAAACGTCTATCCCGATGAATTGGAAGACCTGTATCTGCAAAACGATGAAATATTGGCGGCGGCGGTATTTGAATATGTCATCGCTGGCAAAATCGTACCGTTTGCGGTATTTCAGGTAAAGCCCGGCACAACGGTTACCCGCGTCGCCATGTTGTTAAAGGCATCTAATTTGAAGATTGCACCATACAAGTGGGTTAAACACTTTGCAATCACCGAAGAAGAATTGCCACAAACATCGGCCAAGAAAATCAAACATTTCGCGGTCAAAGAAATGTTGGACAATGGTGCGTTCCAGCGCGCAGAATAATCGCGCGAACACAAAACTGCCCGCGAATGCGGGCGGTTTTCTTTTGTGCAATATAACATATTGACAAAACGTGTATTTGGGCTATATTAAACAGTGTGAGGAAACAAAAGGATTTGCGCATGACTACACTGGACAAAGAACAGGTACGGTCTATCATCAGTTACAGTACCCATATTCCATACTTTGACAAAATGACGCCTGCGGCGTTGCATGATGCGTACGGCCAGATTAAATCCACCAGTTCATGGGACACACCAACGCATTCGGTGGCAATACGCATTGGTAAAATTGATGGCAATGTTATTTGCAATGCACTGTGGAAAGAGATGTCGTTAAATCCTGTGCGCTTTGGCACAGTATCGCCATTTATGTTTGGTGGTAAAAATGACATTTATCGTTTCTGCAAGACCAGCGTTGTGGACAAATCCAGTGTTACGGGTCATTTGATGGACGAAATTCGTCATAACTTGATTGCATATATGACATTAAACCGTGGGCACAATAACGCATGGCGTGATCACGTTTTGACAATGCCTGATGGCACAATCAACATATTCTTGGACGAAAATGGTGCACCGAACAAGCAATACAAAATGTTGGCAAAATTGAACAAGAGCGTGCATTCGATTGCATCACAAAATATAGCAGATTTTCGTGTAAAGCGTTTCCGTAATGAAATCATCGCAGCGGTATCGGCACGTTACCCAGAGGGTATGCGTCGGGGTATGGTTACAAAAGAATCGCCGGTGTTGACCGCGCCCGCATCAGTGACAAATGTTGCGCCATTTTCTGACGAAGAATATCGTTTGGACGAAATGGCGGAAAGCGCGCAAATCACATTGGACAATGCCCAGTATGTCAGTGGCGCACAATTCGAACAGGCGCAACAGGATTTGGAACAAATAAGAGCATTACGCGATGCGCGTACATATTAAAAAACGCCCGTTTGGGCGTTTTTTATTTGCAAACCGCGGTGTATGGCGCAAATGATTCTTCGGTATCAATTTCCCCATCGCCACAGTCCAGACAGTTAAATCGTCTGTTCTGGTTATGTGTGCGGTCAATCGGAACATTCTTGCCCGACATTTCTGGAATGTTGCCGGCATAATTTTTGTTTGGAAAACCGAAATAGAACGCACGGCTGCGCCCACTGCATTCGCGTGTTGTGGCGTAACAACTGGGGTCATTCAGTTTTGATGTATCGGGCACACAATATGACGTGCATGTGTCGCTGTCCAATATCATTTTTTCGCACGGTGTGCATGACGTTTGGTTCGCGCGCAGGGTCGCGCCAACCGAACCATATATTGCACCGCTGGTAAAACGGCTGCACTTTGTTATGTTTTCCCCCTTGGACGCGTCTGCCACGCATTCCCATTCCAATGTGTCATAGTTCAAACGTGCCACCATATTATCAGGACACGATTTTGTCGGAAATGGATTGATGCATTCCCACACGTCGTCAACAATAACCGCGGTCTGTTGCGATGCGCACAACGGTTTTCTGGATTCGTCCGCCACGCATTCCAATAAATCAGAATCCCAAATCATATCGCCACCACAGTCGGTCTTGGTATTTATGCCAACGCATTGCCAGCGTCCAAATCGATACGTTTTAATTGTCCCCGTCGGGCATTTAATGTCCGTGGTGGTGTTTGTTGTGCTGCTGCTGGCGATATTTGTAATATCGTATTGCGTCATGTACACCAGTTGACCACTGTCCAATTTCATCGTTTTCATAATGGTCTTGGGCACGGTGTACTTTGAACCAATCGCCCCCGACACAATTTTTCCGTCCATCAAAATCCCAAACGTGCCGGCGTCAGAATAATATTGTTCCAGTATTTCAAACATACTGTTGTATTCATCTGGGTTCAACGCGCCAGTTGCGGTGATAATATAACTGTATGTGGGCTTTTTATTTTTAACGATTTTGCATTCGGTTTCCTTCATACTGGCATTCATACAGAACAGCCGACTGACAATCTGGTTCTGGGCGACGCAAACATCATCAAATGTTGTACCCTTTATCTGGGCGTTGTGAACGGCGGCCGCGCATTGGGCAATCGCGTGCAAATCGGCGCGCTGGGCGGCATATTCGGTTTCAATTTCTGGGACGCGGACGCTGGGGCTGTCGATGATATAGTACCCCAACATAAATATAGCCACCAATACCATCAGAAAAATATTCATCATTCCCTCTTGCGATTTATTAAAACTCTAAGTAATATAATAACAAAAAGCAACAGGAAAACGCACACGAACATAAAAAAAGGGTACATGCGCAATGAAGAAAATTCTGGTGATTTTATGTTTTTTGATGTTGGGGGCGTGTGGTTTTCGGCCTATGTTTTCTGGTGGCGATACAGACATTTATGTTGCACCAATCAGCGGCATCAACGGGATTGAATTACGTAATGCTTTGAACGCAAAATTTGGCGGCGCACGCACGTCGGATGCCGAATACACTTTGACCATCAATTTGGCCGAACCATATACCCAGTACAAGGCACTGGAATCAACCGGTGACGCCACTTGGCAAGAGGTTGGCCTGCGTGCAAATTACACATTGCGTCGTGGTGACACAGAAATCGCGCACGGTGTCGAACAGGCATCAGAATCATACACATTTGTGCGGTACTTGGTTGCGGCGAACGCGTCATATAACAATGCCGTTAAAAACGCAATTATGGTGTTGGCCGATAAAATCAGCACACGTACAATCGCCGAAACATCGCGCGTGCAATCACAATCCGGTGGTCAAAAATAATGAAATGGAAAGAACCAGATTTTAACACAGGTATTGAAAAAATCACGGCGGTATTGCTGTATGGGCCGGACGCCGGTCGTATTGATGAATACTGTGATACGGCAATCAAAAAATTGGAAATTGACAAGGATAACCTGTTTGCGCTGGACGCCGATGATTTTCGGGACAAGCAAGATGCCTTGTTCGCGGAAAGTTGCACACCATCAATGTTTGGCGGCCGCAAGATGGTTATTATATCTGGCGCGGGCGATGCAATGACAACACGCATTGCCGAATTGATTGAACACAGTGGCCTGTGTGCGACGGTATTGGTATGCGCCGGCGATTTGCGCACGGGGTCATTGCGCACATATTTCGAAGATGATAAAAAAACAAACGTTGCCGCATTGCCATGCTATACAGACGATGCGCGCGCATTGGCAACATTGATACGCAGTGAACTGTCCGCGGCGGCGGGTATCAAGCAAATTACACCCGACGCAATGGCGTATATGACGGCGCACTTGGGCGGTGACCGTGCAATTACACGTGGTTTCTTGACCAAGATTGCATTGTATGTCGATGATAAAAAGACCGTCGAATTGGACGATGTGGAAAAATGTCTGCCGGATACGGGCGCGGTT
Source organism: Alphaproteobacteria bacterium UBA6376 (assembly GCA_002437665.1). Lineage (GTDB taxonomy): Bacteria > Pseudomonadota > Alphaproteobacteria > Rs-D84 > Rs-D84 > Enterousia. Next base: position 419,173 of record DJQW01000001.1, read on the forward strand.
GTTGCGGACGATTTCTTTTATTCGTTGACGGCGGGGTATATTGCCCAAACGATGCAGGCGCTGGACAGATTATTGTACACGGGCGTTGATTCAAATAAACTGTTGCGCCAATTACAAATGCATTTCAAAAAATTACAGGTTGCGGTTGTTGATGGACAACTGCCGAACCTGTTTTGGAAAGTTCGCGATAAATTCAACATGGCGATGAAGATTTGGCCTGCGTCTGAAATTGATGCGGTGCTGGTACGCCTGTCTGAATTGGAACGACAAATTCGTACAACCGGTATGCCGGTCGAGGTTTTATTTCGTGATTTCGCACTGAAATTGGCCCTGCGCGCAAACCGCTTGTCAATCAAGAGAAGGAACTAAGAAAAATGTTAGCATCTGTTTATGCACCAAAAGATTTCAAACGTCTGCGTGCGTCTGGCGATTTGGTGGCACGTTGTTTTGATTATATTACACCATATATTCAGGCGGGTATTTCCACCGGTGAAATCGATCGTATGGTTGCATCGTGGTTGCATGCAAATGGTGCGCGTTCGTCTGACTTGGGATACGAAGGGTATCCAAAAAGCATCTGCACATCTGTCAATGATGTTATTGTGCACGGTATCCCCAGCGATGATTGTATTTTGAAAGATGGCGATATCGTCAATGTGGACCTGACCGCGGAATACAAGGGGTTTCATGGCGATATGTCGCGCATGTTTATGATTGGCCACGTTACGCCACGCGCGCGCGAATTGGTTCAAACATGCCAAGATGCACTGAATGCCGCAATCGCCGTTTGCGCCCCAGGCGTGCCGTTATCTGAAATCGGCAAAACAATCGAGGCCGTTGTTAAACCACATGGGTTTTCAATCTCGCGCGATTTTGTTGGTCATGGCATTGGCAAGGTTATGCATGATGACCCACAAATCTATCACTTTTATGACCCCATGTGGGACAAGGTAAAGATGGTGCCTGGTTTGGTGTTCACGATTGAACCGATGATAAACACGGGGCGTCCCGATTGCAAAATCGATGCCGACGGTTGGACGGCACGCACGGTTGATGGCGGACTGTCTGCCCAGTGGGAACACACGTTGGGCATCACCGAAGATGGCGTTACGATTTTCACCGAACGCATGATGTAGGGGTGGGGCGCACAACAATGGCGGGTTCGGACACTGATTTTCATACGGGACATCGCGAACGCCTGCGCCAGAAATTCTTGGACGGCAAATTGGCCGATTATGAATTGCTGGAAATGCTGTTGGGCTATGCAATACCACGTCGCGACGTGCGACCGTTGGCGCGCGGTCTGATGGCACAGTTCGGTGGTGTTCATCAAATTTTGACCGCCCCGTTGGACAAATTGGTCGCGTTTCGTGGTATGGGACGCAACACCGCAATTTTCTTGAAATCAATAAACCAGATTATGGCAACCGGCTATCGCGAAAAACTGAGTGAACAGCCAATCTTTCGTGATGCGACGGCGGTTGCCAATTATTGCCGCACGATATTGTCCGGTAAAACAACCGAAGAAATGCATGTGTTTTATCTGGGCTCTGAATTATGCATGTTGGCGGACGATGTGCACAGTTGTGGCACAAATGACGAAGCGGTCGTGTACCCACGTGAAATTCTGAAACGTGCGCTGGTGCTGAACGCGCGCAGTGTTGTTCTGGTGCATAATCACCCAACGCCAAATAAATCATTTTCAACCGCTGACATAGAAATCACCACCGTGGTCAGGGATTTGCTGGCCGCGGCGGGAATTGAATTATTTGATCATTTTGTTGTGTCGGGCTCGATTGTGTATTCGGCACGTAATATGTTTTTGTTAAAATAAATCTGCAACATCGCATACAACGCGCATTTGCTGTGCGTCCGACGCATTCAGTTCGCCATGGCGAAACGTGTACGTTGTTTTCGTTGCCATTGTTGGCGTAATCCATGTGTCCGACCATTCGCGCGAAATAATATCAACCCGAAACGCCGGCCGAAATACAAAGCGCAATTTGCGCAGGGCGCATTCCGCCCCCTCGGTCGTGCGGAATCCATCGGGCGTAATGTCCGTGTACCCATTCTTGGTATTTAATTCCAATTTATATTCATAATAGAAATGGTCTGTACCGTTTTCAACGCGGGTGCGTGTTATGCGGTCAATGCGCCCATCGGAATTTATATCGCGATTAAATACATCAATGGCGGCAATGCCCGCGCCATATTCGTCCAGTTCGCCGGTTGTGGCGGCGTCGGGTGCGCCCAACCCGTCGTTAAATTCGCCGTTCGCATCGCGTGATGGTGCTGCGTCGTCCACAATGCCGGCGGGTGACACAACGGTATTTGTATTGGTTGTAAACGGATTTTCCCCACCCAGTAAAATGTACAGCATAACCCCAATCGCCACCAACATAATGGCGAACATAATATTGAATCCGATACTGCCACGTTGTGTGTTCATGAATTATTCCTCTATGATGCGGCCCGCTTCCCAGCCCTCAATCGCGCGAATTGCGTCGACCACGCGGGACAGTTCGCTGTCGCTTAAATCGCTGATGCGACGATTTATGTTCAGGCCCGTAATCTGTTGAATCCGTCTGTGATACGCCGCAGTATTGTTTTCGGACGGCGGTGCGTATCGCGTGATTGCCCGCGCAATGGTCAGGTTATTGTACGATTTTCCGCGCAGAAGCGATGACACCGCGCGCGTTCCCGTTTCTTCGTCGGGGAATACGGCGAATCCGCCCGCCTGACCAATCGCGCCCGCCTTGCGCGAAAATTCAGAATAACGAATGTTCCCCGGATTCAGGTTTCGCCATGCGCGCGTACCACCCGTGCGACGTACGCGACGCCCATCGGCGGTTGTGTACACAACATCGCGCCCAGATGCCGCCGCCGACGTGTATTCCTGTGCCGATGGTTTGCGGGGGGAGCGCACAGACGGATTATTGGGCGTCGCATCACGTTGGGACGGTAATGGTATCAGCCGTTCGGGCGGGAATTCACCAGATGGCATATTTTCCACCGGCAATTCGCCATTTGGCAATTTATTAAACACACCATCATCAATTTGTATCTTGTCGCGTGGTACGGTTATCGTGCCATTGGGCGCACGCCCCAGAATATCAAGTAACCGTTCTTTGTCTTCGTCTGATAATTGTTGTGAAATCGGTTCAAAGCCATTGCCTGTGTCATCTGGCATATCAATTTTGTCGCCAATAAATGTGTCGTTGGCTGGCGCGGAATCATCGCCATTGACATCGTCCGCCGCAACATTCGCACGCACCACACCAGAATCATATATATCAATGCTTTCGTATAAATCGGTCTGTTGGGGTGACATCTTTTTTTTGCGCATGTCCAACATTTCATTGACCGTATTGATATCTACTGCAACCGTCCGACATCCGCGCGCAAACAAATCCCCGCCGTATATCATATTCAGTATCGCACCCGCGGCGGCCAATGTCCCAAACATAATCGTTAAATTACGCAGGTTCATAAATATGTTATTTTTTGCCCCGCGTATCATTGATATGGCCCAGCCAAAAATCAACATACCCGTGATAAAGGTTATGATAATCCATGCATATTCGGTGAATGTCTGAAAACTGCGCAGAATGCAAGACGGGTCTTCGATGTACAGGTTCGCCCCGTCCGCCCCCAAAACGTGGAATCCGGCATTGGACAGCAATCTAATAATTGTTGCAGTTTCCATGTGCGCTCATTCGTTGCCTATTTTTTTGATGCAACACCTGTAAAGAATCCTGGCATGGCAAAGTCATCGTCATTTGCGGCAATGCCCGCCCATCCAAACAAATCGCCCATCAGGCCGGTATCGTCGCGTTTCGCCTTTTTGAATGGTAAAATGTTTTTCAGTTTTCCGATTTTACCACGTGCCTCGGTCTTCTTTGGTGTGGGAATTTTGTCCTGATTTTCTGCAAATTCTGTTGCCAACTGGGCCAGTGTCGCGTCCGTATCGTCATCGTCGGTGTCTGATGGCGTGGCATCTGGGGTGTCAACAGGGGCGGGCGACATATCAAATTCATCATCCGCACTTTGCACCACGTCTTCGTCAATGTGATCTTCGCGCAGGGGCGTCATGCTTTCCAACAACTGTTCCAGTGTTTTTTCAATCGGTTCTTCGGGTGCATCATCGGTAATGTCGGTGGTTGCAACCTGAACAGTATCGGTTTCAGTGATAACGGGTTCGGCATCAACAACTGTTGGTTCGGCAACCACGTTTTCAGTGACGGTTTCGGCAACAACATCAACCGGTTCGGTTGTGTCCGCAACGTCAATAACTGGTGCGTCATCTGTGATATCTGTAACCACTGGTTCGGGTTCGACCACTGGTTTTGATGTCAGCACGGACAGAATTGAACTGACATTCGCGGGTGCATCCGCCACCGTGACCGGTTCGGATTCAACGTCCACCGCGGGGGCATCCGCCACCGCTGTCACAACTTCTGCATCTGGCGTAACGTCTGCTGCCTTGGTGGCCTTTGCGGGACGACCGCGTGATTTCTTCTTTGGTTTTTCAGGTTCAATTTCTGGAACTGGGTCTATATCAATAACAGGTTCTGGTACGATTTCTGGGGTGACCATTTCCATAACAGGGGCGTCGTCCACGTCCATATCGACCGCCGGTTCTGGTTGCGCGTGTGCACCATCGGTTGCGCCCAATGCGTTATCATTGTCCACTGGAACACCAAACAAAACCGTGTCAGAATCCAACCCCAATGCACCGCGTACCTCTTCAAAAGCGGCGCGAATATCAGCCATATCAAAGATTTCACTGCCAGAAATATAGATTATTTTCGTTTTCATAAAACCTGTCCCCCAATAAACAGGGTTATTATATCACATTTTAGTGTTGAACGCATATAAAAAATATCTTACACTGGGGGTATGGCAGACATAAAACAGCAAATTTTTCAAGAATTAAACGCATTGGAAGAGGCCGCCGCCCGCCTGCGCGGAACGGCCGTTGCCGCCGGCAAACAAACGGATTTGGAGGTTGCAATTCTGACCGAACAGGTTCGAACCCTGCGCGATAAAAACGCCCGTGCCGTCCAAATGATTGATAAATCTGTTTCGATATTAAAGAAGTTAAAATGAGTGTCGTTTCAATACCCATTGTGAACAAAAATTACCCCATGGGGTGCGAAGATGGCCAAGAATCGCGCCTGATTGAATTGGGAAAAATGGTTGATATGCGTGCGCGCGAGATTTTGGATAAAATCGGCCCACTGCCTGAAAACGCACTGTTGGCGACACTGTGTATAGTTCTGGCGGACGAGGTGCATAACAGACCCGCACCCGCCGCAACTGATGCGGACTTAAAGGAAATCTTGGCACGCATCCGTGAAATTAAACATAAAATTGCACAATAAAAAATGCGCCCATTTGGGCGCGTTTCTTTTTACATCGTATGTTGGGCAAATTCACGCAACATAATATTTTGCTGTGGCGCGTATGCCAACATTCCATTGTTTTTTGCCATGGCTGCTTGCGCGGGCTCTTTGAAATAGCGGCTGCGCACCATGTCCAACAATGCCGGACGTGGCATCGCGTTCAGGTTTGGACGCGGGCCGGTTGTGGTATCGTTACGCTCCAAGAACGACACCAACGCGGAATCAGGCATTGCCTCTATACGTTGCCATTCGGCGGCATATTGGGCGCGTGCAATCTTGCGCGTGTCGGCGGCAAATACATTCGATGCATCCCATGTTTCAAACAGGTCGCCGATTGTTTCGCGGTTGTGGCCGGTATAGATATAGCGACCCTTTTCATCTGGGACAAATTTCCCGTTTTCAATGCGGCCGCGACCCAACAGCATAATCATATGGAACTTGTTCTTGCTGCCGCGATAGCGGGGCACAACCAACATCGTACCGGCGGACAGTTCGTCTGCGGAAAAATTCTTGGCTGCAAACTGTGCGGCAACCGCATTGTGCACGGAATCAGGTGCATCTTGTGCAACCTTGCGGCGGGCCAAATATTTACCCAGCGCGACATTATATGCACTGTCAGATTCAAACATTTGCCCTTCGTGAATGGCGTTCTGGTATTCAGGCGCGGCGTATTTTTTGCGCATTTCGGATTTGAACGCAATGCATGCGCGGCTGGCATCCGTCGGCACAATGGTCAATGTGTCGCCCATATCGCGCAACGCGCGGTTCAGTTGCGTGTATTGCCCATACACACAGTGATACCCAACCGGCGCACCTGGTAATTCTTGGCGGACGGCACTGCGGTATTTAACCGTACCCAACAAAGGTTTCAATTTCTGCTGTGCGGTCAACATGTTATCGACATATTTGCCAACCAAATCGTCGGCCTTTTTGTCCAAAGACATCTGATCCAGTTGCGATTTCATTTCTGGATTCATGATGTCAATCATCGCATTAAAAGGCATCGCATTGGTGTCCAGTGCCGCGATGGTGTGCGTACTGGTCGGCGTTTGCGCGCTGGTGTTGGAATTGCTGGCACGTGACAGGCCCGCCAAAACCACAGACGCCGGAATCAGCACATACGGAACAATTTTTTTGAATGACATTTTTTACCTCCTTTGCAATCAAACAGACACACCCAGACCGTGCGGTCATGGTATGTTGATATTGTTTTTCGTTTTTGATTGGTTCACCGCGATACAAAAACTTCGCGATGTACATTCAGACAATTTGGAAATCCAAACCGCCCCGACTTGCCATAATTCTTTACCGGCAGCCCGCCCCATACGGGGAACCAAAGTTTGTATATACATATAATAGTTATGCGCGATAAAATTTCAAGTGGAAAATTGAAAAACTATTAAATTTTTTAATGAATTTTTTCATCTCCACCTGAAAAAAAGGATTTTTTCTGTTGTTATTTTTTTTCAAATGTTCTAAATTTCGGGGGAAATGAGCAAGGAAATAATCGAAAATATTGAATCACAACAACTGTCTGATGCGCTGTCCCAGCGGTATTTGTCATACGCGGTCAGCACGATTGTATCGCGCGCGCTGCCTGATGTCCGCGACGGGTTAAAGCCCGTACATCGTCGCATCTTGTATTCCATGTTGCGCCAGAAATTGTCGCCATCGGCGGCGTTTCGTAAATGCGCGACGGTGGTCGGCGACGTGCTGGGTCACTATCATCCCCATGGGGACAGTTCGGTCTATGACGCAATGGTGCGCTTGGCCCAGGATTTCTCGGTACGCTATCCATTGATTGATGGTCAGGGTAACTTTGGTAATATCGATGGTGACCCCCAGGCGGCGTATCGTTATACCGAATCCAAAATGACCGATGCCGCCATGCTGATTATGGAGGGGATTGACGAAGACAGCGTTGACATGATGCCGAATTTTGACGGCACAACGTCTGAACCCGTGGTTATGCCGGGGGCGTTCCCAAATTTGCTGGCCAACGGCGGTATGGGTATCGCGGTGGGTATGGCGACAAACATTCCAACCCATAATGTGGCAGAGGTTTGCGATGCCTTGAATCTGGTAATTGATAAACCGGACGCCACCACCGCCCAGATTATGAAGAAACTGGTCGGGCCTGATTTCCCAACGGGCGGCGTTTTGATTGACAGTTTTGACACAATCGTTAAAAACTATGAAACGGGTCGTGGCGCATTCCGCATTCGTGCGAAATGGGAAATTGAAAAACTGGATCGCGGTGCAGAGCAGGTGGTTATCACCGAAATCCCATATGGTCTGCTGAAATCCAAATTGGTGGAACAAATCGCCGGCCTGATTGACGCACGCAAATTGCCATTGGTTGACGATATTGTCGATGAATCCACAACCGATGTTCGTATTGTTATCACACCAAAGAGCCGTAATGTCCCATTGGACAAAATGATGGCGCACCTGTTTGCAATGACCGATTTGGAATATCGGTTCAATATGAACTTTAACGTCATCGATACCAATGGTGCACCGCGCGTGATGGGTATTGGATCGGTTCTGCGTGAATTTATCGCGCACCAGAAAAACGTTTTGGTACGTCGCACGAATTGGCGTTTGGGTAACATTACGCGTCGCTTGGAAATCTTGGGCGGTTTGCTGATTGTGTACCTGAATTTGGATCGTGTGATTGAAATCATCAGAACCGAAGATGACGCAAAATCCGTCTTGATGTCGGAATTTAAGTTGAGCGAGGTTCAGGTAGAGGCGATTCTGAACACCCGCCTGCGCAGTTTGCGTAAACTGGAAGAAATGGAAATCCGCCGCGAAGATGCCGAATTGTTGGCGGAACAAAAGAATTTGCAGGAATTGCTGGCATCTGACCAAATGCAGAATGACCAGTTAAAGGCGTGGTTCACCGATATTAAAAAGCGTTATGATAAAAAGACCGCATTGGGTCGCCGCCGCACCACATGGGCGGAACAGACCGAAGAAATTGTGGTCAACGCCGACGAATTTATTGAAAAAGAACCATTGACCATAATCTTGTCCACGATGGGATGGATTCGCGCGGCCAAGGGCACGTTGGATTTGAACAATTTGGATTTGAAATTCAAAGAGGGCGACGAACTGCAATTCGCATTCCATGCGATGTCGACCGACAAAATCAACCTGTTCACATCGGCGGGCAAAATGTTCACATTGGCGGCAAACGAATTGCCGTCGGCGCGTGGGTTTGGTGAATCTGTACGTTTGATGGCGGACATCGCCGCGGATGAAACAATCGTGCGCGCGTTTGTCTTGGATGCGTCGGCAAAGTACCTGTTGGTGGCGCGCCATGGCACGGGATTCATCGTGTCGGGCGAAAATTGCTTGGCTCAGACCAAGAACGGCAAACAGGTTATGAACACAGACGCCACAAATCAGGCGATTATGTGTGTGCCGGTCACGGGTGACACGATTGCAATGTCGGGGTCAAACGACAAACTGTTGATATTCCCGACCAGTGAAATTCCCGAAATGACCCGTGGCAAGGGTGTGATATTGCAAAAATACAACGCCGACCGTACGTATGTTTTGGACGTTATGTTCTTTAACGCGGCGGACGGTTTCGGTTGGACAACGGGGCGTGGCACGACCAAGTTGGACGATTGGACGCCGTGGACGGGGCGGCGTGCATCCCAGGGGCGCACCGTACCATTGGGATTCCCCCGCACCGGCAAATTCACAAAATAAAAACCGCCCCAAATGGGGTGGTTTTATTTTTACCTTGCTTTTATTTTATCAAAAATTTACACTTGATATGAACCCACGGGGACGTGTGGGTTCGGGACTTAGAAAATCCCATAAGAAAGCGGTGCATTGCACCGAATGTCCGACGTATGAAAATGGTCGGCGCATATTGCGCCTGTTATTTTCTGTATCCCGACATATTTGGTCGGGAAGCGGTGGTTATATATCGAAAGCCATCGGGTCATTCTTTCTTATGATTTTTCTAACTTCCCGACCACCATACTCTGGTGGTTTTTGTTTGGTTGCACAGCAATAGGGGGTGTTAGTGATAAATAATAAAATTTGTTTTTATATAATTTCTGCATTTGTGTTATGCGGGGGGCAATCCGCCGATGCGGCTGCCTGGTTGAACGGGTGCACAGAATCCAAGTATTGCATATGTGGAAATAGGATGGTCGGGGCAACTCAGAATAAATATTGCTGCCCAGAAACGAAAACATCAACAACGATAACATGTCCATCTGGTTGGACGAAAGAAACATATTCTGGCATACAAATTCCAGAAGCACCCACTAAATACGTCTGTACCCGCGCTGACGAAACAACATACAACGCGTTATCGCATTCGTATGTAAAAACGACGTATTCCACATGTTGGGCGGAATCCACCACCACGACCGAAACACGCTATTGCCCAACGACAACGGATTCGTGTGGTTTGAAACTTGACTGTAAACTGGGTGACAGCCCAATCTTGGATTTATAGAAGCAGAGAGAATATCGCATGAAAAAATTATTTTTATTGATTGTTATATTATTATGTGTGTCCGCGCGTGCTGCGGTAACAACGCCCCCAGATACAGATGCGCAGTGCCTGCCTGCTACAGTCACAACTGTTGCATGTGGGGCGGGGTACTACTTGAAAAATTCGCGCTTGGGGTGCGCGCGTTGTCCGGAAATTGGTAAAAATTCTGCGGGCAAGGTCATATACGGCACAACGCCCGATAAAAATACAGGTGGCATTGAATCATGTTATGCACCATCGGGTGACTACATGGATGATACAGGCGGGTTTACGTTTACCAATCAATGCCAATATTCGTTAAATTGATTAAGCAATAACTTTATCACTCATTCACTTTATCACTGTTACACTAATAAAAAACGCCCCATTTGGGGCGGTTTTATTAGTGAGGCATTTTGCCTTCGGTCATGACCACGTGCTTGCGCAGTTTTGGGTCATACTTGCGGAATTTCATTTTGCCAGCCGTGTTTTCGGACTTGGTATTCTTGGTTGTTGTATAGAAATAGCCGGTTTCCTTGTTTTCCAGCTTTACAACTTCCTTGCTGCCTTTTTTAGATGCCATGTTTATTACCTTTTGATTATTCTGATGCCGATTTTATGTTAAAAATTACCAGAAAGCAAGTGTTTTTTACTACTAATGCATTATTGGTGCGGGCGAAGAGAATCGAACTCTTACGGGTTGCCCAGACACGCCCCTAAATCCAGCGCGTCTACCAGTTTGGTTGCGGCGCGCCGCAACCGCAGGACGCGATGCGCCCTAGTCGCCACGAACATTACTATTGGTGCAGGTAAAGAGATTTGAACTCTTACGGGTTGCCCCACAGGAACCTAAATCCAGCGCGTCTACCAGTTTCGCCATACCTGCACAGTGGAAATTTTTAATATACTGGGTAATTGCGGGGGTACGATGGGTCAGGGTGACTCAGATCTGATTTTACCCCGCACGCCGCCGTCGCCAATGTCGCAATCAATAAAAATCCAATAAATACACGTTTCATGTCCCTGATTATAATCGCGTCACGGGCATTAGTCAAATATTTACCTGATGCGGATTACTGTCCTGTTAAACGGTGGTGCTGCGCGCGTTATGATTGATACATAACTTTTTCAACCAAAGGGGAAACAGATTATGTATTACAGTAACGGTAATTACGAGGCATTTGCCGACGCGCGCAAACCAGCTGGCGCAGACAAAAAATCAGCATACATTATTGGTGGCGGATTGGCCGGATTGGCGGCGGCGGTATTTATGATACGCGACGCAAAAATGTCCGGTAAAAAGATTCAGATTCTGGAAGAGTTGTCCATTTCCGGTGGCAGTATGGACGGTATCAAGAATCCAAAGTTGGGCTATATCATTCGCGGTGGCCGTGAAATGGAGGCGCACTTTGAAACCCTGTGGGATTTGTTTCGGTCTATTCCATCACTCGAAGATGAAAATGTATCTGTATTGGACGAATTTTATTGGCTGAACAAAGAAGACCCCAGTTTTTCGCACACGCGTGTAATTGAAAATCGTGGCCAGCAAATTCCAACCGACGGCAAATTGACACTGACGCCACGCGCGATACGCGAATTGGTCGATTTGGCAATGACACCCGAAGATAAATTGCAAGACGCCCGTATCGACCAAGTATTTACATCGGAATTTTTTGAATCTAATTTCTGGATTTATTGGGCGACGATGTTCGCGTTTGAACCGTGGTCCAGTGCGATGGAAATGCGCCGTTATATATTACGCTTTATTCACCACGTGGGCAGTTTGGCGGACATGTCTGCATTGAAATTTACAAAATACAACCAGTATGAATCGCTGATTACACCACTGGTTCGGTGGCTGACCGCGCGCGGGGTAAAGTTCCACTATGATACGCGCGTGACCAATGTCGTCATTGATTCTGGTGCATCGAACAAGGTTGCAAAGTCCATAGAAATGGTGCACGCCGGTCGCAAAAAAACAATCAACCTGTCGCCGGACGATTTGGTGTTTATCACCAACGGTTCTATTACCGAAAGCAGTACATATGGCGACAACAACACGCCCGCACCACGTCCCAGTGGCATCGGGGCCAGTTGGGAATTGTGGAAAAATATCGCCGCACAAAATTCCGAGTTTGGCCGTCCGGACAAGTTCTGTGAAAACATCCCCGCGGCAAATTGGGTAATGTCGGCGACAATCACACTGACCGACGACCGCGTTGTCCCGTACATCAAAAAGATTTGCAAGAAAGACCCGCACAGTGGTTCTATTGTTACCAGCGGCCCCGTCACAATCCGCGATTCTAATTGGCTGTACGGTTTTTCCATTTCACGCCAGCCGCATTTCCGTGCGCAAAAACCGAACGAGATTGTCGTCTGGACATACGGCCTGTTTTCGAACAAAATCGGCAACTATGTGAAAAAGAAAATTGCCGATTGCACGGGCGCAGAACTGTGCGCCGAATGGTTGTATCACATCGGTGTGCCAATCGCAGAAATCGAAGATATCGCGCACAATGCGTCGCACACCGTGCCGTGCCACATGCCGTTTATTTCAACATACTTTATGCCACGCGCATTGGGCGACCGACCATTGGTCGTGCCAACAGGGGCGGTGAACTTTGCGTTCATCGGTAACTATGCCGAAACCGATCGCGATACAGTTTTCACAACCGAATATTCGGTTCGCACCGCGATGCAGGCGGTCTATACCTTGTTGAATGTTGACCGCGCCGTGCCAGAGGTCTTTCCATCGTGCTTTGACGTACGCGTCCTGATGCGCAGCGTGTATTTCCTGAACGATAAAAAGAAACTGGCAGATATCGAAATGCCATGGTTTATGAAAATGCTGGGTGCGGCGGGCCTTAAACATGTGCGCGACACATACATCGCCGAATTGATGCACCAAGAAGGATTGATATAACTAACCTGAAACAATCCAAAACAAAACGCCCTGTGTGGGGCGTTTCGTTTTTTTATTCTGCGAAAATCTTTTCTGGCGTACCCAAACAACAGAACCCGACAATCAAATCAACAAACGCCCATATGCACGAAATAAACACACCAATAATGCTGATGGTCAACACAGTCATCAAAATCGCCGTGCCATATTTTCCGGCATAGTATCTGTGTGCACCAATAATGCCCAAGAACCAGCACAACAGCAAATAAACAACAATCGATTTTTTGCCCTTGTACAGGCCGTTGATTGTTTTGCCCAGTGTTTTATTTGGACAACCACAGTGCGGGCACGTGATGGCCTGACTGGACATCTTTTTGCCACATTCGGTACAGAAAATCATCGCCATATCAAAATCCTTTGTTTTGATATATGATTATATACCCACCAACCATTTGCAAGGGTAAAAATGATTGTTGAAATAAAAAATGCCCCAAACGGGTCATTTGTTATTTTTGCTCGGCCGCAGCGCATACTGTACAATTCCATAAATTGCTGAACTCAGAGAATCACAGATGTTTGTGAAGAAATAGATTCAAAATTAATATTTAATTTCGTCTAATATCAAGTAAAAATCTGGGACATGTTTTGGTGACATACCATTCAACAAACTAACAGATGCGACCGACCCGAATGGCGTATAAAAATTATCGTCAAATTCATAGTATTTACGAATGCATGCGTTGATTTGTTTTTCTAAATCAGACATTGACATATGAATCATCATATCCCAAACTTTTTCTCGAATTTCATCATATTTGTAATCGCCAAACCTGTAATTGTCCCAGGAATAAGACAAGATTTGTTCTGCTTGTTTTTCGTTCAAATCTTGTATGCTTTTTGGAAAATTGTAACGCGGATGCGCCGCACGATACATATCTAATTTTTCTTGGTTTACTGCATAAGCATTTTTATGCACATTGACTACGGCTGTTTTTTCTACTGCCTGATTGATAAAATCATCCTTCCTATTGGCAATGGCACATGCCGGAATCAACAAAAACAGAACAAACAAGAACTTCTTCATATGCTGATTATGGCAAAGCCCCTGTATAAAAATCAATATCTATTTGTACGAGAGGCATCGCGATAAATCGCTCTGCTACTCATAGTGGCAGCCCCACCGCCCCTTGACAAACAATAATCAAACACCATGCAAAAACTCTAATATAAAATATCCGTTTTTGCGGGTTTGCTAATTGTTTGTCTGCGTATTCGCCATGCGTGCCGTTGGCACTCTGGCGCATCCTTCGTGGGGCTTTTTGCAAAATAAAAAATGGCCCAAACGGGTCATTTATTATTTTGGCAGCCCCACTCGGATTGTTCGCTGTGTGGCGCACGCGCCACCGCTCACCATACGTAAGGCGCGAACGTCGCGCAAAGTATTGCGCTTGTTCTTGCCAACTATCATGTCGAACCTGCGGTTCTCATCCGGTGACCGACACAAAATAAAAAGACCACCTTTCGGTGGTCGTTTTATTTTGGCAGCCCCACTCGGATTCGAACCGGGATTCTCGCCTTGAAAGGGCGGTGTCCTAACCATTAGACGATGGGGCCAAAACTTGAAACGCAATTTTCGGTTCTGACACCCTCTTTGTCATTCCTGCGCAGGCAGGAACGATGGGGCCAAAACTTTTTATTGCCGCCAGATTATAACTGGTGCGTACCATTTTGTCAAGCGGAAATACGTAATAAAAACGCCTTGAAATATTTGGAGGTCATGTTACCATCGCGTGCATAGAGACAAGGGGTGGCAAACATGAAATCACACAATATGACATTAAAGCAACCATACTTTGATTTGATAAAAAATGGTAAAAAAACAATAGAATTGAGGTTGTATGATACAAAAAGACAACAAATAGCCCCAGGCGATGAAATCATCTTTCAAAATGGAGATAATAGCAACACCGTTGTTGTCGTGGGACTGGTGCGTGCAAGATGTTTTGCATCCCTGTTTGATATTATTGACGTGAAAGAAACGGGGTTGGAAGAAAGAGAAAAAGCAATCAGTATCATGGAACAATTCTATGACCAGGATGCCCAAAATAAATTTGGTGTTGTTGGCATCGTGGTCAAGAACAAGAGATTCTGAGATGGTAACTTACAGAAATTCGTCACGTTTTTGCATAAGGGATATTGGCTTTTACAACCAATTACCGGTATTGACCAAGAGTATTGGTGAATCTTACCCAGGGCATTTTAGGTGGTTGAGTAATGTGTTTTTGGGTGGTTCGTGCAACGGAAATAGGGGGTATTCCTTTGCTATAGATAATAATAAATTTACTGATGTTAGCTATGGACGTATGGTTCAGATATATAAGTTGGCTGGCTGTGCACTGTTAAAAAATACCGATGAAGAAAAGAAAATTTGTTGTTTATTTGTTGACCCAGAATACAGACATCAGGGTATTGCATCACGTTTAATAGAAAATTCATTTGAAATGCTGGGGACGAATAAGCCGTTGATGACAGTGGCCGAGAATAACTTGTCCCAGTTGCAAAAATTGGTAAACCGTTATGGTTTTGAACTGACGTCTGTGAGAGATTCTGTATATAGACGCGGCATCAAAGAATATTATTATAACGAGGGGTTGGCAAAATAAAACGGGGTGCATAAATCGCATCCCGTTTTCTTTGTCGGTCGGTTTTTTTATTCCACAACCACCGGTGTGTCAACAACGACGGCCTCGGTTTCTGTGACGGTAACCGTGTTGTCTGGCGTGGCGTTGGCGTCAACGCGTTTGAATGTCATTGTCTTGCCATTGCCAATCAGGGTCAATGTGTCGTTATTCAGGTTATATTTTTCCACCGTGTTCAAGAACTGGAAATATTCGCGTTCTGTCGCCATCGCGTTTGCCGGCCCCATCATCATGGTCGATGCACCTTGGTCAAACTGAATATGGTTGCCCGCCGCGCGATAAGAACCATTATACAGGTTCACAACCTGACCATAGAAACGCATTTCGTTTTCGTCAAACGACAGTGTGATGTCTGTGCCGTCACCATTGGCGATAAAGGATTCGCCGCGCAATGCCGCCGGATTTTGTCCGCCGTCGCCACATGCCGCCAGTGCCAATGCCATTGCGCCAAATGCCAGTGCTTTGATTTTCATGATTTTTTCTCCCTTTGTTTTTTATGTCGATGTAACGATACCATTATTTTTCATAAATGCAAGGTTGTACAAGACGTTTATATTCCCACGGCGAATATCTATTTACTGGATTGCCGCGCATCGCTTGCGCCCTTGCTCCTTTGTCATTCCGTGGCTTGTCCGGGCCCCGCAAAATTGATAAATTTTGTGGGTGGCGTCCATCGGAATCCAGGTTATGGTGTCGCGCCGAATGGCGCATTCCTATTGTCATTCCTGCGCAGGCAGGAATAGGGTCTTTGAAATTACCGATATTCGTTTGTGTACAATCTACGAAAAAATATAAAAACCGCAACGTTTTGTATTTGGCTCACTGCGTTCGCACTGCTTAGTCCCTATTCCTGCCTGCGCAGGAATGACAAGTTTCTAGAACATAACCTGTGGAGGGGTGGCGCGAATGCGACGGGGTGGTCTTTCGGTTTGAGAAAAACAAGTTAAATAAAAAACACACCGTTTCCGATGTGTTTCTTATTTAACTGGCGGGATTGAAGGGGCTCGAACCCTCGACCTTCTGCGTGACAGGCAGACGCTCTAACCAGCTGAGCTACAACCCCAAAGCAAGGCATATATTATACTGTTCGGATTCTAAACGCAAGTGTTTTTTTTATAAAATGGAAATTTTGTTTTGATGTTGCGGTCGAAAACAAAAAAACGGGGCGATGCCCCGTTTATTATTTAATCAGTTTTCCCATCGCAACGGCGGTGTCGCCCATGCGGTTCGAGAATCCCCATTCATTATCATACCATGCGGTCACGTGTACCAATCTGTCGCCCAAGACCTTGGTCTGGCCGGCGTCAAAGATTGAACTGTGCGCATCGTGTGTGAAATCGATGGAAACCAGTGGCAATTCGTTATAACCGAATGTTTTCGATTCTGCCGCGCGCATCGCCGCATTGATTGCATCAACCGTCGCGTCGCGTTCCAGATTCACAACCAGTTCAACAACCGATACGTCTGGGGTTGGTACGCGGATTGCCATACCGTCCAGTTTGCCCGCCAATTTCGGCAGAACCAGACCAATCGCCTTGGCCGCGCCGGTGCTGGTTGGAATCATGGACAGGTTTGCCGCGCGTGCACGACGAAAATCCTTGTGATTCTTGTCCAATAATTGCTGATCGCCGGTGTATGCGTGCACGGTTGTCATCCATCCCGATACGATACCGAATGTATCGTCCAGAACCTGCGCCACGGGGGCCAGACAGTTTGTTGTGCATGATGCGTTTGACACGATTAAATCGGTCGGTTTCAGTGTGTCTTGGTTGACGCCATATACGATTGTGGCATCTGCGCCCGCCGATGGGGCAGAAACCAAAACGCGCTTTGCGCCCGCGTCCAAATGAACACGTGCCTTGTCCGCGGCGGTAAAGATACCGGTGCATTCCATAACGATATCGATACCCAATTCACGCCAAGGCAATTTTGTTGGGTCTTTTTCTGCAATGCATTTAATTTTCTGATTACCAACGATGATATATTCGCCGTCCAATTTAACGTCCATTGGCAATTTACCGTGCACAGAATCATATTGCAACAGGTACGCATTCTGTTCCGCCGGTGCCAAATCATTTACGGCAACAAATTCAATATCATCACGCTTTGATTCCAACGCCGCGCGCAGTACCAAGCGGCCAATGCGTCCGAATCCATTGATAGCAACTCTGATTTTTGACATATTACTTCCTTTCGTTTGTGTCGGTTAGACAGATTCATCATAGCGCGCGATTGACAAGATTACAATGGAATTTTATACTTAGACAAAATGAAACATTCGTCATATATCATTACCGGCCCAACCGCATCAGGCAAATCTGATTTTGCCGATCGGCTGGCGCGCGCGGTGAACGGCACAATCATAAATTGCGACAGTGTCCAGATTTACCGTGGTATCGAAAACATTTCGGCCAGTCCGTTTGCCGGCCGTGAAATCACCGATGAAATCGATGGCGTGCCGTATAAACTGTTTTCCATTTTGCCACTGACCGAACAAATCAGTGTGGCAGATTATATCGCGATGGCGCGGCGTGAATATGATGCGGCACTGCGCGCGGGTCGCACACCGATATTTGTTGGTGGTACGGGGTATTACATAAATGCAATTATAAACGGTATTTCGCCAATGCCCGATATTGACGATGCGGTGCGTGCCCGTGCGCGTGAATTGGTGACAACCGATATCGACGTGGCGCGTCGCATGTTGCCGCCCGAATTTACCGCCACCGACCCCCAGCGTGTCGCCCGCGGTGTCGAGGTATTCTTGCAAACCGGCCGCCACATTACAGAGTTCCAAAATATGCCACGCACCGGTGCGGTTGCCCCCGCCGCGTTCAAGATACTAATCAATCCGCCATTGGATGTGTTGCGGGCCCGTATTGCGGCGCGCATACCAAAAATGCTGTCGGGTGGCGCAGCGGCCGAGGGGCGGGCGGTCATTGATTCCGGCTGGGACGCACGTCGTGCGATTGGCGCGGCGCAAATGGTTGCGTACCTGCGTGGGGAAATTGATATGGACACATGTGTCCAGAATTGGATTACAAAAACAAACCAATATGCAAAACGGCAGCGAACTTGGTTTCGTACCCAGTTCGCCGCCGATATTGTTTTGGATTCTGCGGATGCGCCAATTACTTTCTAGGGCCGCGTGACGCACGCGCGCGATTTGCAATCATATTGTTACGTGCCGCGGTCATGCGACGTGCCGCCGCCTGTTTTTCCAACAACCGATTGATATAACCGAAATCTGTGCACAAGACCTGTTTCAATGCGGCCTTGGCCTCGTTACGAGTACGATAAATGGTGTTGCGCTTTGTGTACGCCGACAGGTAATCCGCCATCAAGTTAGTCAATGATTTCAAGAATTGTGGGTTGGTGGAATTTGGATCGCGGCTGTCCAGCATACGAATAAAGATTCTGGATTGCAAAATCAGAAAATCTTCGGCATCGCGTGAATATTCCGCGGTCGCACGCCATGTGTTGCGGGTGTTCTCTTGGGTGGCATATGATGCGCCATATTTGTCCAAAAACAGTTCAGAAATACTTCTGGTATATGTTGCAAACACGCGTTGTGATGCTGTCTGTGCATTGCTGAATTTTTTCATATCTTGCCCTTTTTGTGTTCTTGATGAATTTGTTATAGGACAAAATATTATGTTTGTCAATATTTTATTGCGCTGATTCTGAACTTTCTGTGGGGTTCATTTTGGCGTACTCGCGGCGGATTACGTCCATTATGCCCGATGCGCGCATATGGCTGGAAAATGCGGTACAGTTGTTAAATTCTGTTTCCAGTGTGCCCCAGCCGGCGTATTCCCAATCAATCAGTCCCGCCACACGCATCGTGCGCGTGTCAACAATGATATTATTGCAGATGTCGTTGTGATTCCACCCGTCGCCCGCGCCACGTTGCAGGTCGCGAATTTCCGCCGGTCGCGCGTGATGTACGGCGGTAATAAATTCCGCCAGTTGCCGTCCCCACAGTTCGCGATTGCGCGCAATGGTGCGTGTTGGCAACTTGTTCATATTGTGCCCGCGAATAAAGTTGTATTTATAGAACACATATTGGCCCGCATGTACGATTTCGATTTTTGGAATTGCCAATGGCGATATGTGTTCAAACGCATCCGTA
Source organism: Alphaproteobacteria bacterium UBA6376 (assembly GCA_002437665.1). GTDB lineage: Bacteria > Pseudomonadota > Alphaproteobacteria > Rs-D84 > Rs-D84 > Enterousia. The sequence continues at coordinate 438,815 of DJQW01000001.1, forward strand.
ATCCGCTTTTCCCGCATGATGCGTTCGGCGGGCACACTGGTGTCCAAGAATTTACGTGTTTTGAATACGTATTTGTTGTCGACGATAAAACCGATGTTCCATCCGCCCTTTATCATTTTTACATGGGTAAAGCGCAGTTCGGGTTGTGCGGCACGCAGTGCACGATATTTGTCGCGCCAATCGAACAGGCGTTTATGGCGAATGCGGTGACGCACATTGCGATCAGGTATAAAACAGACCAAAATATCACAGATTTCAAAGAACAATTTCCACATGTGCGCACCCTTGTTAAATTTGTGAATAATGGTATTGAAAAAAACGAAAAAAACAAGTACTTTATGGGCATGTTCAAAGCGGGCGATATTGTAAAAGTTTTGATACCAAATGTTGCGAATGCCGGATACGACTATCGTTTAACGGTGGCGGCTGACATTGGTCAATTTGTTGCGTGTCGCGTCATGAACCGCCCATACGTTGGTGTGGTTTGGGGCATTGGGGATTCGGGGCTGCCCGCGGAAAAAATCAAAGACATTATTACGGTCTATGATGCGCGTCTGGCGGTTACTGATTTGCAATGGATTGCCAAGATGTCAACGTGGACACTGATGTCATTGGGGGCGGTATTGCGATTGATTGTAAATGTGCCCGACGCATTTTTACCGCCCAAGATGGAACAACTCTATGAATTAAATATTGCAGACGGTGTGCGTATGACCGCACCGCGTCTGGCGGTTGCCGATGCATTTGCGTCAAACGATGGCGACCCAATGTCGGCATCTGATGTCCAGAATATCGCACACGTCAGTGCCGCCGTCGTCCGCACAATGATAGGGCAGGGTTTGCTTGTTCCCAGAGAGCAAAGAGCATCCGTCTCCGCTGCGCTCCGCCGCGATATAATATATCACGATTGTGGTAATATAAAATTAAATGCCGAACAGCAATCGGCGGCGGACAAAATTGGTGCGGCGATTGACGCGGGTGGTTTTTCGGTGCACCTGTTGGACGGTATCACGGGCAGTGGTAAAACACAGGTTTATTTTGATGCCGCATGGCGTGCGTATTCGCGCGGTGCGTCAGTATTATTGATGATGCCAGAAATCGCATTGACGGCGCAGTTTATGCATCGTTTTGCTGCGCGATTTGGTGCCGCCCCCGTCGTGTGGCACAGTAATTTAACCGCCGCGCGTCGTCGTGAAATCTGGCGCGGGGTATTAAACGGCGAAATTCGTATGGTCGTCGGCACGCGCAGTGCATTGTTCTTGCCGTGGCAAAAATTGGGTCTGATTGTCGTGGACGAAGAACACGATACATCATATAAACAGGAAGATATGGGGAATTATCACGCCCGCGACATGGCGGTCTTGCGTGCCAAGATTGCGGGATTTCCCGTTGTACTGGCCAGTGCGACGCCATCGGCGGAAACCCTGCAAAATGTTGCGCTGGGGAAATACCAGTTATTGCGCCTGACATCGCGATTTGGTGGCGCGCAAATGCCAAAAATTGAAACAATCGATTTGCGTGAAAATCGCCCCGACACGTACCAGTTGCCATCGGATGATGCAGATTCCGCGCCACGAACGGGCTATCTGTCCACGCCATTGTGCGATGCGATTTCAGAAACACTGGCGGCGGGCCGTCAAATAATGCTGTTTATAAATCGCCGCGGTTTTGCCCCGATTGTTCAGTGTAAAAAATGCGGCTGGGTTGCCCAGTGTCCGGATTGCAGCGTCGGCATGACGTATCACCGCGCGATGGGCAAATTGCTGTGCCATATGTGTGGGCGCACCGCGCCAATGCTGGCCAAATGTCCCGATTGCGGCGGCGATGTGTCGACGCGTGGTGCGGGCTTGGAAAAGATAGCAGAGGAGGTGTCCGCCCGTTTTCCATCGGCGCGGGTCGTATTGGTGTCCAGTGATACAATTTCATCGCGCCAGTCATTGGAACGCTTGGTCGCAAAAATGGAAAACGGCGAAATCGACATCGTCATCGGAACGCAGATTCTGGCCAAGGGTCACCATTTTCCGAACCTGACACTGGTTGGGGTTGTGGACGCCGATATGGGGTTGTTCGGTACGGATTTCCGTGCCGCCGAACATACGTTTCAGCAATTATTTCAGGTTGCCGGTCGTGCCGGTCGTGGCGAATTCCCAGGGCGGGTATTGATGCAAACGTACCAGCCCGACCACCCAGTTTTGCGTGCGATATGTGCGGGCGATCGTGATGCGTTTATGGCGTCCGACATGGCGGCGCGCCGTGCGGCGGGAATGCCACCGTTTGGTCAACTGATTGCGGTTGTTGTAGAGGGACAAAAGGAATCCGTATTAAAGGGGTTCTGTGATGCATTGGCGGCGGCCGCGCCGATTGCCGCGGGCGTAAAAATCATGGGCCCAATCGCGGCGGGCGTGTATCAAATCAGAAATTGGTATCGTATGCGTTTCTTGGTTGCGGGCGATACAACAACAATGTTGCAACCGGTTGTATCGCATTGGCTGGCCAAGGTAAAACAACCCGCCAACATTCGGGTCAAGGTTGATGTAAACCCACAAAACTTTATGTGATTTTTTAATTTTTCACTGGATTTAATTCGTATATTTGTTTAGCATACCTGTTGACACGGGGTGTTCCTGTGTCGGGGATTCAAGACCCCATGAAACCAGCGTCCACGTGACGATAAAAACTCCAACGCCTATTGCGGGTTGGAGGGCTGCGAATACATTGAATAAGCACGCTATAACTGGTTTTATAGTCTTGAACCTCCAACCACCTGAATTTCTTGGTGGTTTTCTTTTGTTCGCGATACAGAAAAAAAGGGAGAGGACAATATGAAACCAATAAAAATAATTTGCGCACTTGCATTTGCGTGGGGAATTTTGTCCGTGCCCGCATACGCCGCATCAACATGCACGGCAACACTGATTGGTTCTACGACCAGTTCGACAACATCAATCGAAAACTGTATCAATGGTGAAAAGTACCGCTGGAAAAACAGCAGTGGCACATATGTAACGGTTGAAACGTGCTTGGATTGCTCGGACGGTGCGACATTGACCGAAGATGTTTCTTATTCACATTGCACAAATAAATTCACACGCGGTTTTTGCAGAAAAAAATGCACTGTTCAAACCATAGATGAAACCGATTTTCCAGAAGGTTGCACGGGTATGGCCGCGTACACCAAGAGTTTTGGTAATACAGAGTATGTTGAATGTACGGACTGTGAAAACGGGTATAAAGGGGTTCGAAAAACCGTTTCGTCCAACTGGTGTACAAATACCACTACCCAATTTCTGTGCGAGGTTGACCCCGACGCCGAATGCACAACCGATGACGAGTGTGTTGGGAATTTTGTCACCGAACCCGATGCAAATGGCTATGTAGAGGTTTCTACATTTGGTTGGTGCAGTGGCGGACAATGCGAGTACGAAGACAGCAAACCCACTTGTATCAAGGGGTATTATGGTGCGGAAGGCAGTACCACTTGCCACAAATGCCCAACCGAGACCGGTGGTATTCCAACAACAACCGCAAATGAATACGGTGCAACATCAATTACGGAATGTTATGCCGAAAAAGATAACAAGGGTAAAGATACTGCCGGCACGTACAGTTTTTCACAAAATTGTAACTATTCTAATAACTAAAAAAAACGCCCCGTTTAGGGGCGGTTTTTAATGCTGATTTTCTGATTGATGTTTCTTGGCCAATACGGCGTTTTTCGCGCGACGCGCCAATGCCTTGACCTTGACCGCACCGTCTAATATTTTGTCGGTCAGCCCTGGGCGATTCAAATATTCTTCCTCGCGTTTTTCGGCCTTGCGCAATTTGGCGGCACTGTATTCTTCCAGTTCGCGACGCATGTCGGGCGAACCCAAATCCATTTCGCGGTCTTCTACGACGATTTCATCTTTGTTCATAATATTTTCCTTTTTTTGTTTCTGATTTTATTTTTATACAACCTCGGTCACGGCACGTAGTGCGCCATCGCGCGACAGTTGTACAACACGAATTTTCTTTTTCATTTCCGCAATTAAATCAGTGCGGTTATACGCCGGTTGGGTATGCAAGATACGATCGGCAAATGCGGCGTATGCGGCCTCGGCACTCTCGGCATGAATGGTGGTATAGAAATGGTCGTGACCCGTCCCCAGCATTTCCCACAGAACCGCTGCATTGTCGGTTGAAATTTCACCGCCGATAATCACGTCGGGCGTCATACGCACAACCAAATCCAGCAATCGGGCATAATTAAACTCGTTTGTCTGTTCCGTACGTGACAAAACAAAGTGAACTCGGTTCGCCTGTGGTACGCGAATTTCGCGCGCATCTTCGACCGTAATCACACGACTGTTTTGGTCAATCAGCGTCAGCATGTGATTCAAGAATGTCGTTTTACCGGTTGCGGTTGCGCCACTGATTAAAATCGGACTGCCGTCATTTATGGCGGACATCAAACGGTCGTACGGGTCATCAGGTCGCACGTTTTCGCGTGGTTTAACCTTTAACAACTGTTGTCCGCGCGCCAAATGATAGTTTGCAAACGATGTGTCGCCCGCACCACCACCACGAATATTTAACGCCACACCGCCCGTAACGTCGCGGTCATCATATTGAACATTCGGGCCCGCAATCGCGGTGAAACGGTGACTGCCCGGCAGGGTTGCATACACCACCGGCACACCGTGAATTGGATCAAACGGCTGTTCATAAATGTTTGCCACCGTGTGAATTAAATCCACCAAATACTGTTTGGTCAGTACCGGCGCATCATACGCCACCCACGGCACGCGCGCGCCGTGCAGTCGCATCCACACCTGACCGGCGTGGTTGATTGCGATTTCTTCTACGAATGACGGACGATAAAATTCCGCCAACGGTTTCAGCAAAGAATCCAGAACTACATTTGACATTATGTTTTGATTTTATCATAAATCCGCCCTTGAATCAAAAAGGATTATTTGATAAAATCAAAAAAACAAGAGAGATACAAACATGAAAAAATCCTTGCTGTTTATGATGTGCGGTGCGTTGATTCTGGGCGGTTGCGCCACGGATTCCGACACCCCTTATAACGAGAAAGATTTTGCCCAGGGCGGCACGGACGCGCCATTGTACAACGAACGTACCAGCACGTTTATGCAATCGGACAATCAGTATTCTAATATTGATTCGTACAAGCCCAAGACCGCCGAAGAGAAAGAAAAATCCAATAACAAGTGGAACACGTCGCGCATGGAAACCCGCTGGCAGGAATACAAGGGTGCAATGGTTCGCGTGCAAATCTTGTTGGGAAATACCGATTTGCGTGAAATGCGCCTGCGTCTGATTCAGAACGCCGATGGTATGGATGTCGATGGCGACAGCCGCACCATCTTGGGTCAGGTTGCAGATTTCGAAATGAAACGTGTTTGTGGCCGCAACGCGGACAGCATTGTTATGGTGTACGACCGCCCATCATTTGATGTGATGCGCCCAACACCGTTCTTTGATTATAGAATTGAGGCCGAGGGTGCAACCATGCGCGAATACGGTTTCAGATGCGTTTATAACAAATAAATTACAAAAGGGTGAACATATGAAAAAAATCATGACCGCAGTTATTGCCGCTGGGGCATTTGCGCTGGGCGCGTGCGACAGCAATGCAAACGATGTTGCAAAAAACGGTGACACCGTCGTTATTGACTTTGCCGGATTCAAAGATGGCGTTCAATTCCCAGGGGGCACGGCAACGGGCTATAAATTGACACTGGGCAGCAACACATTCGTCCCAGGATTCGAAGAACAAGTTGTTGGTATGGCGCGTGGTGAAACCCGTGATATCAATATTACATTCCCAACGAATTATTACCCAGAATTGGCGGGCCAAGACGTGGTGTTCAAGGTCACTGTCCAAGATATCATTAAATAAAAAAACGGGGCGTCGCCCCGTTTTTTTATAGAGAGCAAAGCGCAGAGAGCAGAGAGCAATGAAAGTGCGCCGGATGGCGCACTTTTTTATTCACTGGATTGCTTCGTTACACTCGCAATGACAGAGATTCTAGAACTTTTGTCATTGCGAACGTAGTGAAGCAATCCAGTCAGTAGAGCCGCGCCAACGGCGCACATATGTGTCGCCTGCGGGTGCACATATACTTTTCCCTTGAATATTTTCCTGTAATTCTGAAAAATGTGGGCAAAAGGGGTAATTATGTCCGATTTTATCATCAGCAATGCACAGAAAAAGTGGACTAAAATCGCAACGTTCCTGATTCCGTCCAAGGTTTATCGCAAGAAACTGCGTGGCATCTTGACCATGGGTGTTGGCAATTATATTCGCGCGGTGCGTGGTGAACGCAACGCAAAATTCGCGCACGAATTGGCGGTCTTGGCCGTTATGAAGGACGAGGGCGCATACCTGAAAGAATGGTTGGATTTCCATATCTTGGCGGGCGTTGAAAAATTTTATCTGTATGACAATGAATCAACCGACAACACGACCGAAATTTTGAAACCATACATTGAACGCGGAATTGTGGAATACAAATACTGGCCCGGTCGCGCCCAACAGAATCCCGTGTATTGGGACGGCCTGAACCGGCACAAGAATGATGCGCGTTGGATTGCGGTGATTGACTTGGACGAATTTGTCGTGCCGGTGCAAAACAAAACGATAACAGAGTTCTTGCACACGTTGCCACGTGGTGCACGCGAATTGGTTATGACGTGGGTTATGTACGGTTCATCGGGCCATGTTCACAAACCAGATGGTTTGGTCATCGAAAACTTTCGCTGTCATGCCGACCGTACGCGTCCGGCGGGTTGCAAATCGATTGTGAATCCGCGTTTTATCACGCGCTGGGCAAATCCGCATATCAACGAAGTCGCCGGATTTATCGTTGATGAAAATGGCAAGAAACTGGGCCGCATTGACCAGACGAACAACCCACCAACGTATAACAAGATTCGTTGCAATCACTATGTGACGAAATCTTTTGATGAATATATGTCGCGTGGCACGCGTATGGCGGTGTCGGGTCGTATTGCGCCGCATCGCACACCCGAACGTTTTCGCATGAATGATATGAACGATATTTGCGACCCAATAATGGACGAATGGGCCGCCCGCGTCAAAGCATTCAAATTGAAATAACGCCACACGCGTGGAAAAATAAACTGGATTGCCGCGCTACGCTCGCAATGACAAGGGTGCTAGAAGTGCAAGGAAAATAGATATAACAAGGGCGGCAGCCCGCAGGCGACACATATGTGCTGCGCAACATTATCAACTGGATTGCCGCGCTCCGTTCGCAATGACAAGGGGGGCTAGCAGTTGGTAAAAACGGATTGTTTTTTTATAACAGGCATTCTGGCTCTTTTGTCATTGCGAGCGAGCGTAGCGACGCGTGGCAATCCAGTAAATAAACACGCGCGCCATTCGGCGCGCTATCTATTATCTATGCTCTCTTATCTATGCTCTAAAAAATGCCCCAATCGGGGCATTTTTATTCCACTGCAACGATAAATATTTTTGCGTCATTTGCGGCGCGGATTGTGGCCTCTTTATCAACCACAAAACACGTCTTCGCATTTACAATAATCCCACGCAGGTGTGCCGCCGCAACCGCACGCACGGTATCAACGCCAATCGCCGGAATATCGATACGCAGGTCTTGCCCTGGTTTTGTCATCTTGGCAAAGACGCCACTGGCGCGACGTTTGTTTTTGCGCATATCAACAACGCGTTCCAGCATTTTGGCTGTGCCCTCGGCCGCTTCGACCGCGATTACCTGCTTATCAACCACGACCGATGCGCCAATGTCGGCGGCACCGATGGTGTGCGAAACATCCACCGCGCGTTCAATGTCGCGCGCATCGCGCGCGGTGGGCTTTGCCTTGGTTTTAACGCCCGCCGTTTCAAATGCCAGTTCTGGCGCGGCGTCTTGTGCCGCGACAATTTCAAATCCACGTCTTTCCAGTGCCTTGTTCAATGCAACCCCCATAGAATCATAACCCCTTTGATGTTTCATAATACTGAACAGCATTCCGATTGACCACCAATCCGGACGAATATCGGAAAAGTTCGGGTGGCCCAGTGCCCCCACAAATGTCAGTTTGTGAATCCCGCGACGGCGAAATTCGCGAATTGCCGGCCATGCGCCGCCCAATCGCACCGTTAAATCAGGATTCAATTCGGGATTTACAAAATTCTTTAACCCCACGATATACACATCCCAGCCGTTACGGCGCAACGCGTCGCGGGTAAAGAACGGCAAATCCAACGCGCCCGCAATCAGGGCGATTTTTTTATCTGTGCTTTTTTTCTTCATGTCCAGAATCATACGCGCAAAAGGGGCTGGAATCAAGTTGCAATTTATGATAAAATTTCTGCATAATAAATAAACAGGCGAAAAAATATGAAACAGATTTCTTGGTTTGGGGTTCTGGTGGTGCTGATGCCGATGGCGTCCGGCGCGGCTGGGTACAGTAATTCGGCATTCCAGCGCGAGGTTAAAACCGGACTGGATTTGATTGGTGCGCGCGCAAACGTTGACGTGTTGCCAGACACCGCCCCTGGGGAATTGGGCGCGGATGTGTACCAGACCGTTGGTGCGGCGGACAATGCCGATACCCAGATGTTTATTCCAACAACAATGTATGTCCGTATGGGTGCGGGGCTGAATTTGGGCTTTGCCACCGATCAGGCGAAAATTGGCGATGAAAAGTTTGATGCCAGTGGCGGCTATGCAACCCAGATTGGTTTGGGATGGAATTTGTCATCGTATGTCCGGACAGAGGTTGACTTTCAATCCACAACGCTGAAATTTTCAGATATTAAAAACATCACGGCGGATTATCGTACGGTTGGCGCGATGTTGTATTTTGATTTTGCGCGCCGCTATGTCCAGATGGGTGATATCACGCGTCGCCGTACATTCGTGCCGTTTATGGGGCTGGGTGCGGGATTTGGCCAGTATGAATTTCAGGGGCGCGACGGCGCAGATGGCTTTGTCATTGCCGCACCGCGCGCCGCGTTGGGCTTTAATGTAATGTTGACTGATTTGATTGGTATTGATGTTATGTATCAGTACAATATGATGATTGGTCATGGATTTGGTTGGGGTGTACGTGATGGCGGTGTTGATAACGTCAGCAACGTTATGGCGTCATTCCGTGTGAACTTTTGATGGGGGCATGTAAAATGAAATATGGATTCTTGTTTGGTCTGGTGGGTTTAATGCCGGCGGTTGCATCCGCGGCAATCCCGTATCGTGTGGAACAGGTCAGAACCCCCGTCGCGGCAATTTCTGGCAATGATGACGAGGCATTTGCCCGCATGCACCGTTTCTATGTTGGCGGTATGTATGATTTTTCAATGTGGGACAGTTATACGTCCGATGACATGCTGCATGTGGCGGGCAAGAACACTTCATCGTTCGAGGCCGTTGCCGGTGTCCGTATCTTTGATACTTTTCGGGTCGAGGCGAACTATGTTCGCACCGCCGCCGAATGGGACGCATTCAAATTGACGAGCAATACCGCATTTGTGAACGCAATATTTGATGCCCGTATCGACAGTATGTATCGCCTGTTCCATTCACAGCGCATTGTGCCATACGTTGGCGCAGGTGCGGGTCTGTCGTGGAACAGTGGAGACGACATCCATCTGGACAAAAAAATCAGCCCAGTTGCCGCGGCATTGGCGGGCGTTGGCTTTGAATTGGGTGAATATTTCACGATTGATTTGGGCTATCGTTATATGTATATGTTCAAACCAGAATTTGCGGGTCTGTCTGATTTTGCACCAACCGCGCATCAGTTCCGTGCCGGTGTTCGTCTGAATTTCTGAGAATAAATGAAAACATGTCCGTTCTTTGGCGTTTGTGGTGGTTGCAAATTTGATTTTGCTGCGGCCGATTATCACGACCAGAAAATGGCATTGTTGCGCGATTTGCCGATTACAGGCGATGCCGTATGGACGCCGGCGGGGTTGCGCCGCCGTGCCGATTTCGCATTCGCAGACGGCCGTTTTGGATTCTATGCCCCGCATTCCAAGGATATTGTGCCCGTGCGCACATGCCCGAATTTAGTGCCCGAAATAAACAATATTTTGCCGGCGGTGGCGGCATTGCCGTGGACGGCGTCGGGTGCGTGCCTGATTACATCGTGCGACAACGGCATTGATATCGCAATATCATCAAATGTTCCGTACTTTACGGCGGAATTTCGCGATGCGGCAATGAAAATCTCCGCAATTCGTATTACGTGGAATGACCGCACAATACGGCAAACCGGCGCACCACAGGTGAATTTTTCGGGGCGCGCCGTCGCATACCCGCCGGCGGCATTCTTGCAACCAACGGTGGCCAGTGCGGACGCATTGCGCAATATGGTTGTTGCGGCGGCGTCCGGCGCACATCATGTCGCAGATTTGTTTTGCGGACTGGGGAATTTCACATTTGCACTCAACGCCGATGGGTTCGATATCGTGGGTACGGGCGTAAAGCGTGATTTGTTCACGCATCCGCTGACGGTTGGTATGTTGCGCGCGTATGATTGCGTCGTTATGGATCCGCCACGCGCGGGCGCATTGGCGCAATGCAAAGAATTGGTTAAATCAACCACATCCCGCGTAATATACGTATCGTGCAACCCACAAACATTTATGCGCGATGCGCGGGTGTTGACCGCGGGCGGGTATAAAATCCAGCAACTGATTCCCGTTGACCAATTTGTGGGCAGTGACCACTGGGAACTGTTTGCCGTATTTGAAAAATAAGTCAGTTATTATTCATCAATTCGCGCTTTAACATACGTACATTCTGCGTCATATCGTCAATCAGGCGTTGCACGCGGTTATAGTCCAACACGCGGCATGGCGCATTTGGAAAATCATTTTCAAAGAATGGTACAACCGACACCCCCAGCGCGTTTGCAATTTGGCACATGCGCCACACAGACACGCGATTTGTCCCAGATTCGTACTTTTGAATTTGTTGTGGCGTGATACCGGTGCGTCGCCCCAGTTCTTGTTGTGATACGCCCATAAATTCACGTGCACGCCGCAGAAATTCGCCCGCGCAGCGGTTAAATTCTTGTTCGGCGAACGTCTTTGCAATTCCAACCATCGGTATTCCTTTTGTGCGTTTATACAACAAAAAACCACCAGAAATTTTTCAGGTGGTTGGAGGTTAAGAACTACTCTACCGATATAGTGTGATTTATTTATGTATATCATCACCCTCCAACCCGTGGTTGGAGTTTTACGTCATCACGGACGCGGTAGTCGGAGTTCTTACACCCCGCAACAGCAACACGCCATTGCACGGACATTATATGGTTTTTGTGCTGCAAATACAATAAAAAAACGCCGCCGGTGTTGCCCAGCGGTGTTTCCGAATGCCCTGAAAGGAAGGAAAGGAGAAAAAGAAATGGGCATTCTAAACTGTTAAAAGGGTTGGGGCCCAGAGTCCAGAGGAGAGAGAATGTAGGAGGGAGTCTGAATCCCTGAACCCCGCGTCGCTGGGGTTGCCCCCTTTGACGAATCGAAATGTAATACAATTTTTGTTATTTGTCAAGAATATTTGTCAAAAAAATTTTTAGACAATTTTTATAGGTGTTTTTTCATGGCGGGATTTATTGCCTAACTTGTTGATATTCCTAGGAAATGGCGCTTGTTGCGACCGCGGGGGACTGGGCATAAAATCACTGTACAGGTTCACAATAATTGGCACAAAACCACAGGAGAATGATATGACACACGAAGATGTATGGCGCGCAATAGAACGTTTCGCCGATGAACACGGCATGTCTTGTTCCGGATTGGCCCGATGCAGCGGCCTTGATCCAACCACATTTAATCGCAGCAAACGCTGGTCGCGCGAGGGGCAGCCACGCTGGCCATCAACCAACAGTATTTCCAAAATATTGTCGTCAACGGGGGCGAATATCGCCGATTTTACCAAGTTTATTGACCCGCCCGCACGTTCACGCGAATAATCGCACAAATCTGACAATGCCGCGCATGGGGTGTTGCGCGGTATTTTTTATGGACAATCGCGTGGTGTTCGTTTATGCTGAACGTATGTTAAATGGCATCAGAATCTATTCCGCAGATACCGTATGGCGTCGCATATTGTCTGATTTGGCGGCGACGGTGCTGGATTCGCCCGATGTGACCGCGGTGGATTTTGATGCGCTGAATATTCCGCCACGCGCCACCGCCATGGAATTAAAGGCAGCAATATTGGCGGCAATGGACAATTCAAATATTATTCGCAATGTGTTTGGACGTGATGTATCGCTGCCGCGCCTGCAACGCCAGATTGTCGTCCTGTTGGCCCAGACGGGCGGTATGACCGCGGCACAGTTAAAGGTTGCACTGGGCTATTCCCCCAATGCCGCCACGCATACGGTTGATACGGCGATATATCAACTGCGCCGGACATTTGGACGGGAACTGATTCAAAATAACAATGGGGTGTATAAAATTGGCCGGATATAAACTGATTTCTTTTGATAAAATACCCAGTACTCAAACATACGCGTTGGACATGGTGGCGTCCGGCACGGCGCGCGATCACACCATTGTTATGGCAGAGGCCCAATCCGCTGGCCGTGGCCGCTATCGCCGTACGTGGGTGTCGCACCATGGTAATTTGTATGCCAGTTTTATTTTCAGTGCGCCCGAACGCGATCCGCGTCTGTCGTATATGGTGGCGGTTGCAATCGCAGAAACGATTCTGTCGTTTGGAATTACACCCGCGATAAAATGGCCAAATGATATCTTGATTGATGGGAAAAAGGTTTGTGGTGTCTTGATTGAATACGCCGGCGCGTTTGTAATTGTTGGCATCGGCATCAATATTAAATCCAATCCAACGGTTGCCGAAAATGTGACAACCAAATTGGAAAACTATGCCGATGTGCAAAAGGGGGAATTATTAAATCGCCTGATGCGCAATCTGGACAAATGGATGAATACGGATTTTGCAACCGTGCGTGCACGCTGGATGGAATTGGCAATCGCATTGCGCAAAATTGTAAAGTACCGCGACCAAGACGTCGAATTGATTGAAATAAACGAAAATGGTGCGCTGGTTTTGCGCCGTGGTTCGGAATATCTGTTGGCGTATGGCGACGAAATCAGTATGAAATAAATGCCGGATTTCCGCGCGATTGCGCGTGTGATAAAAATACGCACTTGACTTTTTACGCGATTTGTGATACTATGCAAAACATCAACAAGCAAGATTATGTCCGCATCAGGCGGATTTTTTTTATTGCAATTTTTGACCGCGATTTTTCCATCGCGGTCTTTTTTTTATACCAAAATATGGGGGACGCATATGGAATTGGAACTGATAACGAACGGCGCGCAAATGACGCGTGATGCATATAAAATCGCACGCACGGTTTATGCCGAAACATCTGGCAAATCATTACCATTGGTCGAAGCGTTCACATCAATGATTGCAAATATTGCGCGCGCCCGTGGTATCGCGCCAGCATCTGTTGTGGCGGATACCGGTTTATTCACGCATGACGCAAACACAGAAATTGATACAACGGGTCGCGCGTTTCAAATGTGCCTGCGCACCGCACAACGAATGTTGCGTGGTAATTTAATGGACGCGTCGCACGGTGCAACACGATTTCACGCAGCCAATCAAATGCCAGATTGGGCGGTGTCGCGTGGATACATCGCCGATATTGATGGTGTGCTGTTTTATCTGTAATCGTGTGGTGAAAAAATGCAACGTATAATTCATGGTGGATTTTTATCAGACCGTCGCACGCAAATTATGTCGGGCGTCGGTATATTGTCGGCGGTCGCCGCATACTTGGTTGGCGACAGCGATATATTCATATTACTGCAAACGATATTTACGCTTGGCGGAATTTATTTTATGCGCAAACAACCAAACACAACCAAAGGAAAATGATAATGGAAAAGATTCCTGAAAAATTTCAAAACACAGATGGAACATTAAACGCGGACGCATTGATAAAATCATACACTGAATTGGAACGCAAGATTGGAACAATGGTATCTGTTCCGACCGCGGACAGTGATGATGCCACGCGTGCGCGATTTAATCGTGCGATTGGTGTGCCCGCATCGGCCGATGAATATCCAACAAATGATTTGTTTGGTGATGCAGATTTGCAGAAAAAATTTTTGGAAATTGGATTGACATCATCACAGGTTGAACAAATTTATCACATCGCAGATGAATTTTTATCACCTGTGTTATCAGATTTATTTGTTGCGCAAAAAACAGAAAATGCATTTGCGGAATTGCAAAAATTTTTTGGCAGTGCGGACAAAATGCACGATGCAATAAAACAAATAAATGATTTCGGTACGCGATTTTTACCCGCCGATGCGTTTGATGAATTATGCTCTACACCCCAAGGAATCCAAGGCGTGTACAGAATGATGCAATCCATTGAGCCGAATGTTGAAATTGCAAATGATGATAATAAAAATTTATCTGATTCTGATTTGCGACGCATGATGCGTGATCCAAAATATTGGCGTGATCATGATGCGGAATATGTTCGCAAAATAGAAAATGGTTTCAAAAAATTGTATTCATAACGAAAAAAATTCACTTTCTCCTTTACTAATATTTTTGTTTCATATAAAATATAAAGTAAGAACAAAAAAATTTGTTCTATCCAAAAAAAATATAAAAGGAGAGAAGAATGGCATTCACATTCTTGAAACCAGCGGCAAAGAAAGTTGCTGCGAAACCAGCAGCAAAAAAAGTTGCTGTTAAAAAACCAGCGGCGAAAAAGCCAGCTGCAAAACCAGCAGCGAAAAAAGTTGTTGCTAAAAAACCTGTTGCCAAGAAAGTAGCAGCGAAACCAGCAGCAAAGAAAGTTGCAGTTAAAAAAGTTGCTGCAAAACCAGCGGCAAAAAAAGTAGTTGCTAAAAAACCAGCAGCGAAAAAACCAGTTGCAAAGAAAGTCGCAGTAAAAAAGCCGGTTGCTAAAAAAGCCCCAGCGAAAAAAGTTGCTGTGAAAAAGCCAGTTGCCAAGAAAGCACCTGCAAAGAAAAAATAATAAATTTCCCCACCGTTTGGTGGGGTTTTTAATTGCATGAAAAATTTCAGTCGTATCGTAATTGGTGCGACTGAAACTTTTTATCGGATAATTCTGGTGCAATACCCAGAACCCATTTTGTTCGCATCAGGCGGCGCGACATAATCGCACAACCGTTTGATTCGTATTTGTCGGACGTAATTCATTACGTCTTTTTTTTATTTTAATCAAAAGGAATTTTTATGTCTGTTTCAATCGATAATGTTTTTATCAAACAATTCGAAGCCGACGTTCATTTGGCGTACCAGCAAATGGGCACTAAATTGCGCGGCACAGTGCGCAGTAAATCCGGTGTCATCGGCGCATCAACAACATTTCAAAAGGTTGGTCGTGGCACGGCCGCAACAAAATCACGTCATGGTATTGTACCGGTTATGAATTTGAATCACGAACCGGTTGAATGCGTGTTACAAGATTACTATGCCGGCGATTGGGTTGACGCATTGGACGAATTGAAAACCAATATTGACGAACGTCGTGTTGTCGCCAGTGCCGGTGCATACGCATTGGGGCGCAAGACCGATGAACTGATTGTGAATGCAATGTCGGGCGCAACCGCATCTGTGGGGGATTATTCAGCCGGCCTGTCCAAAGATTTAATCTTGTCCGCGGTCGAAGAATTGAACAAGAAAGATATTCCCGATGACGGTCGTCGTTTCGCAGTTGTCGGTGTACACCAGTGGAAAGAATTACTGGGTATCACAGAATTTGTATCGGCGGACTATGTGGGCAATGACCTGCCGTTGATATCGGGTGGCGCGTCCAAGAAATGGTTGGGCATTACATGGGTGCTGTATAACGCATTGCCATTGTCAGATACGACAAAGCGTGATTGCTTTATCTATCACGCAACCAGTATTGGTCACGCCTGTGGCCAAGAGGTCAAGACCGATATTTCATGGCACGGTGAACGCGCCGCGCACTTTATCAGCAACAGCATGTCCCAAGGAGCGGTTCTGATTGATGGTGACGGTATTGTTCGCATGAAATGCAAAGACGCTGATGGCGAATAACCCCCCAGTTCCACATAAACATAACCAAAGGGAAAATAAATGGCTTTTCAGAATAAAAATTTGTCTGTGATTGCGTATGCAAATGGTTTTACATTGTGGCACTATGCCGAAAACGTAACGATGGCAACAATCACGGCCAGTGGTTATTTCAACGATGTTAAAACATTGATGAACACCGGCGACATTGTGATTATCAATGCGTCTGATAATACATCACTGAAAAAGGTTGCTGTTGCGTCTGGCAATGTTACAACCGCCGCATTGGCGTAATCGCATCTAAAATTTATTGTATGTTGGGTCGGCATGATGTATGTCGACCCCGTTTTTATTTATAAAGCATGGGAATATTATCATGTTGACCAAAATAGATTTGTGTTCAATGGCATTACTGAAATTGGGCGAAAAACCAATCCAGTCGTTGTTGGACGATACGGCCGCCGCACAACTGGCGCGCACATTGTTTGACCCGTTGACCGATGCACTGATTGCGGTGCATCCATGGCGATTTGCAACCAAGAAATTTGAACTGACCAAAAACGCCGATGGCGATTTTTTAATTCCGTCGGAATGTCTGCGCGTGACGCATACCGGTGGCAATGCAATTATTGGCAATCGCATCACCGCCCAGCCAGACCACATAACGATTGTTGGTCTGACCCGTGTTGCGCCCGATGCGTATCCAGCATATTTCGCATCACTGGTTGCGACAAAATTGGCAATGGAATTTTGTGTGCCACTGACCGGTGATCAAACAATATTCAGAACACTGGCGGCGTTATATGACGCGGAATTGCAATCTGCAAAATTCATAGACAGCACCACGACCACCGTCGCGGGTATTGAAAACTTTTCACTGATAAATGCACGATTCTAGGATTACGGGGGAACACATGGGAAATTTTGTAAAAACGACCAGTTCGTTTGCCAATGGCGATATTGCCCCAGAATTTTATACGCACGATAATTTGTCTGGCCTGTCCGCATTGGTCAATATGGACGTTATTGCTGGGGGCGGTCTGCGCCGTCGTGCGGGATTGTGCCGCGTTGCCGAATTGGACGCGTCGGCGCGATTGATATCTTTCTCGGTCGGTCAAGATGACGAATACATTCTGGCAATAACGGCGGGACACATCAATGTGTACAGCGGCGCGACCCGCGTGTGCGATATCATTGCACCGTGGACGGCGGCGGATATTGCACGGATTCAATATGCCCAGCGTTTTGGCACAATGATTTTTGTGCATCCGGAATACCAGCCGCGCACATTGCGCAAAACGGAAACTGGGTTTGAATTGACTACATTTGAATTTGCGCGCAGTGATGATGATATGACACTTCATATACCATTCATGCGATTTGATGACACGCGCGATATAAAAATCACCGTTACCGCAAACAGTGCCGGTAATAATTTTGCGATATTTACAACCAGCGACGCATTCTGGAACGACGATTGTGTCGGTGGCACATTTTTACTGATGGACAAACAGTGGACTGTGCATCAGGTCACCAGCCCGACCGTTGCGGTGATGCGTACCAACGGGGCATTCACATTGCCCACCGCCCCCATCACCGATTGGCGCGAGACCGCATTCAGCACCCGTCGTGGTTGGCCAGTCAGCATTACTTTCCACCAAGACCGATTGGTGTTTGGTGGCGCGCGTGATTACCCATCTGGTGTATGGCTGTCTGGGGTGGGGCGGCATAATGATTTTGATGTGGGGACAGGATTGGACGATCAGGCGATTTTTATTACCTTGTTGTCCCGCCAGCGTCAGCAAATCTGTACCGTGGTCAGCAGTGATAACCTGCAAATATTGACCACCGTTGGTGAATGGGCGATTGCGAACAAGCCACTGACACCATCATCGGTTGATATAAAACAGCACACATCTGTGGGCAGTGTGGCATCACGATATTTGCCCCCGCAACAGATAGAAGGCGCGACAATATTCATTTCTGCCAGTGGTCGCGATATTCGCGAATTATGCTTGGACGAATTAGGCGAAAATTACAGTGCAACCGACCTGTGCGCGTATGCCAAACATTTAATGATGTCACCCACAGACATTGCATATAACCAATCCACACGGCAACTGTTTGTTGTGATGGCGGACGGTAATATGGCGGTGTTGAACCATAACGCGGCACTGAATATATCGGCGTGGTCTGCGTACCAGACCCGTGGCCAATTTATATCTGTTGCGGTTTTGGGTGACTATACATACATCGTTGTTCGCCGTGGTGATAAATACTGGTTGGAAAAATTTTCATCAGACGCGTTATCTGATGGTGATTCATTGCCGTTTTCGGTATTGGCATCGGGCGTGCCATTGCGCGCATCGGGGCATAATGCGGCACGTGCCCGCGTTCGTCGCGTAACGGCGCGCGTGATGGACACGCGTTCGTTGCTGATAAATGGTGTGTGTGCCGATATTCCAAACGCGGCGCAGGGGAACTCGGGATACAACGGTGATGTGCATGTGTCGCAACTGGGCTGGGCACGCGATACCAGCGTTGCGCCATGGGCAATCACCAGTGATGACCAATTACCGATAACCATTCAGTCGGTAACGATTTACGGAAACTATACGATTTAACCATCAAACAAAAAGGACAAATTATGGGACAGTTGGTATCAGATGTTCAATCCGTTCTGGATTACAAGAAAAACAAGCAAGAGGCCAAATCGCAACGTCAGAAAATTCTGGCAGACATGGCGGCCGATGAACAGACCAAGGTGAATTTGGTAAAAAAAGCATTGGCGACCCAGCGCGCAAAATACGGCGCATCTGGTATGTCAAACCGTGGCATGACCGAAGGGGCGGTTCTGCGCCGTCTGACGTCTGAAACGGAACAGCCATACGATGAAAAGCGTCGCAATGCGATTGAAAAATTACGCAAAATCAAGACAACAAAACCAAACCTGTTGAAAACATTGCTGACCAGATTTGACGATTTGGTCGGATAACGATTGGGGGTATGCATGTACAAAATATCATATACTGGCGATGGGGCGACGACGGAATTTCAGTTTGCATTTCCATTCTTTCAAAATGCGGATGTCCACGTTGCGATTGATGACGCGTTGCAATCGAACAGTGCTGGCATTTATTCGGTTGTGCCAAACGACGATTTTTCGGGTGGCACAATCGTATTTCAAACCGCGCCCGCGGCAAATACCAACATCGATATATTTCGCCGCATTGCGCTGGCGCGCGTGATTGATTACCAGCCAACCCTGCCGATTGATGTCGCCGCCCTGAACGCCGATTTTAATTTTTTATTAGAGGCATTTCGTGACCTGCACGCGGTTGATGTGGATTTGACCCAGTGGGCAAACACGTTTGATAACGTGAAATCGTTTTTGGATTATAACCTGCGCGTTGTCCAAGATAAACTGTCGGGTGGTGGCGTGATGGGCCTGTACAATAATCTGGTGTCGGTATTGGACGGGGCGTTGCCGAAACTGATAAATGATTATGGGGCGATTACAGACGCGGCCCCGAACGAAAATCGCGATGACTACGGCGTTTTGTAATTTTATGGACGAATGGAACGCGGTATTAAATATGACGACGCCCACGCATCACCGCCAGATAATGAATTTCTTGGTGGACGTTTTGATGCGCCCGCCACATCGTGGATTGCTGATGGCGTTTCGCCATTCGGGCAAATCAACGGTCGTTGGAATCTTTGCTGCATGCGTGCTGTGCATGCACCCCGAATATCGAATCTTGATTTTATCGGCGGAAAGCACGCTGGCATCGCGTATGGTGGGGCACATTCGTAACATATTGGAAAATCATCCGCGTTGTGCCGATATGATTCCCACCGGTCGCCGTGCATGGGCGTGCGACAGAATAACAATCAATCGCCCCGTTGGGATTCGTGAACCATCGGTTATATGCGCCGGCATTGCGGGCAATATCACCGGCAGTCGCGCCGACCTGATAATCTGTGATGATGTGGAAGTGCCAAATACATGCAACACCGCCCAGAAACGCGAAAACCTGCGTGAACGTTTGCGTGAATTGGAATTTATTTTGTCGCCCACCGGCACAATGATTTATATCGGCACACCACACACAACCGACACGATATATCGTACCAGCGATGGGGACTAGATAGATGTTGGCGCATCCGGCGCATTGTCAGATGAAATCGGTTCGCGCACACTGATAAACGCACGCAGTTTGTGCAGTAATTCTTCGCCTGCATCGCCAAACAACGGCAGATACGTTTCGTATTCTGGCATATCGGCCTGTAATTGCGCGTGCGCACGTTCGGACAATGGCTGGTTCAACATATCTGTTGCCACATGCCACAGATAGTACGCGCGATATGTTTTGGTAATGACCGCCCATTTTTGCAACAGGTCAGGGCGCGTCGCCAATGCTGCACGAATTGCAACCGTCCACTCATTGCCGAACCGTTTGACAACGCTCAGGTTCTGAATACGTTCCAAGCCCGCATCGTCGGGGGTAAATGCATTTATACCGGATTCCAGTTCCGACATTTCCGTCGGTGTCAGGGAAATTGTCGCCACGGATTGATCCATTGTTCCGCCATACGGCAACAGTTCGCGCTCAATGGAATCCATCGGTGTTTTCCCGCTGCGCAGATTTTCAATATGCTGAATCAGCATTTTGCCCGTTGGCAACGCGCGCAATTCGCGCATGACATCATTGTCGGCCTCGGCAACAAATACTTGATTCACCGCCGCCCAACCGCCAAATATAACGTGTTCTTGGCGGTACAGGTTCAGTAATTTCTGGGCAACTGTGCTGGCTTTGGTTTTCATATCTCTCTCCGTTTGAAATGGTTATTCCATAACAATCATAATAACCTTGTGCATGGTGTGGCCAATAATCTTTTCTTCGGGCGATGCAATCTGACCATAAACTTTGCCCTTGGAATCTTGACGGACACTGACAATCTGGGCCGTGGCAACCGCATCAGGTTCTAATTTGTCGAAATCGGTATCAATGCAAACCGCCAAATCGCCAACCGCGGGCGCAGTTGTGGCATCGGCAAACACATACGCGTGTTCTGGAACGAATCCGCCCAACCGTTTGGAATTTGGAATCACGGCATAGATACCACTGCGGCCCTCCAACGGCATGGGGGCAACAATCATGGTTTCGTCGGATTTTTTGAATGTGATTGATTTGCCATCGGGCACACCGAATACTGGGACAAGTTTCTTGCGCGCACTGTCATACAATTTTGCGCCATACAGCCCGCCATGCATATCAATCCCAGACGCCGGATTGTCCGGAATCAAGACGGATTTAACGCGTTCTTTGACCTTGCTGATTTGCTTGTTCAATTCGCCGGATTTGTACAGGTTGGCAATCTTGTCGAATAATTTTTCGGCACTCATTGCAAAAGATTTCGCCAACGGTTCAATTTCGTTTTGGTAAATTTCGCGCTGACCAACCTCTATCTTGTGATAGACGGACAGTGTCATACCAGCATCCGCGGCGGCCTGTGCGATGGTCTTGCCCGTCTGCTGACGAATCTTGCGCAGACCGCTGCCAAAGATTTTCAGACCGCTGTCTTCGTTGTCGTTCAGACGGCGTTTAATTTCACTCTGCCACTGGTCGGCGACGGCATCATCTTCTTTGATGAAAATGTCGGACAACTTGCAACCCAAAATATTGCAGATATTCAGCAACTGTTTTTGGTTCAGGCGACGGACACCTTTTTCAATCTTGGACACGGCGGACAAAGACAGATGTGATTGGCGTGCCAATTCGGTCATCTTCATACCGGTTGCCATACGAATGTTTCTGATATTATTTGGAAATATGATTTCTTCTTGGGCCATCGCAGAACTCCTGATTAAATATTTCTTGACAAAATATTAGTCAATTTTCGCGCGCGCCGCAAGGAAATAATTAAAATTCGTCTGGGAATGCTGATGGATCAATCTGTTCTGGTGCGCCACCATCATCAGGCATCGACGTTGGTGCGGGCGCGTCGTCGGAATAACCGTTTTCACCGCGGGCCTCGACCTCGTCCAAATTGTCGAACAAACTGTAATCGCCAAAGAATGCCGTGCGCACGGTTTCAGGACGGCCGTGACGGTTTTTGCCGATAATAACATCGGCCTTGCCACGGGCACGTTCCAAACGCTTTTGATATGATTCCTGAATGTTGGCATTTGTGTTGCCCGAAATGCGTTGTGACGGATCGCGATTTTCCAAATAGTATTCTTCGCGGTACGTGAACATAACAATATCGGCGTCCTGTTCAATAGAACCAGATTCACGCAAGTCCGCCAACTGTGGACGTTTGTCATCGCGGTTTTCAACACTACGTGACAACTGGGACAGGGCGATAACCGGC
This sequence comes from Alphaproteobacteria bacterium UBA6376, assembly GCA_002437665.1. Taxonomy (GTDB): domain Bacteria; phylum Pseudomonadota; class Alphaproteobacteria; order Rs-D84; family Rs-D84; genus Enterousia. Next base: position 461,266 of record DJQW01000001.1, read on the forward strand.
ACATCCAATTCCTTGGCCAGCATTTTCAGACCACGTGTGATTTCAGAAATTTCCTGAACACGGTTGTCGTTCTTGCGACCACCAGGGGACGTCATCAACTGCAGATAGTCAATAACAATCAATGCGATTCCGCCACATTTGCGGGCCAAGCGACGCGCACGCGTGCGAATCATCGGCACAGACATACCAGGGGTATCGTCAATGAACAATGGCACGCGACTGATTGCCTGTGCATACTGGGTCATTTTCAAGAAATCTTCGTCAGAAAAAGACCCTTCGCGCATGGCGGTTGCCGGAATCTTGGATTGTGACGACAGCACACGCGCCGCCAACTGTTCTTGGGACATTTCCAAACTGAAAAATACAACCGCACCCTTGTACTGTTCATTGGCACGACCCGATAAAATAGCATTCGCGGCATTGAACGCAATGTTCATCGCCAGCGTTGTTTTACCCATTGCCGGACGACCCGCGATAATAATCAAATCACTGTGATGCAGACCACTGATGGATTTGTCCAATGCATTCAGACCCGTGGTCAGACCGGACAGTTTACCATCTGCCTTGTATGCAACCTCGGCCTCTTTCAATGCGCCCGCCAACGCGGTTGCGATTGGCGCAACCTCGCGCTTGGATTCGCCGGCCGATGCCAAATTAAATAATTTCTGCTCGGCAACCTCTATCTGGGTGGTGACGGGATTATCTAAATCCTCTACAAATGCGTTGTCGGTAATTGATTGCCCCAGTTCAATCAGTTCACGGCGCAGTGCGTTGTCATATACGATACGCGCGTATTGCTCAACATTGACAACCGTCGCGCCCGCACCCGCCAACTGGGTCAGGTAATCAACCCCACCAACGGATTCCAACGTTCCTTGTTGATCCAGATAATTTTTCGCCGTGATGATGTCAAACGGAATGCCGGCGGCAAATTGACGTTCTGCCAACTTGTAAATTTCTTGGTGTGCGGGGTGCGAAAAATGTTCCGCTTTCAAGAAATCAGAAATGCGTTCCAGTGCGCGGTTGTTCATCAGCACCGCTGCCAAGACGGCCTGTTCGGCCTCCAAATTTGTCGGTAAAGTTTTAGGGGTAAAATCCATGTCTGATATAGTATCTAAAAATTTTGGTTTTTCAACGCCTTTTTTGCGCGGGTACAACGTATTGAAAATACCAATAATTGATGCGACGGGTGCGTCAGCGTGGCCTGAATTGTTCCCGCCCGCCCGCATTGCAGAATTGCGGGGTGCTGTCGGCCCACGTCATTTCGCATCCCAGATGTTATTACAGCCCGTCGCGCCGACGCGTGCGCGCCTTGACCCTGGGGCATTGCAATTATACGACGATACGTTTGACGCGCACATCGCGCAAATCGGCGCGCATAAAATTACAGGCGCGGCGGCATATTGGGATCCGTCCAGCGGGCGTCGTGGCCGTGATGGCAGTGTGTGCGTAATTCTGTATCGTGACGATGCATCACGTTGCATTTTTATTCACGATATTTTGTACATGACGGTGTCTGATGGCGACACGCATCCATTGGCGCACCAGTGCGATTGTGTGCTGGAATTTTTGTCGCGATATAACATGCGGCGCATCACGATTGAAACAAATGGCATCGGAAATGCATTGCCAGAAATAATGCGCGACGCGGCAACCCGTGCCGGCATACCAATCACAATCACGCGGATTACAAACAATCGACCAAAGGTGGACAGAATCTTGGACGCGATAGAGCCAACATTGGCCGCGGGCCGATTGTATGCGCACCGCAAAATAACACAAACACCGTTTGTTGCTGAAATGATGGGTTGGTCACCGATTGGTACGGGCCACGACGATGGACTGGACGCGGTGGCGGGCGCAATTACAATCGCGCCGACCCCCGTGCGCCCCGCGGGTCATGCACCCCGCGCATACACAGCAAACACTAATTTCAATGTTTAATACAGCAAAGGAGTAAACATGCAAAATAACTTGGAACAAATGTATCGGCGCGCACTGGACGTGCGCGCACCATGGTTGGCACGATGGGACGCCGCAATGCGTTACACTATGCCGACATCGGACGCGGACGCCGCCACGCTGTTTGATGCAACCGCCGCCGATGCGGTGGATAATTTGGCGGCATCAATTTATTCATTGATGACACCACCAGAATCACTGTGGCTGACACTGATTCCGGAAAGTGACGCATCGCCCGATGCAGACGCTGCAACGGCGGCATTGCGCGCGAATCTGAATGATTCGAATTTTTACACCACCATTCACCAGTGCTATTTGGACTTGGTGATTTTGGGAACGGCGTGCCTGTTTATGTCAGAAACGCCAATCGGCGCATCATCGGCATTTTCGTTTACGGCCGTACCAATGCGCGACATCGCGATTTTGCCAAACGCGGTATTTCATACCGCCACAATGCCGGCACGCGAAGTGTTGGAAAAATACCCAACATGGACACCGCCCGCCGACATTGCCGACCAGATAAAGCGTGACCCCGCGACGCCATTGCGTTTGGTGCAATCACTGGTTGGTACGGATTTCACCGCATGGTTGGACGTCGGTGGCGACATTGAAAATAATATCGTCGCACGCGGAACATTTGAAACCAATCCATACATCATTTTCCGGTGGAGTGTGCTGAGTGGCGAACAATACGGCCGCGGGCCCGTCCTGCGCGCATTGCCAGATATCAAGACCGCGAACAAGGTTGTTGAATTGGTCTTGAAAAACGCGACCATCGCCGTTTCCGGCATATGGCAGGCCGACGATGACGGCGTCATCAACCTGAACAACATCAATTTGACCCCTGGGGCAATTATACCAAAGGCCGTCGGGTCATCAGGTCTGACCCCACTGTCGTCGGGCGCGGATTTTGACGTGTCGCAAATAATATTAAAAGACCTGCGCGAACGGATTCGCCACGCGCTGTTGGCCGACCGGTTGGGATTGCTGTCTGAAAAAGAAATGACCGCGACCGAAATTATGGCGCGAAATTCCGATATGATGCGAATCTTGGGCGCGACATATGGGCGACTGCTGCACGAATTTATTCGACCACTGACCGACCGCGGATTACAGATTTTGTCACGTCGCGGGGTGATTGCGCCGATTGTACTGAACAGTGACGCAGAACTGAAATACATTGCACCCATTGCCCAAATGGCAGTGTCGGAAAACTTGATTTAACCATGGGGAAAAATTATGAACGAAATTGAACAGAATTACGCACGTACATTTTCAACCGCGTCGGGTGCGGCGGTGCTGCAACACCTGCGCCGAATGACGGTTGAACGCGTGCTGGGGCCGAATGCCACCGACGCTGAATTGCGCGGTCTGGAATCCCAGCGCGCATTGGTGCACATGATTGAAAATATGATATCACGGGGGCGAAAATGAAACAGGAAACAAATGCGCTGGGCGGAATAATCGCAACCCTGCGCGACAGTTGGTTTTTAATCGCCTTTATCGGCGGTCTGATTTATTGGGTTGCCCGCCAAGATTCATCGCTGGCGGACATTCAACGCGCCGACACACGCATTACAACATTGGAAAATCGCACGACGATACTGGAAACAGGTATCGGACAATTACAGATAAAATTGGACACAATTCGCGATGATGTATCACTGATAAAAACCGCAGTGATAAAATAAAAAACGGGGCAAACGCCCCGTTTCTTTATTAGCGGCAACCACCTGTTGCATTACCAATCAATTTGGAGATAGAAATATCTTTGTGCAGCAAGAAATCGTATTCGCAGTTGCCAGATTTGTAAGAACCTGTGCAAGCAGCCAATGTCAAAACGGCAAACAGTGCCAACATAACTTTTTTCATGGTTTCTCCTTTTTTCCAAAAGTTCGTGGAAATTATACAGGACTGCATTCCCAAATGCAATACAAAAAACAGTAAAAAAACGGTTGACATTCCCCGCCACTTAAATCGCGCCACGGGCGTGATATATGCGCAGGCCGCATACAATAATCACATCAAATCGGGCGTCATACGGGCGTGACAATCGCGCCAAATATGTCTCTGCCGCACGACGCAGGCGCACGGCCTGTGCCGGTGTAATCGCGTCCCATCCGGCGGTGAGGGTCGGACGACGTTTAACCTCTATGAACACAATGACGTTTTTGCGGCGGGCAATAATGTCGATTTCGGCGCGACCCGTATTGCGTCCGGTGATATACCGCCGCCCCAGAATGCGATACCCCCGCATGCGCAAATACATGCGCGCCCAAAATTCTGCAAATAACCCAGATTGGTATGTATTCATACCCAACACCATAATTCAGACAAATCGCATCAGAATGCGTACGGTTTTGCTTGGAAATTATCTCTGGCGTCTTGAACATTTTTCGCCGCATCAGACGCATACCGCCCATTGTCCACCAAATCCAACGCGCCATAATACGCAGTCATCATTGGGTCATACGCGTTTGTTGTTGATACCCATTTGTCCGTGCCGGCATTCGGTGCGCCGTACTTGTCCAACACATTTTGCCAGAACGCCAGAATCTTTTTCTGACGCTGGTTTTCAAATTTTTCGGCTGCGCCCTCTAATTCATTGGCGTCATTGTTGTACACGACGCGCCATACCAAATTGTCGGTTGCATTGCTGGTGAAATATACCACGATTGTTTCACCGGTGTTTTCACGTTCCAAATGTAATTCGGATGCATACAGCAACCCACGATTGCGCGCCAAACTGTTCACACACTTGGACAATTCGGCGGGAATCACAATCCCTTGGCGGCGACATTCATAGTCCAGATTGTATTTCCAATCCTTGGCAATGGTGTAAACAATGCTGTCTTTTTTGCGTGGGGAATATAACCCCTTGTCCTTGAAGAATAATGTCTGGACATCTTCGAATGGCATGCCCAACATAATTCCGGCAATATCAAACGATTCCACCGCCGCGGGTGATGCGCCGGCATTGATAGATACCGATTCCACATTGATGTCGGCGTCCCCACTGTCGGTGATGGCAAAGTTATCAAAGTCAAACGGGTCATCGTTTGTCGCCATCGCGGGCGCGATGCATATCGCCAACCAAGATAACAAAATTCCAAAACGCATTTTCATATTCATACCACCCCAAAACAATGCTATCTAATAATAACCTCGCGTACTTCGAACTTGAACAAGTTCGCCGGATCGCCACCACTATCCAGATACCGATGCACACCATATTCAACAACAGAATCACGCAGGCCGGATTCATATCTGATTTTCATATACATCGTGCCGTGCGTAACCGTGGGCGCGACAGACAAATCGTTTGCCACGTTCCATGTGCGTAATTCATAGTCCGCCTGCCAATAATCACTGCCGGTGGGACGCAATATGTCGCCAACAATCGCGGCGGTGCGCATCGCGCCATGTTCGGCCATGGTCTGGATTTCATTGGCAACCGTGTTTTGCCACGTGCGAAACACGTCCGCGCCCGACATACGGGCCAACACACTGTTCGAACGGGTGCGGCCTGCAATGTTTTCACGGTCTGGAATGACATAGAAATATTCCGTAACATACCGATCAACCAGCATATTCAAAATGCGACTTTCGCCCATCTCGTCTGGTGTCTGTAATTCCCCAGGGCGATCGGCGGACAAATTATTCGGCTGGAAAAAGAACGTGTCAATGCTGCGTTTTTCGCCGGCGTCATAAATCGCCCCGCCCAGGTACAACGCCCCAAACGTCAGTACCAGCAACATCAGACCCGTCAAAAACATAATCAGTTTTTTCATCAGTTCAATCTGTATGTGTTAAATCCCGCGATATAGTACCCCAGTGTTCGTGGATACCACGATGTTTGACGTGCAACCTTGGCAAAGGCGATAATTTGCATATCGCCGTCCAGTGTGCTGGACACGGTGGCCTGAATTGACCACGTGCCACCATGTTGTGTTATTTGCCCAACAGGCGCAATTTGCATGCTGGTTGTGTCAACCGTCATGCGTCCACCACGTGCGGCAATATCCTGCCAGTTTGGAATGACATTGTACACGAATGTGTTAAACACGCTGTCCGATGTGGCGCAATACATCGCACACGTTTTATCGGTGCGCGCCGGCGCATCATCAGAACGACACTGTTCGCGCTCGCACGTTTGCCACATCGCGGTGTTATCGGCATCGCCAGACACCGTGAACCAATCGCGCGTAAAATTCGCAATCACCGATTCTTGCATTGTGCGGGTGGCGGAATACGCCATCTGGCCATGTGGGTGACCCACAATAGACCACGCGCCCGTAATCTTGTCAATGGAAATAATAAACGGTTCAACCGTTGCACCACGCGTTGTCCAAATAATCAGACCGCACACGCACACAATCAAGAAAAACGCCACCGACGTTGCAATCGCCATCGCACGGGAAACGGCAATGCGTTTGCCCGCTGGAAATGCCGGCGTTTCAAAATTGTCTGGATAATCCAATGTGCAATCCCCCCTGATGTAATGCGTGGGATTTATGCCTGATATACCATGATACAGGCGCACGGACTCAGTTTCAATTCGTTGTTGTCATAGCCAACACCAACCGGTTCGCGGTCGTAAATCTGACCACATCCCGCCAGTGCCAATGCAACAAACAAAGCCAAAAATACTTTCTTCATGTCCTTCTTCCCCTTGTGTAAATAAATTATAAGAAAATTCGCGCCCGCGGGTCAAGCAAAAGTTCAAACACCAAAGTTCAAAGTGCAAATAATGTGTGCGCCGAATGGCGCACTGCTTTATTCATTTGAACTTTGAACTCTGAACTTTGAACTTTAACAAATGCCCCGAACGGGGCATTTGTTAAAACTGTGTTTCAAACGACAGCAAGAATCGACGTTCGCGGTCGTATTCATTCATGTGCAGTGGCCAACCCCAACTGAAATTCATCGGGCCCATTGGCGTGTTCCAATAAATACCAAAACCAACCGATGTGCGCAGGTCACTGTCGATAAAGTTGCTGCGTGTTGCGCCATACACATTTCTGTATGTGTATTCGTCACGTGGTGGCTTGCCCAAGATACCGTAATCGGCAAACACAAATCCCTTTATCTGGTATTCGTCTGGAATAAACACAGGGAAATTCAGTTGTGTTGAACCGTTCAATTTCCACATGCCACCCAACGAGTACGATGTATAGAACCAGTTACGACTGCCGACGCCGGCGATATCAAACCCACGCAGTGATTCCCCGCCCAAAAAATAGCGGTACACACGCGATACATAATCGCCATCCAAAGGTTGAATATACCCGAAATCCAGCGACGAGCGCAACTGCCACCGGTCGTCAAAGAATTTGACCATGCCGGTAATGTCCGCGCTGTAACGCATGAATGTTTCGCTGCCCCCAAAGCCGGTATATGCCAGACCTAAATTCGCCACAACACCGGTGTGCGTGTTCTGTTGGAAATTGGTATTCAGGTTATAGTATTTCAAATATGTGGCCAACGTATACAACGTTGAATCGCGCCACCCGCCCACGGTTTGCAGGTCATAGTTTTGGTCAAATGCCGCCGACAGACGCACCGTCTGTGACCAGTTGTCGGTCAATTTCCAACCCATACGTCCCGCGATTGTCAGCGAGTCACGATCATATCCCAATCCGCCCAATGACGAATAGTTATACATTGTGTACGATACATCAAACCCACCCGACAACGCGCGCCCAAACAAATAAGGTTCGGTGAAACTGAACAATGCCTGTTTTTGATACTGGGCGATTGACCCGCGCAGTTGAACAATCTGGCCGCGTCCCATAAAGTTGTTTTCGGTAATGCCCGCATCAACCATAAAACCGTTGATGTTCGACCATCCGAACCCGCCCGACAGTTCGCCCGTCGGTTGTTCTTCAACCTTGATATCCAGATTCATCATATTTGCATCGGCCAATCGGGTTGGCACCATCTGGACATCTTTGAAATAACGGGTACGCATCAGGTTCTGGCGACCTTGTTCAATGGTTTGCAGCGAAAATGGATCGCCCGCGCGCATCGGCAACAACTGTTGAATCACGGTGTCAAACGTGCGAACATTGCCCAAAATATTGATAGAGTTCAGGTAAATACGATTGGTCTTTTGAATCTTGAACGTCATATCAATCGTATGCGTGTCGCTGTTTTTTGTCGGCACGGGCTCAACATTGATAAACGCATACCCATGATCGGCAACTGCCCCACGCAGGGCCGATATCGTTTCGTCAACCAAGTCAACATTGTACGTGTCACCCGCCGACATTTTGACCACTTTGCGCAGTTCATCTGTCGACACATCGGGAAACGGGTTGTCTATGTCCAGTTTGCCGAATTTGTACTGCTGCCCCTCGTCAACGGTGAATGTTACCGAATAATACTGGCGGTCGGGCGTGAAAACACCGGTCGCATCGGTCACGGCAAAATCCGCATAGCCATTGCGCAGATAGAATTGACGCAACATCTGCTGGTCATATTGAATGCGGTCTTCGTCAAAAACGTCAAACTGGGTCATGAAACGCCACCACGCATGTTCGCGTGACAAGATTTCGCCACGCAGCGTGCGCGAACTGAATTTCTTGTTCCCCGCAAAGTCAATGTCGGTGATGTATGTTGGATGCCCCTCTGTAATCTCATAAACGACGTTCACGCGATTGTCGTCCAATTCAATACGCTTTGGTTCGATTTTTGTGCCAAAGAACCCCTTGCGCTGGTATATCGTCAGCATACGCTGGACGTCCGCGCCAATGGTTGATTCATCGAACGCCGCGCGTTCTTTCAGGCGGATTTCTTTCTTCAAATCATCGGTGGAAATTTCATCGTTCCCTTCGACCGTTACCATGTTGACGGTTGGTGCTTCGACCACGTCGATTTTCAGCACATTGCCTGACATGCGAACGTTGATTTTTGAAAAGTAACCACTTTCCTGTAACTTTTTTGCAATTTGGTTGGCGCGTGCCTCGCCCACGGTGTCGCCGATATTGACATCAGACAGAATGCGCACCGATTCCGCGTCCATACGGCGATTGCCCGATACGTCAACGCGCGATACGGTTGCCGCATTTGCACCTGTCGCCACGACGGCCAGTGTGGTTGCCAAAAATAATTTCTTTGTATTCATAGTGTATTACCCAAATACGCGTGCCAAATCGTTCCACATCGTCAGTATAAACAGGCCGGCAATCAACAACCATCCCGCGATGATAACGTATTCCATCGCGCGCCCCTGCAATTTACGACGTGTAATCCCTTCGATTACCAGTATCAGCAAATACCCCCCGTCCAATACCGGCAACGGCAACAGATTTATAACAGCCAAATTCACCGACAGCAAGGCAATAATAGACAGCAATGCAAATATTCCTGCCTCCATCGCTTTGCCCGAAACCTGTGCAATGGTAATAAATGACCCCAGTTGCTTTGACGAACGTTCGCCCGTAATAATTTGTTTCAGCACCACCACCAAGGTCTTGGACTGGTAATACGTTTCGCGTGCCCCCGTCAGCAATCCGCCAAAGAACCCTTTCTTGCGCAATTCGGTCTTGCTGCCGTCGGCAATCAATCCCCAGCGTTCGGCGGGCGACAGTTCAACATTTACCAATTTTTCGCCACGCACAACAATCACGTTTGCGTTGCGGTTCGACGCGATTTCTTTGGCAATAATCAGTTCGCCCCAGTTTGTGATTTTTTCGCCATCAATGCGAACAATGGTGTCCCCAGGTTTAATGCCCGCCTTGAATGCGACGGATTCCTGAATAACCTGACCGACAACGGGCAACTGAACATTCTTTGGATGGAACATTGCAATCCCAGAATAAATAAACCACGCCAAAATAAAGTTCATGGTTACGCCGGCGGCAACAATTATAAACTGTTTCCACGCGGGCGCAGACAGGTAATGCCCCACCTTTTTATCGGCGGGCAATTCTGAGTATGCCTTGCGGTCAAACATCATTTCTTGGCCGTAAATGGAAACGAACCCGCCCAGTGGCAGGCATGCAATCTGCCATTGTGTGCCGTGTCGGTCGTGCCACTTGATAATTGCCGGCCCAAATCCGATTGAAAATTTATCAACACGGACGCCGGATGCGCGTGCGGCAAAAAAGTGCCCCAATTCGTGAATAAACACGACCACGCCCAACACAACCATCAATGCAATCACAGCCACAATCGTATGCATTACTTTCCGTTCCTTTACATTTACAAATCTGTATTACAACATAATCAACCAAATCAGGGGCAGGGCATAAATCCACCCATCGAACCGATCCAGCATTCCACCGTGCCCCGGCAAAATATGACCAAAATCTTTGATGCCCATACGGCGTTTTACCCAACTGGCGGTCAGGTCACCATATTGGCTCAGTAACGCGATACTAATCCCAATCCACATCAGTTGTGGCATAAAAGTATCAGTCCCCAACAGCCCATACAGCAACGCCATAGCCGTGCCGCATATAATGCCGGCAATCTGGCCCGCCCATGTCTTGTTCGCGGACAGGCGTTCCCACATCTTGTCCCCGCCCAACATACGGCCAAAGAACCATGCACCAATGTCCGCACCACTGATTGTCAACAACAGCAACAGAATAATCCATGGACGCGTTGCCACGGTGTTTATCGCCGCCAACATCACAAATAACCATGCCAAGAATCCGCCATATACCAGCCAGTTTTTATTCTGGCACAACTGTTCTTGTGGCACATGACGAATTGCCATAATCATTTCCAGAATCATACCCAGTACGACCAGAATCCCCAGATAACGTACCGCATGAAATCCATAGTGTTCCGCCACTGCGGCCGCAACGGCCACCGTCGCCATAATTGCGCCAACAATGACTCTCTGTGATGTGTTTGACATGTCAAAACCTTATTTTTGTTTACCGGAATAATTCGCCTTTTTGCCGCCACCAAATCTGCGGTCACGACGCGCGTATTCGTCCAATGTGCGCTGCCACATCCGTTCGTCTTTGACCAAATCAGGCCAGTGTTCAGGAACGAACATCAGTTCGGCATACGCCAATTTCCACAGCAAGAAATTAGAGATTCTAAATTCATTGCTGGTGCGAACCATCAAATCAACCGGCAATAAATCGCCTGTGTCCAAGAATGTTTCAAACGTTTCGCGTGTAACCGGTTCGCCGGCGGCAACCGCGGCATTTACCGCGTCAATAATTTCGCCCTGACCACCATAGTTCAGCGCAAACACAACCGTACCACCGGTGTTTTCAGCCGATGTTTCTTCCAGTTTATCGCACATATGTGCCAAACGTTTTGGCAAACGGTCACGCGAACCAACCACGCGATAGCGCAAATTCTTTTCCAACGCGTGCTTCATATTTTTCTTTAATTCTGTATAGAACAAGTCCATCAGATAATCCACTTCTTCCTTGGAACGATTCCAGTTTTCGGTGGAAAATATAAAGAACGTCACCGTGGACACACCACGCGCGATGTACCAATCAACCAGATTTTCAAAGTTTGCAATTCCGGCCTTGTGTCCCATCAACGGGGGCAGACCGCGGGCCTCGGCCCAGCGGCGATTACCGTCGCAGATAAATGCGATATGTTGTGGTACGCGCACAGGCGCGCTGGCGACGTCATTTACTTTCTTTTTGAATATTCTAAACATTTCTAAATCCAATATGCTGTGGGTGATAATTTGCGTGACAGATGGCCAATAAACCCCATTAGACGGACATAATGTCGGCTTCTTTCTGTTTGGCCTGTGCATCAACCTGTGATGCGCGCAGTTCAAACACTTTCTGCAAATCATCTTCGAATTTGCGCTGGTCATCTTCGGAAATTTCCTTGTCGGTGACGGCGCGTTTGATTTTGCCCATTGCATCTTGGCGAATGTTACGCATAGAAATCTTGGCTTCTTCGGCGTATTTACCTGCAACCTTGGTCAGTTCGCGACGGCGTTCTTCGGTCAGTGGTGGCAGGTTCAGGCGAATAACACCGCCCGCGGTGTTTGGATTCAGACCCAAACCAGAATCACGAATTGCCTTTTCAACCGCGCCCGCGTTGTTGATGTCCCAAACGGTGACACTCAACGTCTGGTTATCTGGGGTGGCAACGGTCGCAACCTGATTCAATGGCATGTCAGAACCATAAACCGGCACGCGTACACCGTCCAACAGGTGCACAGACGCGCGTCCCGTACGCAGACCGGCGTATTCGCCCGCCAAAACGTCCAGAGTTTGCTGGGTTTTTTGTTCAACTTCGGCTTTCAATGCTTGATAATCCATATTAAAATCTCCTTCTTGTGTAAAAAGGTTAGCAAATTGATTTGACATTTGGCAAGAAGAAATATAGAATATGTCGTCGCAAGGGGTTGTAGCTCAGTTGGTAGAGCACTTGCATGGCATGCAAGGGGTCGTCGGTTCGAGTCCGATCAGCTCCACCAGTATGGCGGATGTAGCTCAGTTGGTTAGAGCACTGGTTTGTGGTACCAGGTGTCGCCGGTTCGAATCCGGTTATCCGCCCCATTATTAAAAATGCCCACCTGAACGGTGGGCATTTTTAATAATCTTGGGCGGGTCGGATTCGAACCGGCGAGTAAAGCCGTTCGAACCGCCGCAAAAAGGCGGAAACACGCCGGTCGCCCATCGGGCGATTTTGCAAGGTGGCGAAGCAATAAGGTTATCCGCCCCATTTTAACAAAAAACGTCAACCGGAGGGTTGGCGTTTTTTGTTAAACCGGTCGTCTATTCACCGGATTCGAACCGAGGTTCGCTTACGAGTAAGCGTTAGATTCTAGAAACATTGTCATTGCGAGCAAGCGTAGCGACGCGCGGCAATCCAGTAAATAAAGCCGCGCCAATGGCGCACATTTTAATTCACTGGATTGCTTCGTCATTTCATTCCTCGCAATGACAGAGATTCTAGCACCATTGTCATTCCTGCCTTTGAACGCCCGCAAAATCGTAAGATTTTGTGGGCGATTCCATGGAGGAGTACCGCGTAGCGGGGAGGTGGTCTTGTGTAATATATAATTACGGGCTCTCTTGACCACCCCGTCCTGCGGACACCCCTCCAATGGAGGGGAATGCAGTACGTTCTAGCACGTGTGTCGCCTGCGGGTTGCGTTCCCGCCACTATCTTTTTTCTTGGCTCTACTAGCACCCTTGTCATTGCGAGCGCAGCGCGGCAATCCAGTCAGTAGAGCGCGCCATCGGCGCACTTGTTTATTTACTGGATTGCTTCGTCATTTCATTCCTCGCAATGACAATGTTTCTGGGACTTAGTACGTTCTAAAAACACTGTCTATCTATTATCTATGCTCTAAAAAATTCCGCCCCAAACGGGGCGGGATTTTTTAACCAATCAATTTCTGCCAGAATGTGGCCTTCTTTTGTTGTTTCTTGCGTTTGCGACGCGGGGCATTCATGGTCGTCTTTTTTGCGTCCATATGCTGGGCATCTTTCTTTTTCGCATCGGTTGACGGTGCGTACGCGTCCAACAAATCTTCGGTCTTGTTGGATTCTGGGGCAACACGCTGAATAGAATACTGGTCAATGTTCATCATGCTGTCGTCGCCAACAATAACGATTTCTGTTTCAAATTCAGATTCCATTGATGCCAGTTCCGCGCGCTTGTGATTCAACAGGTAAATCGCAACGTCGCTGGGGACGGTCATAATGATTTTCTGGGCACTTTTTGCCAGCAGTTTTTCCTGCAAATGGCGGAACATAATCAGTGCCGCGGTCTGGATTGATGGTACGACGCCCGCGCCCAAACAGTGTGGACACTGGACATACGATGTTTCAATGAAACTGCTGCGCAGACGCTGGCGCGACAGCATCAATACGCCGAACGTATTGATTTTCGCAACCTGTGTGCGGGCGCGGTCGCGTTTCATAACCTCGCGCATTTTCATTTCCAATTTGCGGTTGTTGCGTTCTTCTTCCATATCGATAAAGTCAATCGCAACAATCCCCGCCAAATCACGCAGACGCAGTTGCAATGCGATTTCTTCGGCGGCCTCTAAATTAGTATTCAGGGCGGTTTGTTCGATATCTTTTTCTTTTATCGCGCGGGACGAATTGACGTCGATTGTAACCATTGCTTCGGTCTGGTTGATAACCAGTGACCCGCCCGATGGCAACTGAACATATGGGCCATGCAACCCTTCCAGTTGTTTTTCAACGCCGGCCTTGACCATCAATGGAACGGCGGCGTCTTTGTATTGAACCAACTGTTTGCGTGGCGCGCGGCCATACATTTGCTGGAAATACGTTTTGGCGGCTTCATATGCCTCGTCCCCTTGGATAACCAGAACATCGTCCTTGTCCGCCAAGAAATCGCGAACAACACGACGCAACAGGGAATCTTCGGTGTGAATGGTAACGGGGGCGACCGATTCCAATGTTGTCTTGCGGATTTCATTCCACAGATTTACCAAGTAATCATAGTCCGCCGCGATAGATGTCGCGTCCGCACCCATTGCCGCGGTGCGCAGAACAACGGTCATGCCCTTTGGGATTTTCAGGCCGTGCAGGATTTCACGCAAACGTGCGCGTTCGGTTTTGTCAGAAATTTTCTTGGAAATTCCATAACTGTTACGCTTGCGCGAATTAGGCATCAGAACCGCGAAACGACCCGCCAATGACAGATATGTTGTCATGGACGCGCCTTTCTGGCCACGTTCTTCCTTGACACCTTGAATCAGCAAAATTTGCTTTGGTTTAATAACGTCCTGAATCTTGAACTCACGCGCGCGTTTAACAAATTCCTTGTTATCTTCGCCGGCACTGTGGTCGTCGTATTCGGCAACCTCATCATTTTCGTCATCTGGGTCATCGTCGTCATCAACGATATTGGCATGTGCCAATTCCAACAGTTTCTTTTTCTGTTCAGGCGATACCTGATAATAATCTGGGTGAATTTCAGAAAACGGTAAAAATCCATTCTTGCCCGTGCCATAGTCCACGAATGCCGCCTGTAATGACGGTTCGACACGTATAACCTTGGCCAAATAGATATTACCCTTTATCTGGGGTTTTGTTGTTGTTTCAACATCAAAATCAGAAACACGGTTTGTGGCAGAATCCACCACTACCACGCGTGTTTCCTCTGGGTGGACAGCGTCCACATAAATCTTTTTTGACATTTAATAATCCTTTTGTTGCGGGTTCGTATGCAACGGATACAGACCGTCCCTGTGGGGCGTCCCAGCCCATGCCAAGGGAAAGCACCATGTAAACAAATGGCGCGCAACAGAATGTATAAAATAGTGATAATACAAACACTTCATATACCCCATTGTCATACGACAGGTATCAGCATAACATGCACACCCCCCGTATGGCAAGGCATTTATTTTTTCGTGTGTTTGATATTTTTTATTTTCGCAGGAATCTGGGAAATTTTCTCGCGCGCTTCGTTTGCCCAACGTTTCATGCGTGCGCGCAACCAGCGTTCATATATAAAGAACAGTCCCCCAACACCAATCAGCGGCAAAACATAGTAAATAATTCTGTACGCCAACAGTGCCCCGAAAATGTTCGCCTTGTCAATTCCGTCGGGCAATGCCAACAGAAAGACGCTTTCGAATACCCCGATGCCCCCTGGAACTTGGCTGAACACACCGGTGGTTTGGGCAATAACGAACAGGCCGATATATGTCCCAAACGGAATGTCCACAAACGGAATCAGGCAGAAATACAGTACCAAACCGGCCAGAACACTGTCGGTGATGCCCAACAGCATCTGCAACCACGCCATCTGGGTCGATGGGATTTGGAACTTTAATTGTCCGATTTTGATGTGTTTGCCGTGGAACAGCACGGTCATCGCGAAATATGCCATCAATGCCGCCGCACAGAACACAAACAACGCATTCAGACCGACTGATGCCCCCGTCGACGAATTTAATATATCGTGCGGAACCAGAAAATAACCAATCAGCACAATCGCCGCACAGCCCAAGAAATACGTAAATCCTGAAATCGTCAGCATTTTCACAATATCACTGCCGTGAATGCGCCACCGCGTGTACAGGCGATATCTGATTGCGCCACCGCTGACTACCGCGTGACCGGCATTATTGCTGATTGCGAACCCCAGCATACCCGCCAGCATCCATTTCCACCATACAACCTTTTTATTTTCGCCGACATAATTCAATGCCAGATAATCGTACAGCGACAATGCCAAATACCCCGCAAAGCACGCACAGCACGCCCCAATCAGGTTTGCCAGCGGAATTGCCGCGATTGCGTGAATAATGTCATAAAATGTATAATTACGTAATTGCCACCACAACATGGTTGCGGCCAAAACGAAAAAGAATATGCCCGAATAACTGATAACTTTTTTAATCAGGCGTTTTGTCTGTGCTGACATATAAATCAAATCCTTTCTGATGATTGCACAGCATAACAGTATGAATAAAAAAATGCAAACGTAAAAAAAATTGCAATAATCCTGTGGTAATATATACTTATTATATACATTTTAATATATGGGGGAATAATATGATGCGTCCATCAATGCGCCAGCCAAATCAAATGCGTCCGGTTTCCATGGAAACAGGCGTAAACAAGTGGGCCGAGGGCTCGTGCCTGATAAAAATGGGTGGAACGCAGGTTCTGTGTACCGCATCGGTTGATTTGAACCAGCCATTGTGGAAACGCATTCAAAATAAAACCGGCGGTTGGGTTACGGCGGAATATTCCATGTTGCCGCGCGCATGTGGCACGCGCAAGGGGCGTGATGCAATTATGAAAGATCACCGCAGTGCTGAAATTTCCCGCCTGATTGGGCGCGCATTGCGCAGTGTGGTTGATATGGACGCATTGGGGCGTCATACGATTACAATCGATTGCGATGTGATTCAGGCCGATGGTGGCACGCGTTGCGCATCAATTACGGGCGGTTTTGTCGCGTTGATGTTGGCGGTGCGCTGGCTGATGCAGAATGGCCGCATATCCCAGAATCCCGTGCGGGAACACGTTGCCGCGGTTTCCGCCGGTCTGTGGAATGGTGAATTGGTCTTGGATTTAGATTATGACGAAGATTGCGCCGCCGAATTGGACTCTAACTTTGTTGTGTCTGAATCAGGACGCTTTGTTGAAATTCAGGCAACCGGTGAACAGCACCCATTTGACGCGGCGCAAATTTCCAAACTGATGGAAATGGCGGGTGCGGGATGTCAGAAACTGATTGATTTGCAAAAACAGGTTTTGGAATAAATCGGCAAATGCGCAAAGAACTGTTTGATTTTTTGAACACAGACCTGCAATTCGTCAAGGGGGTGGGGCCGGTTCTGGCATCACGATTTGACGATGTCTTGGGCGGGCGTCGCGTATTGGATTTTATGTTGCACGTGCCGTCGTATGTGCGGGCGCGTGGCGTTACCGAATGCGTGGCGGACGGGGTTGCGGGCGAAACGCTGACAATACCGCTGTTGGTTAAATCACATCGTCGTGGCGGGTTCTTTCGCGGGCGTCGTGCCCCGACACAGGTCGTTTGTGCCGATAAAACCGGTGCGACGGTTGTGTTACAGTTCTTTAATACGCGTTTCTTGGATTATTGGTTGGAAAAATTGCCGATTGGCGCATGGCGTATGGTCAGTGGCAAATTGGAAAAATCCGCGCGCGCAACGATAAATCACCCCGATTTTATCGAAGAAATGCAAAACGCCGGCAAAATTCCCCAGACACAGGCAATTTACCCATCGGGCGAGGGGCTGACCCAAAAAACATTCGCCGCAGTGCGTGATCAAATCTTTGCCGCATTGCCGGACAAGATGATGGGCGAAACAGATTCTGATACGCGTGAATTTTTTGACGCGTTGGCGCACGTGCATTATCCTGCGGACGATGCGGATCTGGCACCAAATTCAAAATACATTGTTAAATTGGCATATTGGGAATTACTGGCACACCAGACGGCGATTGCAATCAGCCGCCGCAACCGCCATGACCCGCGCAATCGTCGCACGGTACGTCCCCAGAAATATAATTTGTTGGAAAAATTCTATGCCACATTGCCATTTGATTTAACGGGCGCACAGAAACGCACGATTGATGATATCTTTGCCGATATGTCGGCGGATGTGCCGATGATGCGTCTGGTTCAGGGTGACGTGGGCAGTGGTAAAACCATCGTCGCATTGGCGGCGGCGGTGCGTATGGCGGAATTTGGGGCACAAACGGCAATGCTGGCCCCGACGGACGCACTGGCAATGCAGCACTATGCCAAACTGAAACCAATGTGCGATAAAATCGGCATTGTGTGCGATATCTTGACCGGTCGGGACAAGGGGGCATCGCGTCGCGAAAAATTGATATCTTTGCGTTCTGGGCGGACGCGTCTGGTTATCGGTACGCATGCGTTGTTTTCAGACGATGTGGAATACCGCGATTTGGGTCTGGTCATTGTTGATGAACAACACCGTTTTGGCGTTACCCAGCGCGAGGCCCTGCGTGCCAAGGGCGAAAATCCTGATATGTTGGCGTTGTCGGCAACGCCGATTCCGCGTACGCTGTCCATGACAATCTATGGTGATATGGACGTGTCGATTATAAATGAAAAGCCGGCGGGCCGCCTGCCCATTATCACAACCAAATTGCCGACATCGCGAATTGCCGATTTGGTTACGCGCCTGAAATCGCAAATTGCTGCTGGGGCCAAGGTGTTCTGGGTATGTCCACTGGTTGACGACAGCGATGATAACGGTGCGGCGGCGGCAACCGCGCGGTACGAATACCTGCGGGAATTTTTCCCAACGGCGGGTCTGGTTCATGGCCAGATGGACAAAAAGCAGCGTGATGCGACAATGGCGCGATTTGCCGATAATGATTCTGATATGTCAATTTTGGTCGCCACCACGGTCATAGAGGTTGGAATTGACGTCCCGCGTGCCACAATTATCGTAATTGAAAACGCCGAACAATTCGGTCTGGCGGCTTTGCACCAGTTGCGTGGTCGTGTCGGACGCGGCAATGCACAATCGTATTGCATATTGCTGTATGGCAAAAGCACCAGCGAGAACGGCATGCGCCGTCTGTCGGTGCTGTGCGAAACCGATGATGGATTCGCAATCGCCGAACAAGATTTGATGATGCGCGGTACGGGCGAACTGATTGGAACACGTCAAAGTGGGTGGATAAATTACCACTTTGCCGATTGGCGCGAACATCGGGATTTGTTCCGATTGGCATCGGCCGCGGCACGTGATATGGACGTACCAACGCCATGGGCGCGCGATTTAATGTTTATATTTAACCGCAGGACACAACTGGGTGCATAAGATATTTGTCTTTTTATTATCTGTATTTTTTGCGACCGGCGCGCATGCGGTGTCGTTGATAAATGATACAGAAATTGAACGTGTGGTAACTGAATTGGTGCGCCCCATTGCCACCGCGGCGGAAATTCCAGAAAATCGCCTGCGCGTGCATATTGTGCGTGACGATGATTTTAACGCGTTTGTTATGGGCGGCGACGATGTGTATATTTATACCGGCCTGTTGACACAAATAAAATCCCCCGATGCATTACAGGCGGTAATTGCGCACGAATTGGGGCATACAATCGGCGGCCATATGGCCCAGATGTCATCGCGTATGGCGGCGGAAATGCAGCGCGCAATGCTGATTCAGGCACTGGGAATCGGCCTGATGGTGGCGGGTGGTAATCCGTCGCTGGGGGCGGGGGTGTTGGCGGGATCCAGTGGCGTTGCCCAGCAATCTATGTTGGCATTTACCCGCGACGAAGAACGCATTGCCGACAATATGGGATTGGATTTGATGGTGCGTGCGGGGCAAAATCCGAACGGTTTTATTCAGGTTTTTGAACAAATGCGCGAAATCAGTGGTGCGGCGGAATCGCGCGTGAACCCAACGCGTGTGAATCACCCGCTGACAACCGAACGATTGAAAAATGTCCGCGACCGAATTGCAAAATTAGATTATACCGTGCCCGCGGCCGACCCCGCGCGTGATGCAAAATTCCGTTTGATTCAGGCGAAATTGGTCGGCTATCTGGACACCGCCACGCGCGTGCGCGAACTGTATCCGTATTCGGACAAATCAGATGCGGCAATATACGCCCGCGCCATTGCATCAATGCAGGCGGGCAATCTGGACGCCGCGCGCGTTGGCACGCAAACACTGATTTCGCGCCACGCGGACAATCCATATTTCTATGAATTGTTGGGCGACATTGAATATCAATTTGGTCACTATGACGACAGTGTCACCGCATATTCGCACAGTTTGGAATTGGCGGGCAATGCCCCCCAAATTCAGACCGCACTGGCATTGGTTTTGACCGAACGTAAAAAATCAGGCGACGGCGCGCGTGCCATTGAATTGTGCAAGCGCGCGTTACTGGCCGCGCCCGCACCGTTGACGTATTGGGTGCTGGCGCGCGCGTATGGTGATGATGATGGTCGTGGTGATTGGGCGCGCGCGGAATATTACAGTATGATTGGAAACGCCCAGAACGCCAAAAAGTATGCAAAAATCGCGCGTCAAAAATTAAAGTCAGACGCCCCCGAATACATTAAATCGGGCGACATATTGAATAAATCAAAATAATAGAAATGTAATAAAAAAACAAACGTCCCGAAATAGGACGTTTGTCGTGCATCAGAAATAAATTATCTGGTCTTTTGCTGTTTTGCGAACGAATAATCCATTTTCAAATGATTTGGATTATATGTGCCGTTCATGATTGCCAATGTGTCTTCGACAATGACCAATTCTTCGTTGGTGGCAACCATAAATACTTTGACGCGGCTGTCAGGTGTGCTGATTACTGCTTCGTCAACACCCTTGCGCGCCAATGCCTTGGCATTCTTTTCCTTGTCCAGTTTGATGCCCAAATTTTCCAATCCGGTGCAGAAACGTTCGCGCAGGTAATCGTCGTTTTCGCCAACGCCCGCAGTGAATACCAATGCATCGGTGTGACCCAATTCGGCCATATATGCGCCAATGTATTTTTTAACATTGTGCACCTCTGTATCAATGGCCAAGCGGCACTTGTCATTGCCGTCTTTGTTTTCTTCGACGTCACGACGGTCGGCAAAGCATTCGGTCAGCCCCATCAGACCGGAATCCTTGTTCAAATGTTTCTGCATTTGATCTGGTGTCAGGTGTAATGTGTTCATAACATACAGAACCGCACCTGGGTCTAAATCGCCCGGACGTGTACCCATGGTCAGACCAGCGGTTGGTGTCATACCCATTGATGTGTCAACGGAAATACCGTTCTTGATTGCGGTGGCCGACGCGCCCGAACCAATGTGTAATGTTACCAAATTGCACTGGTCAGCGGGTTTGCCCAACATCGCTGCCGCGCGTTTGGAAACATACAGGTGTGATGTCCCGTGGAAACCATAGCGGCGCACGCCCAATTCGGTGTACCACGCCGATGGCACGGCATAGCGATACGCGTAATCTGGCATTGTCTGGTGGAATGCGGTATCAAATACAGCGACCTGTTTTGCATTTGGCAATAATTGTTTTGCGGTCACAATACCCATCAATGCAGGTGGGTTGTGCAACGGTGCCAATGGCGACAGTTCGTTGATTGTTTTCATAACATCATCTGTAATCGCCACAGACGATGCGAATTTATCGCCACCCATAACGACGCGGTGACCAACGCCCTTGATTTCGTTCAGGTCAATGGACGCTTCGCGTAACATGAACAGAACGACATTCAATGCCTCGTCATGATTTTTCATAGATGCGTCTTTGCGTTGTTTTGTGCCGTCTGGATATTTCTGGGTGACAAAAGAATCCGGCAGACCGATTTTTTCAACGTTACCGCCAACGATTGCTTTCTTGGACGTTGCGTCGAAAACCTGATACTTCAATGATGAAGAACCGCAGTTCAGTGCAAGTATGTACATTTGTTTCCTCTTTTTCTATTGCGCCACCAGCATAGCAAAGTATTTTAGCCGTTTCAACAGTAAACTCTGAATATTGCGCGCCAATTTTCAGGGGTGATTTTTGTCGTAATTCCTGTGTCGCGGTGCGAAACCCAGAACGCTTCGCCACCAACCATTTGCACACAATGCAGGCCGTCTGCCGACGTATACGTCATTGGTGCGGGATTTGTGCGTGCCCCAATGCCAAATGACGCGACCGTGTCGCCCGCGCCGTACCCGCATTCGGCGGATTTGCAACGCAATACGACATTTGCAAATATTGGCGTGCGGGCAGTGTCAAAAATATATTCCTGACCCGATGTGTTGGTAATTGCAATTTCAGGCGACGTCATAATTTCGGGTACGCGCGCCGACATACGCGCAAACAGTGCCGTCCAAAATTCGTCTGATACTGAACCGATATCAAAATCGCCACTGCCGCCGCCATCACCCGCGCGCGCCAGTGCGAACCCGCCCAGTGTTTCGCCATCGTGCACACGCAGTGTTTTTGCATCGGTGTCCATTGTGATTTCACCCGCCATTCCTGTAAAGTTATCGTTTTGTGATGCGTTGCCACGCCGAATTTGTAAAACTCGTGCCATATAAATTCCTTTTATGTTGATTGATTTTTTGCAATAAAAAACACCGCCATTGGCGGTGTCGTTATGCAGCACATTATATCACAAATTGCCGAAAAAGGCAAGGGCGTTATGCCACGCGCCCATACGCGGCCAGATATTGTTGGAACAGTGCACTGCCGTTGAAATTTTTCTGTTTTTCTTCTTCACTGCTGGGTGTCCACGAATGCAATTTACCAATATGGAGGTTGCGGCCGGTTTCCAAGAAATCCCAATACGCCATCAGTTCTTGGAATTTATCATTGTGCTTATCGTCCCAGTTATCAATTTCGGCATTGCGTTTATCAATCTGGCTGTTCCATTCATCAACGCGATCTTTTGCATTTTTGAATTTGTGCACAGGATCACCTAACTGGTCTGCCCTTTGTTGTGCGGCTTTGTACGACGCCTGTGCGGCATTAAAGTTCGTCTGATA
This sequence comes from Alphaproteobacteria bacterium UBA6376, assembly GCA_002437665.1. Lineage (GTDB taxonomy): Bacteria > Pseudomonadota > Alphaproteobacteria > Rs-D84 > Rs-D84 > Enterousia. The sequence continues at coordinate 484,178 of DJQW01000001.1, forward strand.
TGTCGGACGATTGTTCAATGCATTTTGAATGTCCGGATTGGTCAACAAGTTCTGCTGACTCTTGTTCAACTGGGACAGGGATTTTTTCAAATCGTTGTCTTGTTGGGTTAAATCCGTAATCTGACGCTGAATATCAACCGCCACTGCATTTGCCACCTGTGGTGGCATACCGTTATATGTGTTCGGGTCATTCAGTGCATTTTTCAACTGTTGCAAATCCTGTTGCATCTTGGCTGATGCCTGTTTCGCGCTCTGTATTTGCTGCTCCAAATCATCATAAGATTCCAATTTTTTGTTGGCGTCTTTCAGGCGTTTGTCGGCATCATTCATCGCCGTCAGTTTTTGCTTTGCATCCGCGTCGGCGGTGTTATACGCCTGTTCGTGCTGGGCGTATGTCGCATCGGTTATACCCGTTTGCGCCATCACGTTTTGTTCGGCTTGAATGCGTTGCTGTGCCAATGGGTTTTCTATATTGCGTTCGGCAATTTTCTTGTTTTTCTCGTCATCATTTTTCTGAACAAAGTCATCGTGCGCCTTTTTCATACGGCCGGTGGCCTGATTAAACTTGCTGCCGCGCAGGTTATACGCATTTCCCGCAATCGTTATGCCATACCCAACCGCCATAAATGCCCACTTGATACTCTTGTCCATGGCGTTTGTGACAAACTGAACACCCTGATTTTTGTTCCATGATAATTTCCCGTCGGAAAACACAGTCAGGTTTTCTTTGCCCAATGCATCCATGATTTTGCTGGTGGTGTAACCATAGTGGATGACCGACAAAACCTCCATCGCGGATTTTGCCTCGTCCATTTTGCCATCACGAACGGCGGTCATAATCAATTCAGATACCAACGCACGCATCTGACGCCCGTTTTGCAATGCGCCATTAAACGCCTTGGGCATGGTGGATTGCAATTCTTTTAACGTCTTGGCCATCCATTCAAAATGCTTGGTCGCGGTTGGCGATTTATACAGCAGGTTCGTCTTTATCGCATCGGTATTTTCGACCAGTTTACCCAACCCATCGGTTGGTTTCATTTTGACCTTTTTATCGTCCAATGCCTTGACAATCGCCTTGGCGGAATCAGACATATACAACCGGTCACCACGCAGTTTGGTGTACTTGTCCATATAATCAGACCAAGTGTCACCAATATTCTTGGACAACTGTTGCCATGGGGTCAGTTCATCATCACGCTTTGGCGGAACATAGTCATCAGATTCCTTGCTGTCGTAATTGACTTTCTCTTTTGCCTCGTCCAGCGGTTTGGAAATCTTGCCCTTGTCATATGTCTTGAATACATTATAAACTTTGGACTTTTTGTTCAGGGTATCCAGCAAATCACGATAGTTGCGCCGGAAATATGCCATATCGTTTGGGTCAATCTGGTCGTCGTCGAATCCCTTTTCAACCTTTTCAAAATTAGGCAGGTTTAATTGTGCATTTGGCCCCAGCGAATTTACAAAATCCGGCTGGCGCATATAGTACGCAACATACTGGGCAACATCTTTGATTTTCTGTTGGAACTTTGGCGATGTGTTATATTTCTTGTCCCGAATACCACCCATCAGGTCGGAATAAGAAAAATCACCGTTGGTCAAACCCCATTGCTTGAACGCAACCTCTAAAACCTGACGGTTGTTTTCCAAGAATGTTTTGAAATTACCCTGAATCTCTTGTTCGGCATCATTGCTGGCAACGCCATTTGAAAACAGACGCAAATCGCCAAAATATTCATTCAGGAAATCATTCGCGTCTTTGTTGTCCTTGAATGATTTCTTGTCCGCGTCCATCGCGCGAAACGCATCTTGGAATGCGCGGAATAACTTTTCCCATTCGGCGTCACTCAGTTCCCACGCGCCATTTACCTCGGTCGGGTCGGGTATTGGATTGTTCGCGCCATTCGTCATCAGTTCTTTTTTCCAGTCCTTCATATGACCGCGGAAATCATCGGCCTTCAGATACACGTTGAACTGGGCGCGAACCTCGGCCGGCATGTTGTTAAAACGCAACTGCTTGTAGTACTGTAATAAAAACTCATTCATCTTGACAGACATGGGCACGTCCCCTTTGATTACTTACACACGCAATTATAGTGTTTTTTTGCCAAAAAATCAATACACAGGGCATAAAAATAGTGTATAATGCAAACGCGTTTATGTGGGGGCGTGCGGGGATGTCTGATAAATATTCATTGACCAGATTTTTGAATTGTATCTATGGCTATACGTTTTTTAATGCGTTGCTGTTCCTTGAACCCGTTTATGCTGTTTTTATGCAGGCGCATGGTGTCAGCGACTTTGGTATTTCTGTGCTGTTGATGCTGTGGTCGGGCGGGGTATTGCTGACACAGTTACCGGTTGCGCATATTGCACGCCGGTTTGGTGCAAAAAATGTAATGCTGTTTGGTATGGTAATCAAAGCAGTGGCAATAATTATGTGGCTGCTGTGGCCGTGTCTGCCGGTATTCGCCATCGGTATGCTGATGTGGGGCGTCCAAGGGGCGATTTACAACGTCGTTTCCGAAGATGTCTTGTATGACGAGGTTTGCGCCCGCAGCGACACGATGTCGTATGAACGCGTGCTCAGTCGGCGCAAGAATATTGATGCGATTGGGGCGGCATTGTCTTCGGCGGGGTCGCTGTTGATGTTCTTTGGTTATGAATGGGTGACGGCATTGTCAGTGTTGGCGATGATTGGTGGAATGATAACGGTTATGCGCATGCATTTGATTCAAGAATACAGTGGCATCACCAATAATGCCGGGGCGATTTCCAAATCAATCAAGAATGCGGTCGGCGTTATGTGCGCGTCGCCATCGGTTATCGTGATGTTGGTTATTACGGTTCTGGTGACTAATTTTTCATATCTGGACGATTATCTGTCGCTGATTGGTTTTGGCATCGGCATACCGGTTCAGTTTATTGGTATCGTGCCGTTCTTTATGATGTTGTGTCAGGTTTTGGGCCAATCGTATGCACACAAATTTACATGGGTGCGCCCAATGTGGCTGTATGTAATGATATTGGTTGTGGGGGTATTGTTTGCGGTATTCGCAATGAACTATAATGCGTACGGGCTGGTTGCACTGGGCGTGGCGTACGCAATATGTGCGTGCCTGAAAATATTGCTGTTTGCGCGATTCCAGAACATGTTGCCACCCCGTAACAGAATGGAAATGTTGTCTTTTTTCAGCATTGCCGACCAGACGTCTTATTTGTTTATGAGTTTGATTATTGGTCTGGGTGCAACGTTGGGCAGTTGGCGTTACAGTATCGCGATTATGGCGGTGTTGTTGGTGGCGTTGGGTCTGTGGGCGATTGTGTTTGGGCGCAGTCGCGCGTCTAACTATTGCAACCGCTGTACAATCTGTGATGATGTGCCCAGTACGACAATCCGCCCATGCGGGTGTGATATTATCTAGTATTTTGTTCCTGATGCCGCACGCGTGATATGTGTGTATGCTGTGACCATGGGCATACGGTTGCGTGATATTTTCCTGAAAAGTATTCCATACCTGCTGTCAATCGCGGGTGGGGTGGCATTGTTCACATTGACCAAGGATAACATTGCTGACAAAGAACTGGCGGATTTGATGACGAATATCGCGGCGTCGCTGTTGTCGATACCACTGGTGTTTTTGCTGTACGATTATTCTAATTCTCGAATTTCCAATAAACTCAGTACTACATTGGCGGCAAATATGACGGACAAGATAAACGTGTTGGTGCTGAATATCATAATGCTGTTGCGTCGGTCGATTGGGGTGCGTGGGCGCGCAACGTTGGAATCTCTGAACAGAATGGACGGCCTGACGGCGGGAATGATTGCGCGTAAAATCAACCTGAGCAAAACCACAATCGCCACATTGCGGTCGTATCACACTGAATTGGAAAACTTGCTGTACAGTGCGGCGCAGGCAGACCTGTTGTCGGTAAATCAGGTTCAGACATTGGCGGGTTTAGGGCGGGAATTGTTGCACTTGGTCAACGAAACGCGTTTTCGTAACAGTCGCACTGTTATTGCGCGCCACGTGGAAAATATCGTCACGCATGTGACAGATTGGCTGGACGCCGACGCGGGCGGGGCGATTGATTTCGAACACCTGTTGGCGGCGGCACAGGCGCGAAAAACAAAAAATAAATAAAAATGCGATTTTTTCTTGATTTTTATTTCAGATTGTGTCAGAATTTGCCCCGAACCTTGAACAGAGAACGCAAGTTCCAGATTCAGGTTCCGTTTTGGGGACATAGCTCAGTTGGTAGAGCAAATGACTTTTAATCATTGGGTCCAGGGTTCGAGTCCCTGTGTCCCCACCAAAATTTGTATATGAAAACAAGCGAAGCGCAGTTT